>JAFIEE010000089.1 GCA_020832705.1 Paracoccaceae bacterium
GGCCCAACGGGAGGGGTCGGATTTTCAATCCGTCCCCGACGGGCGGGAGCCCCCCATTCCGCGAAGACCGACCTGTCCGCCGGGTGCGCTGCCTGACCCTTGCAGCCGGGACAGGTTTCGCGTCATGGTCGGGGCCGAAACGGACAGGATGAAACGCGGCGATGATACCGGTGCAAGGAGTTGACGGGCGCAGGGTGGCGGTGCTGGGGCTGGGTCGGTCGGGGCAAGCGGCCTGCGCGGCGCTGGCCGCGGGCGGGGCCGAGGTGCTGGCCTGGGACGACAGCGCCGAGACCCGCGCGCGGGCCGAATCGGCAGGTCTTGCGCTGCATGACCTGACCCGCGCGCGCTGGGACGGGGTGGCGATGCTCATCACCTCGCCCGGTATTCCGCATCTCTACCCGGCACCCCACCCGGTGATCGCTGCGGCGCTGGCGGCGGGGGTGCCGGTGGACAATGATGTGGGGCTGTTCTTCCGCAGCCTGGCCACGGCGCACAACGCTGCCTTCGACAAGCCGCCGCGCGTGGTCGCGGTCACCGGATCGAACGGCAAGTCCACCACCACGGCGCTGATCCACCACATTCTGACGGCCGCCGGGGTGCCGGTGCAGATGGCGGGCAATATCGGGCGCGGGGTGCTGTCCATCGACCCGCCCGGAGACGGTGCGGTGGTGGTGCTGGAGCTGTCCAGCTACCAGACCGAACTGGCCCGCGCGCTGACCCCGGACATTGCCGTGTTCACCAACCTCTCGCCCGATCATCTGGACCGCCACGGCGGCCAGGGCGGCTATTTCGCCGCCAAACGGCGCCTGTTTGCCGAGGGCGGCCCGGACCGCGCGGTGATCGGCGTGGACGAACCCGAAGGGCGGTTTCTGGCCGGGCAACTCTCCGAGGCACCCGAGGACATGCGCGTGATCCGTGTCTCGGCGGGGCAGCGGCTGGCCGGGCCGGGCTGGAACGTGTTTGCACGCAAGGGGCATCTGGCCGAAGTCCGGCACGGGCGGCAGGTGGCCTCGGTCGATCTGCGCCCGCTGGCGGGGCTGCCGGGCGCGCACAACCACCAGAACGCCTGCGCCGCCTGGGCGGTGGCGCGCACGCTGGGGCTGGCGCCGCGGATGATCGCGCAGGCGCTGGAAAGCTTCACCGGCCTGCCGCATCGCAGCCAGTTGGTGGCCGAGGCGGGCGGCGTCCGTTTCGTCAACGATTCCAAGGCCACCAATGCCGAAGCCGCGGCCCATGCGCTGCGCGCCTTCGACCGCATCCGCTGGATCGCGGGCGGGCTGGGCAAGGAGGGCGGGATCAGGGCGCTGGCGCCGCAGTTCGGCGCGGTGGCCAAGGCCTATCTGATCGGTCATTCGGCGCGCGACTTCGCGCTGCAACTGGGCGACACCCCCCATGTGATCTGCGAGACGATGGAGACCGCCGTGGCCCGCGCCGCCGAGGAGGCGCAGCCCGGCGAGGTGGTGCTGCTGGCCCCGGCGGCGGCCAGCTTCGACCAGTTCCCCGATTTCGAGGCCCGCGGCGCGGCGTTCGTGGCGGCCGTCAACGCATGGCTTGCCCGGTGAGGCGCGCGCAGTGCCCCGGCAGCGGGGGGGCGCGCCTTGCCCCCATCGAGGGGGCGCGGCGCGCGGGCCGCCATGGCGGCCCCCTGGCCACACGCGCAGACGGCGCGCCCTGATGCGCGGCGGGGACGACAGCGCCGCCGCCGTGACCCCCGACCTGCTGCTGGCGGCCTATCGCGCGGGCCTCTTCCCCATGGCCGAAAGCCGCGACAGCGACGTGCTGTTCTGGCTTGACCCGCGCCAGCGTGGCATCTTTCCGCTGGATCGCTTCCATATCTCGCGCTCGCTCGCCCGCCGGATGCGCCGGGGCGGGTTCACCGTCACCACCGACCGCGCCTTCGCACAGGTGCTCGACGCCTGCGCCGACCGGCCCGAGACCTGGATCAACGCCCCCATCCGCGCGCTGTTCCTGGCCCTGCACGCGCGCGGCCACGCGCATTCGCTCGAGGTCCGGGACAACCGCGACGGCGCGCTGATGGGCGGGGTCTACGGGCTGGCGATCGGCGCGGCCTTTTTCGGCGAATCGATGTTCTCGGCCCGGCGGGACGGGTCCAAGATTGCGCTGGCCTGGCTGGTGCACCGGCTGCGCGCGGGCGGGTTCCGGCTGTTTGACACACAGTTCCTCACCCCGCATCTGGCCAGCCTGGGCGCCATCGAGGTCCCGCGCGCGACCTATCGCGCGCTGCTGCGCGCGGCGCTGGCGCAGGACGCCGATTTCAACGCCGTGCGCCACATGCCGAGCGCTCAGGACGTGATGCAGGACATCACCCAGACATCGTAGCGCGCATGATCGAGCGCGTGCAGCGCCGGACTCGAGGCGATCATCCAGCCGTCGAAGAGCACCTGCTCGCGCGCGTCGTCGCGCACGGTGATCCAGGCAAAGGCCTCGGAGGCCGGATCGGCGGGCGGATAGCGGCATTCGGCCAGCGTCACGCTCAGCCTGCCAAGCGCGACGGTTTCGCCGACGCGTAGCTCCAGATCCCGGCTGGTTCCCGCAACCTTGTCCAGGCCGCGCAGGATGGCGCCGTGCGCCGCAACCACTTCCTGCGCGGCGGCGGGTGTCACCCCCATCCACAGCCCCCCGCCCGCCAGGGCGCAGGCCAGCGCACGCAAGCCCGTGCAGCGCCGCCCGGGCTGTCCGTTCGCCCGCACGGGTATCATTCCGGGCGCCATGCCTCGTAGTCGCGCCGCTCTTCGGGGGCGGCACGCCGGATTGACCCTGCCGGCGCATAGGCCATGGCGGTACCGGTCAGATTTTCCTGATGCGCTCGTTCCCAGGGCTTGTGCGCCATAGGTCGTTCGGTCGGCGGCTCGTCCCAGGTATGATGCAGCCAGCCGTGCCATTCGGGGCTGACGCGGCTTGCCTCGGTCTCGCCGTTATAGATCACCCAGCGGCGCAGGCCATCGCGCGAGCGATAGAAGCGGTTGCCCTGATCATCCTCGCCGACCGGCACCCCCTTGCGCCAGGTGAAGAACTGGGTTCCCAGGGTCTGGCTGTTCCACCAGGTCAGCAGGCGAAGCAGGAAGTTCATGGTCCACACCTTCGGTCTTGGGCTGTGGCTCTGATACAGGCAAATGCGAAAGCCGTCCATATCCGGCGAGTCGCGTTTTGCTGACCCGCGCGCGGCGTGCACACGGGCCCCCTGCCAGTGGCTTCGCCGCCCCCGAGCCCCAACAGGTCGCATGCGGCCACGCGAAGGCTCCCGGCTTGCGCGATACCCTGCGCAGGCCCTGCCCCCGGCAGCGGCCCGTCATGTCGTGGCTGCACGGGTGCCGGGCAGCGATCCGCACAGGGGTTCCGATGCGCAGGAAAACCACACTCGATGCCGCCGACATCCGCATCCTGAGCGCGGTGCAGAAACACGGCCAATTGAGCAAGACGCAACTGGCCGAGCTCGTGAACCTGTCGCCGACGCCGTGCTGGGAACGGCTGACGCGCTTGCGCGCAGAGGGGTTCATCCGCGGCTATCGCGGCGATATCGCGCTGGAAAAAGTCGCCGAGGTGCTCAAGGTGGTGGTGACCGTATCACTGAAGCACCACCGGAAGGCGGATTTCGACCGGTTCGAGGCGCATGTCCGCGCCGTGGACGAGATCACCGACTGCATCGCCACGGGCGGCGGCGTGGATTACGTCATGACGGTGGTGGTGCCGGGCATGGCGGCCTTCCAGACGCTGATGGACGGGCTGCTCGATGCCGAGATCGGCATCGACCGCTGGGTGATCTACATCGGCGCGCGGCAGGTGAAATCGGGCCAGCCGAACCTTGCGAAACTGACCGGGCGCGGCGGCTGAGAGGGCGCACGGACATCCGGTCTGCCATCGGCCCTGCAAAGGGCCTGCGTGGACGTTTCCGGGGCGTCATTTCAGGCCACGGCGCCGCGCGAAAATCCCTAGATGGAGTGCAGGAGCAACCGCGCGTTCCGGCCCGGACCGGCCGCCGCGCATCCAGAAAGGGAGGGCATACCCATGCAGCCACACGAGTTCGGTTTCGGCACCCAGATCCGCAAGTCCCCCTATTTCGACGCCACGGTGCGCTGGGGGGCGCAGGGGTTTTCAGTCTACAACCACATGTATATCCCGCGCGATTTCGGCGACCCGGTGCAGAACTTCTGGAACCTGGTCAATGACGCGATCCTGTGCGACGTGGCCGTGGAGCGGCAGGTCGAGATCACCGGGCCCGATGCCGCCCGCTTCACCCAGATGCTGACCCCGCGCAACCTGTCGAAGATGCAGGTGGGCCAGTGCAAATACGTGCTGATCACCAATGCCTCAGGCGGGATCCTCAACGATCCGATCCTGCTGAAGCTGGCCGAGGATCGCTTCTGGCTCTCGCTCGCCGACAGCGACATCCTGCTCTGGGCGCAGGGGTTGGCGGTGCATTCGGGGATGGACGTGACCATCACCGAGCCGGACGTTTCCCCGCTGCAACTGCAGGGGCCGAAATCGGGCGAGATCATGCGCGCGCTGTTTGGCGACAGCATCATGGACCTGCGCTACTACTGGTGGCGCGAGGCCGAACTGGACGGCATCCCGCTGATCATCTCGCGCACCGGCTGGTCGTCGGAACTGGGCTACGAGCTTTACCTGCGCGACGGCACCCGCGGCGAGGCGCTGTGGGAGCGGATCATGGCGACCGGCGTGCCGCTGGGGCTGAAGCCGGGCCACACTTCGACCATCCGGCGGATCGAAGGCGGGATGCTCTCCTATCACGCCGATGCCGATATCCACACCAACCCGTTCGAGCTGGGCCTCGACCGGCTGGTGGATCTGGAAATGGAGGCAGCGTTCATCGGCAAGGCGGCGCTGCAGCGCATCCGCGATGCGGGCGTCACCCGCAGGCAGGTGGGGCTGATCATCGACGGCGCACCGATGGCCGGACCGAATACCCGTTTCTGGACCGTCTGGAACGGCGAGGCGGCGGTGGGTCAGGTCACTTCGGCTGTCCATTCGCCGCGGCTGGAGCGCAACATCGCGCTGGCCATGGTGTCGGTGGCGCATGCCGAAACCGGCACGCGGCTGGAAGTGATGACCGATTCGGGCATTACCGGCGCCACGGTGGTTGAAAAACCGTTCTACGACCCCCGGAAGCGGCTGGCTGCGGCCTGAACGGAGCACCCACGATGTCCGATCTGGCCATAGACCTGCACTGGCAGCGCACCGCGCCGAAACTGGAAACCGGCGCCTATTCCAACGCGCATACCGTCCATTAAACCCCCCCCCATGCGCTGCATGTGGAGGCCCCCCCGCCGGGGGGCGGCGATCCGGACCACACCAACCCCGAACAGGCGCTGGCGGCGGCGCTGTCAAGCTGCCACATGATGACCTTTCTTGCGCTCTGCGCGAAAGCGGGCTGGCCGGTCGCCAGCTACCACGACCACGCGGTAGCACATCTGGGCAAGAACCCGCGCGGTCAGATGGCGGTCACGCGCATCGACCTGCACCCGGTGGTGCGGTTCGATACCGGGTTTGTGGTGGCAGACGACAAACTCAAGGAAATGCAGGAGCGCGCGCACCGCTACTGCTTCATCGCCAACACGCTGGCGGACAGCGTGGAGGTGAACATATTCTGAGCCACGCAGGCAGGGCGCGCGTAACGCCCAACACCCCCGGCGCCACAGGCGCCGGGGGTCGCATTGCCGCGGTTACTGCATCAGTTCGGTCCAGATCTGCGAATAGATGTCGTTGACCTCCTGCGGGCAGGGGATCGAGAAGGCGCCCGCGCCGACCAGTTCCGGCGGGGTGACGATCTCGGGCGCGGTGCGCATCTCTTCTTCCAGGAATTCCTCATACCCGACCACACCCGAGGCATAGCGCGAGAAGTTCGAGATGGCCGCCGCGTTTTCCGGCTCCAGCAGGAAGTTGACGAATTTCATCGCCCCTTCGGGGTTCTGGGCGTCCGAAAGCACCATCACGTTGTCCATCCAGACCGAGAACCCTTCCTGCGGGTAGCCATAGACCAGATCATCGTTCTGCAGACGCGCGCGCATGGCGCCGCCGTTCCAGTAGACCCCGGCGGAAATGTCGTTGGCCACATAGGCGTCGATATTGCCGTAATCCATGGCCAGCCAGTGCTCGCGCGCGCCCATGAGCGTGTCGCGGACCTGCCGCAGGATATCCATGTCGGTCTCGCACTGCTGGCCGCCGTGATAGCGGATCGCCATGGTGATGATGTCCGACATCTCGGGCACCACGTTGATACGGCCGCGCAGTTCCTCGGGCGGGTCGAAGATGATGCCTGCGGTGTGCGGGTTGCCGTCATAGACCGAGGTGTTCACGATAAGCCCGGTGGTGCCCCAGAAATAGGGGGTGGAATACTGACGGCCCGGATCGAAATCCACGTCCATCCATTCCGGCGCGATATTGTCGATATTGGTGACGATCTCGCGGTCGAGCGGGATCACCAGCCCTTCCGCGATCCAGGTCTCGACATAATTGTTCGACGGCACCACCAGGTCGAACCCGTGCCCGCCCTGCCGGACCCGCGCCAGCGCGGTGTCGTTGCTGTCATAGTCCGTGACGGTGACGCGGATGCCGGTTTCGGCCTCGAACCGCTCGATCAGTTCGGGCGGGGTCACGTTGCCCCAGTTGTAGAAATTGACCACACCCTCGGCGGCGGCCATGGACCCTCCGGCCACCAGCGCGGCCAGCGATGTTGCAAGCGTTCGTTTCATGGGACTCTCCCCTGTCGGTTGGTTGGCTTACCCGCGCTTGCGCGTAAGCAGGAAAAACGCCGTCACGATGCACAGTGACAGCGCCAGAAACAGCGTGGCGATGGCGTTCATTTCGGGCGTGATGTTGCGGCGCAACTGCCCCAGCATATAGGTGGGCAAGGTATCCTGCCCCGCCGACTTGACGAACTCGGTGATTACCACCGCATCAAGCGAGATGACGAAGCCCAGCATGAACCCGGCCATGATCCCCGGCACCAGCAACGGCAGGGTGACATGGCGAAACGCCTGGAACGGGCTGGCGTAAAGATCGGCCGCCGCGCGCTCCAGCGTGATATCCATGGTTTCCAGCCGCGCGCGAATGGGCAGATAGGCAAAGGGGATGCAGAACGCCGTGTGCGCCGCCACCAGATACCCCATGCCGGTATAACCCGTCTGCACCTTGATCGCGGCAAAGAAGATCAGCAGCGCCACCCCGGTGACGATCTCGGGCACCATCAGCGGCTGGTTGATCAGCGCATAGATCATGGTCTGGCCGGGAAAGCGGCGGACCCGCGTGGTGCCCAGCGCGGCCAAGGTCGCCACCGTGGTGGCAATCCCCGACGCCACCAGCGCCAGCCAGAGCGAGCGGATAGACACCTCGCGCACCTGGCGGTTGTTGAAGGCGGCCTCATACCATTGCAGCGAAAACCCGCCCCATGTTGCCTGACTGGGTGCGGCGTTGAAGGAAAACACCACCAGGATCAGGATCGGCGCATAGAGCATGACGAAGGTGAAGATCGCCACCGCGCCGAACCCCGGCAGGCGGCGCACGTCGAAATTGCGCACCCGCGGTCGCGGTTTTTCGGCGGCGGGGGCGTAACGCGCGGATGCCTCAGCCATGGCGGCCTCCTTCCTCGCGGTTGAGCGTGCGCAGATAGAACAGGAGCGCCGCCACCACGATCACCAGCAGCGTGATCGCCAGCGCCGCCCCCAGCGGCCAGTTGCGCCCCTGCCCGAATTGCAGATCAATCAGGTTGCCCAGCATCATGGTGCGCCCGCCCCCCAGCACGCGCGGGGTGACATAGGCGCCGATCGACGGGATGAACACCAGGATCGACCCGGCGATGAACCCCGGCTTGACCAGCGGCAGGATGACATGGCGCAACACCTGCAACCGGCTGGCGTAAAGGTCATACCCGGCCTCGACCAGCCGGAAATCCAGCTTGTCCATGGCGGCATAGAGCGGCAGCACCATCAGGGGCAGGAACACATAGGCCATGCCGATCAGGATGGCGAATTCGGAAAACAGCATCTGGATCGGCGCGTCAATCACCCCCGCCCAGAGCAGCAACGTATTGATGGTGCCCGAATTGCGGATCAGTTCCTGAATGGCGAAGGTCCGGATCAGCAGGTTGGTCCAGAACGGTATGGTGATCAGAAAGAGCCAGACCGTGCGCGTATTCGCGGGCCGCGTGGCGATGAACCAGGCCGTGGGAAAGCCGAGGACCGCGCAGATCACCGTGGTCTGCAGCGACAGCCAGATGGAGCGCCAGAAGATGGTCAGATGCGCGGTGTTCCAGCTTACATCCTCGGGCGAGAAGATATCGCGGCGAAAGAAGACGCGGAACCACCCGTCGGTCGAGAACTGCCAGACCACGCCGCCCATGTTGCCGGGCGTCAGGAAGGAATAGACCAACACGATCAGCAGCGGGCCCGAGGCCGCCAGCACAAGGATGGTCAGCGCTGGCGCGCAAAGCAGCCATTTCCAGCGGTGGCTTTCGCGGGGTTCGGCCATCGGCTCAGTCCCCCACCACCTGCAGCGCGCCCTCGGCCAGAGTCAGCCCCACGGTGCTGCCCGGCGCGGGTTCGGGCAAGGCGCCGCTGTTCTGGCGGCGCAGGACAAAGGGCGTGCCGCCATCGAGCACCAGATGCACATGCGTATCGGTGCCGAAGAACACCGATCTTTCCACCGTAGCCGCCAGCACCCCCTGGCCCGGCGCCACCAGTTGCGCCTGTTCCGGGCGGATCACCACCGTCACCCGGGCGCCCGCGCCGGGGCGCAGACCGGCGGGCAGCCGCGCAAGGTGCCGTGCGCCGCCCGGCAGCGTCACCTGCGCCGCCGTGCCGTCGGCCTCGGCCACCTCGACCTGCAGGAAATTGGTGTCGCCGATGAAATCGGCCACAAAACGTTCGCGCGGCGCGTGATAGATCTCGTGCGGGGTGCCGGTCTGGAGGATGCGCCCGTCGGACATGACCGCGATCCGGTCGGACATGGTCAGCGCTTCTTCCTGATCATGGGTGACAAAGACGAAGGTGATGCCGGTTTCGCCCTGCAGGCGCTTCAATTCGCTCTGCATTCCCTTGCGCAGCTTCAGGTCCAGCGCGCTCAGCGGTTCATCCAGCAGCAGCACGCGCGGGCGCGGAGCCAGGGCGCGGGCCAGGGCCACGCGCTGTTGCTGCCCGCCCGAAATCTCCGCGGGCTTGCGGTCGGCCAGATGCGCCATCTGCACCAGCGCCAGCATCTCGTCCACGGTGGCGTCGATTTCCGATTTCGCGCGGCCCAGCATCTTGAGGCCAAAGCCGATGTTCTGCGCGACGCTCATGTGGGGAAACAGGGCGTAATTCTGGAACACGGTGTTGACGGGCCGCGCGTTCGGCCCCTTGCCGGCGACCTCCTGCCCGTTGATCCGCAGCGAGCCGTCCGAAGGTTGCTCGAACCCGGCGATGACCCGCAGCAGCGTGGTCTTGCCGCAGCCTGAAGGCCCCAGCAGGGTGAAGAACTCGCCCTGCGCGATGGTCAGGTCGATGTCGCTCAGCGCGCGAAAGGCGGCCGCGCCGGTGCCAAAGACCTTGCCCAGGCGCGCAATCTCGATCTCGGGGGGATTACGCGTGTCCTTCACCTGCCGCCTCCGCATCGATTCCTGCATTCAGTTCACACCCTCGGACGCGCGGGCGCAACCCGAACCGGGGTTTTCATGCACCACCCGCCCGCCGCTGATGGTGGCGCGCACGCCCATTGCGCCGATGGCATCGGGCGCAGTCGCCTCGATATCGCCGTCCAGCACCACCAGATCAGCCAGATATCCGGGGCGGAGCATGCCCTTGCGGTCCTCAGTATGTTCCGCGAACGCGCCGCCGCGGGTATAGGCGGCCAGCACGGCGTGCAGGTCCAGCCGTTCATCCGCGGCGCCGTCATAGACGGGCCGGGTCAGCGCCGCCTCGATGCCGCGCAGCGGGTTCACATCGGCCACCGGCCAGTCCGAGGCGAAGGCCAGCGCCAGACCGGCCTCGGCCAGCGTGCGGCACAGATAGGCATCGGCCCAGCGGTCGCGGCCGATCATGTCCAGCGTCGGCTGCAGCGGGAATTCGGCGGTGCCCGGCACATGCGGCGGCTGGATCGAGGCGACGATGCCCAGTTCCGCCACCCGCGCGATGTCGGCGCGGTCGATCAGTTCGATATGTTCGATCCGGTGGCGGGCATCGCGCGGCCCGTTGGCGGCGCGCGCGCTCGCGTAGCCATCGATCACGCGGGCAACCGCGCCGTCACCGATGGCATGGACCGCGATCTGGAGGCCGCGCCGGTCGGCCTCGGTGGCGATGGCGGCGAAGGTTTCGGCATCGAACAGCGGCTCGCCGCGCCAGCCGGGGCGGCCGGGGTAGTCGCTCTTCATCACCGCCGTGCCGCTGTCGATTACCCCGTCCATGAACAGCTTGACCATGCCGCAGGCCAGCCAGTCGTCGGCGTGATCGGCGCTCATGCGGCTGGCGATTTCCAGCGCTTCAGGGCGGCGGTGGTTGCGGTAGTGGAACGGCACCCGCACCCGCGCGGTCAGCCGCCCCTGCGCGCGCAATTCGGCCAGCACCCGCAGCGTGTAGGGGTTGCCGTCCATGTTGACGATGCTGGTGATGCCGTGGCGCGCGCAATGCGCCAGCCCGCGCGCCATTGTTTCCACATCGGCGGCAAACTGCGCGGGCGTGGGGGCGGGGTCCGGGTCCTCGCCGGTGGCGATGCCGGCCAGCACCCGATCCTCGCCCGAAAGCGCCAGCACCGGGGCCTTGGCCTCGAACTCGCGCAGCTCGCCGGTGGCCAGGCCGTCATCGCCCATGACGATCTCGTTGCCCGGCCCCAGCGCGCGGCCGTGCACGATCCCCGCCGCGCGCAGCGCCGCCGTATTCGCCCAGCCGGTGTGATGGTCGGCGGCGATCAGCACCAGCGGACGGTCGGGCAGCACCGCGTCCAGATCGGCGCGGGTGGTCGGGCGGCCCAGCAGCGCGTAATCCGCCCCCTGCCCCACGATCAGCGGCAGATGCGGATGGCGCGCGGCATAGTCCTGAACCGCGGCGCGCAGCGCATCGGCACCGCGCACCCCGTGCAGCGGCAGATGCGCCAGCTCCGCCCCGCCCATGAACAGGTGCATGTGGCTTTCGATGAAACCGGGCAGCACGGTGGCCCCGCCTGCATCGATCACCCGCGTCTCCGATGTGACCAGCGCCTCGGCCGAGCCGTCAAGTGCCGCGATCCGCCCGTCGCGCAGCGCAACGGCACTGGCGCGCGGGCGGTCCGGATCCATGGTCAGCACCCGCGCGTTACGGATCACAATCGTTGCGCCTGCAGGCATCTCCCGGCGTCCCTTCCCTGTCGCGGCGGGCGGGTTCGTGCCCGTCCGGATTAATTTGATCAAATCATGTCCGGGTCAGCGCGCCTTGTCCACCCCCAAACGCAACGCCGCGCACACCCTCCCGCGCGCGGGGTTGGCGGCCCGGGCCGCCGCCGGGGGGCCCGGCGCGGCCCCCCCGCGGGGGGGGGTTGGGGGGCCGCCGGGGCGCGGGGGGGCGGGGGGGGGCCCGGGGGGGGCCGGGGGGGGGGGGGGGGGGCGCCGAGGGGGCGCTTTCCTTGTTCGCCACCGGCGCGCCGAACGCGCCACGGGCGGCCTCTGGCGCGGCCCTCAGCCCTCGGTCGCGGCGGCGGCAGAAGCGCGCGCGGCGGCGCGCTCCTCCTTGTCCGCCGCAACCTGCCTGTGCCGCCAGACACCGAAGATCACCAGCGGCAGCGTCACCACCCCGGCCATGATCGCCACCGTGTTGTCGGGGTGGAAAATCACCACGAAGGAAATCACCGCCATCATCGCCCGCAGGATCGCATCCTGGAACCGGGCAAAGACAAACCGGCCGAACACTGCGAATGTGCACCCGCAGGTGCCTATCGCCACCAGCAGCGTGTCACGCAACTGGCCCTGGAAGCTTTCCAGAACCACCATGTCGGTGCGCACGAAGATGGCAAAGGACATGATGGTGATGGGTATGCAGATCTTCAGCGCCACCCACATGGTGCGCATGAAGCTGGCCTTGGCAATGCGCGAGGCCACCGCCGCGGTGAGCGAGGTTGGCGGCGACAGCTCGCCCCAGATCGCCAGCAGGAAGGCGAAGAAATGCGCCACCCAGGGGTCGATCCCCAGTTGCCGCAGCGGTGGCACGATGATGATCGCCACGATGATATAGGTCGCGGTCGGCGGCAGCCCGGTCCCGGCCAGCCAGCCGAACAGCCAGGCCATCAGGATGGTGGCGATGATATGCCATTCGCCAAGCTGCACCATCATGTTGCCCATCCGCAGGATGAAGCCGGTGACCGTGAACAGCCCGATCATGATCCCCAGCGTGGCCATCAGCAGGACCAGATAGCTGGTCATCTCGGCATGGGTCTCCACGGTCTTGCGCAGGTTGCCGATCAGGGTTTCCTTTTCGGTCTCGGCGTCCTTGACCACGAACTTGAACCACAGCCAGGCGCCCAGCAGGCCCACGAACATCAGCCCCGCCGTATTCAGCGCCGAGCGCATGGCGCCCATGCCGTAGTAGCCCATCATCACCACCAGCGCCATGATCCCGCCAAAGAAGATCACGGTCTTGACCTGCTGGTATCCGGGCACGGCCGGCGGCTCTACCGGGTCATTCGGCAGCAGCGCCACGGAAATCAGATACACCGCCAGCATGAGCGAGGTGAAATAGACAAAGGCCACCGCAAAGCCGCGCTGCACCACCTCCCAATAGGGCACGCCCAGCAATTCGGCCATCAGAAAGCCCGCCACGGCCATCAGCGGCGGCATGATCAGCCCGCCCATCGACGCGGCGGTTTCCACCCCCCCGGCAAAGACCGGCGGCACGCCGTAGCGTTTCATCAGCGGGATGGTGAAGGAGCCGGTGACCGCCGTGTTCGCCGCCCCCGACCCCGAGACCATGCCGACCGAGACCGAGGCCAGCACCGCCGTCTGCGGGATGCCGTGGCGCGACTTGCCCGCCAGGCGGCGCATCATGTTGACCAGCGCGTTCTGTGCATCAAACCCGGCCGCCACCGCCGCCAGCAGCAGGAAGGCCGCGATCAGCGTGAGCGTCAGCTGTGCATAGAGCCCGTAAACCCCGGTCGACAGCTCCATGGTGGACGAGGTGATCACCCGGTAGAAGGTGGTGCCCGGATGCCAGAAGAAATCGACCGGGCTGAGGTAGCCCCAGATGGTGTAGAACACCAGCACCACATTGACCCAGAACAGCACCGGATGCGCCATCCGCGAAAGTTCCATCACCAGGAAGAAGACCAGCAGCCCGACGATGAAATCCTCGCGCGTGTAGGCCCCCTGCCGCCAGATGGCGATCTGTTCGTAATATTGCCAGAAATACCAGAACGCATAGGCGCAGATGCCGATATAAACCAGCACCGCCAGGTGGTTGAACCACGCAGGCAGGCGCGGATAGAACCAGCGTTCCTGATAGGTGAAGAGGATATGCACCGTCAGGGCGATCGGCACCAGCAGCGTGGCCAGATGCCGCGCGCCGCCCGCGCCGGTGTTGAAATAATAAAGCAGCCAGCCGAACAGCACGAGCGAGACCAGCAGCGTCACGTTGCTCAGCGACAGGATCTTTCTGGCGTCCTGCATGTATCCGTTCCCCGTTGGATCATCTGTGCGGGCGCATTCTGTGGCGCCTCGCAGGCGGTCGGGCGCGCGCGGGGGCCCGACCGTGAACCGCCCCCCCGGGTAGTCCCGGCGGCGGCGGGATAAAAGATAAGTTTTAGGC
>JAFIEE010000090.1 GCA_020832705.1 Paracoccaceae bacterium
CGAGCCTTCTCTCACATTTCCTGCTCAGGGGGCGGCAACCTCTGGACCCCGACCCGGAGCCACCCGCGCCGCCCGGCCCTGACCCCAAGCCTGACCCCAAGCCCGACCCGAAGCCGGACCCCGACCCCGTGCTGCCCCCGCTGCCGCCATCACCGAACGGGATCGCCGGGCAGGTGCTGCTGCGCACGGGCGCGGGTATTGCCGGGGTTTCGGTGCAGGCGCGCGACCCCGAGAATGGCGCAACTCTGGCGCAGGACATCACCGGTGCCGACGGGTCTTTCCACCTTGACACCCAGGCGGCGTCGGTGCTGGACTTCGACCGCCCGGTGACCGCCAACGGGGCATCGCGACCGATCACCGTATTCGATGCGCTTGACGTGTTGCGCATGGCGGTGGGGCTGGCGCCGTCCTTTGCTTCCGACGGGTTCACCATGGCCGATTTCGTGGCCGCCGATGTCAATGGCGACGGACGGATCGATGTGATGGACGCGCTCGAGGTGCTGCGCATGGCGGTGGGGCTGGTCCCCGTCCCCGATCCGGTGTTCCTGCCCGCCGACGTGGCCGCGCAACCGGCCGATCGCAACGGGCCGCTTCCCGCACAGCCCGCCGGGTTCAGCGCGCTGGCCGCCGAAACGGCAAGCTTTGTCGCCGTGCTGCAGGGGGATCTGGATTCAAGCTACGCCTGGGCGCTGTGAGTGCCCCGGATGAGCGCCAGCGCCCGGGGCGCGCTACAACCCGCCCAGTTCGCAGACCACGGCCCATTCGGAATCGCGCACCGGTTGCACCGACAGCCGCGTGTTGTTGACCAGCACCATGTCCGCCAGCCGCGGGTCGGCCTTGCACATGGCCAGAGTCACCGGCTGCGGAAACGGCTGCACCGCGCGCACGTCCACGCATTCCCAGCGCGGGTCATCGGTGGTGCTGTCGGGGTGTGCCTCGGCGATGATCTCGCAGATGCCGACCACTTCGGTTGCGGTGCGCGAGTGGTAGAAGAATGCCTTTTCGCCGAGTTTCATCGCCCGCATGTTGTTGCGGGCCTGATAGTTGCGCACGCCGTCCCATTCCTCGCCCTGCGCCCCCTTCGCCACAAGGTCGTCCCAGGAAAACACCTCGGGTTCGGATTTCATCAGCCAGTATGCCATCAGCCGATCACCTTCTTCCACCGCTCCACATGCACGCTTTCGAACAGCCCGGCCTGGAAATACGGATCCCCCGCGCCCCAGGCCCGCGCCGCGTCGATGTCCGGGACATCGAGGATCAGCAGCGAGCCGCACATCTGCGCGTCGGCGTCCAGCAGCGGCCCGGCCTGTTCGACCACGCCGGTATGCGCGATATAGGCCAGATGCGCCTCGCGCGTGTCCTGGCGCAATTGCAGGTGGCCGGGCTTGTCGCGGCACAGCATCATGAAATGGGGCATGGTGTTCCTTCCTGTCACTCTTCCTTCAGCGGGCGCGAAAGCAGCGCCTCGCGCGCCTGATCGATGGTCAGCCGCCCGTCGATGACGGCGGCAATCATGGCGGTCACGGGCATGTCGATCCCTTCATCGACCGCCGCGCGGGCCAGCGCGCGGGCGGTGGCCACGCCTTCGACCGTGGTGCCGGCGTCGAATTCCGCGCCCGCGCCAAGCGCCAGCCCGAAGCGGTAGTTGCGCGATTTCTCGGAGGTGCAGGTCAGCACCAGATCGCCCAGACCGGACAGCCCGGCCAGCGTTACCGCCCGCGCGCCGCGGGCCGCGGCGAAGCGCAGCATCTCGGCATAGCCGCGGGTCATGATGGCGGCGCGGGCCGAATCGCCCAGCCCCGCGCCGATGCAGACCCCGGCGGCGATGGCGATGACGTTCTTCAGCGCCCCGCCCAGTTCGGCGCCAGCCACATCGGCGGTGCGGTAAAGCCGCAGCGCCGGGGCCGACAGCGCGGCCTGCAGCGCTTCGCCCGCCGCCTCGTCGGCGCAGGCGAGCGTCAGCGCCGTGGGCAGTCCGCGCCCGATATCGGCGGCAAAGCTGGGGCCGGTCAGCACGCCCACGGTGGCCTCGGGCAGGGCATCGGCCAGCACGCGGGCCGGGCCGCGCCCGGTCTGCAGGTCAACCCCCTTGCAGCAGGCGATCAGCGCGCGCCCGCGCAGCATCTCGCGCCGCTCGGACACGAACTGCGCCAGCGTCTGCATGGGCATCGCCAGCAGCATCACCGGCGCCAGCGCATCGCCCAGCTCCGACGTCACGATCACCGTATCGCGCAGGGTGACGCCGGGCAGGCGGCGCGTGTTCTCGCGGGTGGCGCGCATGGTCTCGGCGGCGTCAGGATCACGCGCCCAGAGCGTGACCACCCGGTCCGACAGCGCGCAGGCCAGCGCCGTGCCGAACGCCCCCGCCCCCAGCACCGAGACCGAAACCGCGCCCGAAACCTCGCTCATGCCTTGGCCCCCTTGCGGCCCGCGCCGATCAGGGCGGGGCTTGATGTGTCCAGCGGCCAGCGCGGGCGGGCCACGAAATCCGCATCCACCGGAAGCCCGGCGCGCAGCCGTTCGATCCCCGCCCAGGCGATCATCGCCGCGTTGTCGGTGCACAGCGCCAGCGGCGGTGCGGTGAAGCGCGCGCCCGCATCGGCGGCCACCCGCTCCAGCGCGGCGCGCAAGCTGCGATTCGCCGCCACGCCGCCCGCCACCGCCAGCACCGGATCACGCGGCCCGCCTGCCATGTAGCGCGCCAGCGCGCGGCGGCACTTTTCCGCCAGCACCTCGGTCACCGCCGCCTGGAAACTGGCGCACAGGTCCGCGCGGTCGGCCTGGCGCAGCCCGCCGTGCGCGGCCACCAGCGTATCGCGGGCGCGCAGCACCGCCGTCTTCAGCCCCGAAAATGACAGGTCGCAGCCGTCGCGGTCCAGCAACGGGCGCGGGAGCGGGAAGCGCGCGGGGTCGCCGGTTGCGGCTTCGGCC
The DNA here is from genome assembly GCA_020832705.1 of Paracoccaceae bacterium. Taxonomy (GTDB): domain Bacteria; phylum Pseudomonadota; class Alphaproteobacteria; order Rhodobacterales; family Rhodobacteraceae; genus Rhabdonatronobacter. The sequence continues at coordinate 2,932 of JAFIEE010000090.1, forward strand.
TCCACCGCCGGGCCGCCGGGCTGCGGCAGGGACAGAAGGCGCGCGACCTTGTCGAAGGCCTCGCCCGGGGCGTCGTCGATGGTGCCGCCCAGCCGGGTGAAGGCGTCCACGTCTTCGACCAGCAGGAACTGGCAATGCCCGCCCGAGACCAGCAGCATCAGATACGGAAATTCCAGCCCGTCGGTCAGCCGTGGCGTGAGCGCGTGCCCGGCCAGATGGTTGATGCCCAGAAGCGGCAGCCCCGTCGCCGCCGCAAGGCCGCGCGCCAGCATCACCCCCGAGATCACGCCGCCGATCAGCCCCGGCCCGGCGGTCACGGCGATCGCGTCCAGATCGCGCAAACCAAGGCCCGCCGCGTCCAGCGCCGCCTCTACCGCGTGATCGAGCTTTTCGGCATGGGCGCGGGCGGCGATTTCGGGGACCACGCCGCCAAAGGCCGCATGCAGCGCGGTCTGGTCCATGACCACACTGGACAGGATTGCAGGTCCCTCCGCGCCATGGCGCACCACGGCGGCGGCGGTATCGTCGCAACTGCTTTCGATGCCAAGGACGGTAAGCGGGGCGGGCATGGGCGGTCCGGTTGCCAGGGGGGCGCATCCCAGCTACCACCGGGGGCGCGGGCAGACAATGCCGCCCGTGGCAGGGGGGGGTCATGACAGCAATGCCGCATCTTCTTCTGACTCGTCCCCACGCTCAGTCCGTGCGTTTTGCCGAAAGCCTGCGCAGCGCGCTGCCGGGGCTGCGGGTGACGATTGCGCCGCTGCTGCGGATCGCGCTTGATCCGCCCGGCGCGGCGGCAGCCGACGGGGTGGCGGGGCTGATCTTTACCTCGGAAAACGGGGTCGCGGGGTTTGTTGCGGGGTGCGCGCGGCGTGATGTTCCCGCGTGGTGCGTCGGCCCGCGCACGGCCGAGGCGGCGCGCGCGGCGGGATTCGCCACGGTGCATCAGGGTGGGGGCGATGCCCGCGCGTTGATTGCGGAATTGACGGCGGTGCGCCCGGATGGCCCGTTGCTGCATGTGCGCGGGCGCCATGCCGCCGCCGACATTTCCGGGGCGCTGAACGCCGCGGGGATCGGCGCGCGCGATCTGGTGGTTTATGACCAGCAGGCGCAGCCCATGCCGCCCGAGGGTGCGGCGGCGCTGGCCAGCCGCGGCGATGTGGTGGTGCCGGTGTTTTCGCCCCGTTCGGCGCGGCTCCTGGGGGTGCATTTGCCGCAGGGTGGTCCCCGCGCCCGGCTCCACCTCGTCGCCATCAGTGACGCCGCGGCGCAACCCCTTGCGGGACATGGTGCAATTCACGCACAGCACATTGTTTCAGCACCCGATGCTGCGGCCATGCACAGCATGGTGGCAAAGGTGATCCGCGCGCTTGAGGCCCGGGGTAACCCGCGATAAGCTGCCTTCGATTTGCGGTCCGCAGATCATGACCAGAATCGGCAGGAGCGCTTCAGTGGCCCGAAAGACCAGAACTCCCCGGCAAGGCAGCACAGGCGGCGCGCCGCGCTCCGGAAAGGCCCCTGAAGTGGACATCAAGCGCACAGCGACTGACACCGACACCGCCAGCAGCACGCCTCCTGCCACCGAAGCCGACACCGGCGCGGCAACGCCGCCGGTGGATGACGCCGGGCAGGACACTGGCGGCGACAAGGATACGCCGCCGACCACGCCCGCGGACCGCACCGACGCTGACGCGCGCGACGCCGAAGAAGGCGCGGCCGACGCCCCGGCGCACACGGAAACCCCCGGCGGCAGTCATCCGGATGCACCGGACGCCGCACCGGACGGGACCGCGCCGGACGCAGCGGGCAGCGCCGCCGACACGGACACCGCCGCAGCAACGCCCGCGCCGGATGCGGGGGGGGCCGCTTCTGAAGGCGCGCCCGAACCAGGGTCCGACGCCGCGCCTGAAGCGGGCGACGCGCCCGCCACCTCCGCTGGCACGGACAAAGGCCGCAGCGACACATCCGACACGACGGAGCCTTCGCCGCCTGACGCTGCCGATTCCGAAAGCCCCACCTCCGAAGCGCGCGGCGCAGCCGCGGCCGCCGCTGCGGTTCCGGCCGCCGCCGGAATGGCCGCCGCAGGCATGGCCGCGGCGGGTGCGGCAACCCCCTCGGGGACGGAACGGGCTTCGGGTTCGGGCGCTGCGGCGCGTGCCGCCGCGCCCCCGCAGCGCCGCAGCGCCGTGCCGCTGTTCCTGGGCGGTGTGGTTGCCGCCGGTCTGGGGCTTGGCGCGGGCTGGTATGCCGCCGAAGAGGGCTGGATCGGCACCGCCCCCGAAGTGGACCTGAGCGCGCAGGACGCCCGCATTGCCGCCCTGTCCGGCGAGGTGGAGGCGCTGGGCTCCCGGCTGGCGGAGCTTGCCGAAGGGCCCCGGGTCACACCCGACGATCTGGCGCAGGTCGAAAGCGGCGTGCAGGCGTCACTTGACAGCGGTTTCGCCGAGTTGACCGCGCAGATCGAGGCCGAGACGCAAGGGCTGGCCGAGGCCCGCGCCGAGGCGCAGGAGATCGCGCAGGCGATGGGAAGCCTGTTGCAGCGGCTGGAGCGGGCCGAGGCCGTGCTGGCCGATCTGGACGGAATCGACGCCGCGCTGGCCGAACAGGGCAGCGCGCTCGACGAGGCGCTTTCGGCGCTTTCGGTCCGCGTGGCCTCGATCCAGGGCGCACAGGACGGGTTGCGCGAGGAAATCGGCGCCGTGCGTGCCATCGCCGAGGAGCGGATCGAGGATATCCAGGCGGCCGCCGCCGCTGCCGCCGCCGAGGCCGATCGCCGCGCCGCGCTGGCCGAAGCCCGCGCCGCGCTGGACACCATCGCCGCCGCGTTGCAGAGTGGCGCCCCCTTTGCGCCCGCGCTGGCCCGCGTGGAAACCGCGACCGACGTAATCGGCCAACCCCTGCGCGATGCCGCCGACAGCGGCGTGGCCACGGTCGGCACCTTGCAGGAGGATTTCGGCCCCGCCGCGCGCGCCGGGCTGAGCGCCGCGCTGCAGGGGGTGGAGAGCGACAGCGCCTATGACCGGCTTGGCAGTTTCCTGCGCAGCCAGATCGGTGCGCGCTCGCTGCAGCCGCGCGAGGGCGATGACCCCGATGCCGTGATGTCCCGCGCCACGCAGGCTGTGAACGACGGTGATATCGCCGCCGCGCTGGATGAACTGGATGCGCTGCCCTCCGCCGGTCAGGCCGCCATGTCGGGCTGGATGAACGCTGCCCGCGCCCGCATGGATGCCCTGAGCGCTTTTGATGCGCTGGCCGCAGACATGACCGCCGAATAAGGAAACACCGATGTTCTGGACGCTTTTGAAAATTCTCGTGTTTGTGGCGCTGGTCGTCGGCATTGCCTTCGGCGCCGGCGTGCTCATGGACACGGGCCAGACCGTCGGGTTGCGGCTGGCGACGATGGAATTCGAACTCGGCCCGGTGCAGGCAGCGATTGCGTTGCTGGCCTTCATCCTTGCGCTGTGGCTGTTTCTCAAGCTCATGGGGCTTGCCGTCGCCACCATCCGGTTCCTGAACGGGGACGAAACCGCCATCAGCCGCTTCTTCATGCGCAACCGGGAACGGCGCGGGCTCGAGGCGGTGACTGACGGGCTGATCGCGCTGGCCGAAGGCGACGGCAGGAAGGCGGTGGCCAGGGCCGAGAAGGCCGAGAAGCTGCTGAACAAGCCGGTGCTGACCAACCTGCTGATCGCGCAGGCGTCCGAGATGAAGGGGAACCGCGACCAGGCCAAGGAGTATTACAAGCGCCTTGTCACCGATGATCGCAGCCGCTTCGCCGGGGTGCGCGGCCTCTTGCGCCAGAAGATCGAGGCCGGCGACACCGATACCGCGCTGAAGCTGGCGCAGAAGGCTTTCGCCCTGCGCCCCGCGCATGTGGAGACGCAGGACACGCTGCTGAAACTGCAGAACCAGACCGGCGACTGGCGCGGCGCGCGCAAGACGCTGGAGCAGAAATCGCGCAGCGGCGCCCTGCCGCGCGATGTCTACAAGCGCCGTGATGCCGTGCTGGCGCTGCAGCAGGCCCGTGCTCGCGCGTCCGAAGGCAACGAGATGCGCGCCCGCGAAGCCGCGATCGAGGCCAACCGCCTGTCGCCGGACCTGATCCCCGCTGCCGCGCTTGCCGCCCGCGCCCATGCCGCCGAGGGCAAGGCGCGCGCCGCCGCCAAGGCGGTCAAGAAGGCCTGGACGGTGCAGCCGCACCCGGACCTGGCCGCCGCTTTCGCCGCCATCGCCCCGGACGAGAAACCGGCCGCGCGCGCCAAGCGCTTCGAAGCGTTGTTCGCCGCCAACCCCGATCATGACGAAACCCGGCTGGTGCGCGCCGAATTGCTGATCGCAACCGAGGATTTCCCCGCCGCGCGCCGCGCGCTGGGTGATCTGGCCGAAGCCCGCCCCACGGCGCGCGCGCTGACCATCATGGCCGCCATCGAACGCGGCGAGGGTTCGGATGACGCGGTGGTGCGCGGCTGGCTGACGCGGGCGCTGACGGTTTCGCGCGGGCCGCAATGGGTGTGCCAGAACTGCCAGCACATCCACGCGGAATGGGTGGCGCTGTGCGACAATTGCGGCAGCTTCGACACGCTGGCCTGGGAAACCCCGCCGGACAGCGCCGGCCCGTCGGCCACCGGCACCGAGATGCTGCCCCTGATCGTCGGCGCGCTGCCCGGAAAGGGTGCGGACGCCAAGGGCGATGCGGTGGCGGAGGCGGCCGAAAGCGGAGCGCCCGAGGCCAGGAAGCCTGCGGCAGAAACGATACCCGATGCCGAACTGGCAGACGCCGAAACCGCCCCCGAACAGGCTTCGGAAACCGCCTCGAAAGCCGACAAATAGGTCTGTTCAGTCCCGCTTGCGGGTGCTAAGAGCAGCGCGGGCCGCTGTAGCTCAGCTGGTAGAGCACGTCATTCGTAATGATGGGGTCGGGGGTTCGAGTCCCTTCAGCGGCACCAGTCCTTTCCTCCAGGTGCAGGAAAGGCATTGTAAAGGCAGCCTCACGGGTTGCGTTTGCCCCTGATTTTGCCCCCTTTCCCCGGTGCTGAGGCCCCCGGGTGCATCCGCACATCGACCGAGCGCTTGACAGCGTGAGGGCGTGGTTGGTGATTTTGCAGCAACCGCGGCAAGGCATGGGTGTATCTTCCAGGGGCTCAGGTCGATGCGGCATGCCAGAAAATGGCACCGAAAATCGCGGCCGCAGGCGATCCGTGCCGTTGAAACGGCTTGTGCCGGCAACCGGGACACTGAACAAGTGCCGAACGCCTGCGCCATGCGAGTGTCCGGCATGTGACCGCATGGCCCGTATGGCCGTTGATGCGGGCCATGACAGGGCGGGACGGTGAGGCAACCGGCAGGGCGATGCCGTCCTGCGGCTGTCTCCGCTCCATGCTGAAGGGGGCGCCCCCCCCGGCCGCCCCCCGGCGCCGGATAGGGAGCACCGGCCGGCGGCGCCGCGAGGGTGAAAAGGCGGCGCGCCCCCCCCCCGCCCCCCCGCGGGCGCCCCCCCCCGGGGCGCCCCCTTCTTGCGTCATGCACTTCCCGGACCGGGACGGGCGACTGTTCAGAAGCGCGTGCTCACCCCCAGCGACACCGAGCCGCCGGACATGCCGTTGCTTCCGCCCAGCAGGACGTTGCCACCGAAGTTCACCGATGAATGCTCCGAGATGTTCATGCTGTAACCAAGCCCCAGCCGGGCCGCGCCGTAATTTCCGGTGCTGACCGGAACGCTGTTCTGGTCGCCGAAGATCTGCACGCCGACATGGTTGTCGCCCGAGGCATTGCGCCCGACATACCCGAGCGAGCCGGTGAGCGTGCCGCCACCCATTTCGCGGCTGACCGCAACGTCAAGGTCATACTGCAACACGCTGACGCGGAACGCATCCACCGTGGCGGGTGCCGTGGCCCCGGTTTCGGTATAGCCGTCGATCCGACCGGTGGCGTAGCTGGCGGCGACCGACGGGGTGACGGTGAGCCCGTTCCCCATATCGAGATCATAGGCCAGTCGGCCCGCAACCCCGAACCAGCGGCTGTTGAACGATGCCGTGGCGTGTTCGATCCCGCCTTTGGCCAGATTGTTGTTCACCACCCGCTCGAAGCTGTGCCGCTGGTGACCGAAGCGCACACTGGCATCGACCCGCAACCCGTCGACATGCGCGCCCACGCCCCCGGCACCGAAGAAACCGGTGCTCCGGTTCGACTGTGCGCCGCTGTACGGCCCGTCCGCGCTGGAGCGGGTCTGCGTCACCCCCGCCATACCGGCAAAGGCGAGGCCCTGATCGGTACTGCGGGCAAGCCCGACGGTGCCGCCGAAGACCTGCACATCGTGATCCAGGGTGCTGCCGCTGCCCGAGAACGACAGCGATTCGAAGGCGCCGCTGCCCCACCAGACATTGCCATGCGCGTCGGTGTGCCCGCGCGCAGCCTCGACCTGCGATCCGCCCAGGGCAAGACCAAGGTTGGACCGCATCGCGTCCATGCCGACCTGAGCAACCCCGGCGATTTCCTGGGTCAGGGCAGCGTGGCCGCTGGCATCGAAGGTGGCGAATTCGGAGGTGGCGAATTCGGAAGCCCCGTTGCCAAGGCTGCGGGTGAACCAGGGCACGCCATCCCCTTCGATGGTGGTGAAATCCGCATCCCGCGCCGTAAAGCTCCAGTGGACCGAATGCGACCGCCCCGAGGTCAGGGTGACATCTTGGTCGGAAACCTCCATCGCGCCCCCGATGAAGGCCGGAGCCTCAAGCGCCAGCGACCCGGCGCCACCGCCGAAGTAGATGGCCAGGGGTTCGCCGGTGGAATGGGTGACGATGATCGCGCTGTCGTTGAACACATGGCCACCCATGGCGCCCATGACAACGATACCGCCCGCGCCGCCACCAACGCCATCGGCGCTGACCATGATCGGCGCGCCGGAGTTGATGATCCGGCCATCAGCGGTCACGTTGCCTTCGATCTGGATACCGCCGGCATAGGCAGGCCCGCCGGTCGACGTGACGCTGACGTCAAGCCGCCCGCTGTTGCTGACCAGCCCGTCGACGTCCTCCTCAAGGAAGATTGCGGCTGCCTCGGCCTCCGCACCCGGCGCCGAAGTCTGCGCCCGGACGGTGATATCGCCGGTGTTGATCAGCGAGTTGCCGGAAACCGTGCCGCCGACAAAGATCCCCGCCGCGCCCACATCCGCGAATTCGGCGGTGCCGCCGATGGCGCTGATATTCAGCGTTCCGGAGTTCGTGACCGTGCCGGCGACATTGCCATCGAATTCCAGACCGAGGGCAAAGGCTTCGGCGGTACTGTCGGCGATGGGGACAAAAGCGGGCGCAACGAGCATTTCGCCCGGCAACGCCCCGGGGATGAGGCCGGCGGAAGTGCTTGCCGTCCCGCCCGTGGCCAGGACGGTAACGTCGCCACTGTTGTCGAACACGGTGCCAACACGCACGCGCCCGGCGAAGATGCCCGCAGCCTCGGCGCTGGCCTCGGCACGGCCACCAGCCCCGGCGGTCGCCGTGCCCCCGGTTGCAGTGACCGTCACGTTGCCGCTGTTTTCAAGGCGCGCGCCATCTCGGATGTCGTCAGGGAGCGCTATGCCAGCCACCTCGATGGCCGATGCGCGTGCGCGGCCGAAATCGCCTGCCACGGCGTCACCGCCCCGCGCGGTCACGGTGATCGCGCCGGTATTGGTCAGCTGCGCACCGCGCCTGAGATCACGATTGGCCAACAGACCGACAACTCCCACCGCGTCGGCGATGGCATCGCCGTCAAACCCGGCCGTTGCGGTGCCTGCATACCCCGTCACGGTGATCGCGCCGGTGTTTTCAACCTGCGACCCCTCATCGATGCGACGGTCAATGTAGATGCCGGTGACCAGGCCCAGCCCCGCATTGCTCCAGCCGTTGCTGCCCGAGGTCGCGGTTCCGGCCTGTGCGGTCACGTCGATGGCGCCGGAATTGCGCAGGATCGCACCATCATCCGCTTCATAAAGGAACAGGCCGTGGACGTCTTCGGCATAGGCATAGGCCGCTCGGTTGTCGCCAACGCTGCCGGTTCCTGCCTCGGCCCGGACGGTAATGGCGCCGCTGTTGTCAAGGGTTGCGCCATACTCGAAATGCGAATCGACCCACAACCCGCCGATGTCAGAGACATAAGCGTAGGCGTACATGTCTTCGCTGCCGGTGGCCACACCGCCGCGGGCCAGCACGTCTATGGTGCCGGTGTTGCTGACGCTGGCACCATCGTCCACCTCGTAGATGTACATGCCATAGACATCGTCGGCATACGCATAGCCCCAGCCATCCGGGCCCGCTTCCGCCTGGCCGGCTTCGGCGCGCACGGTGATATTGCCGCTGTTGGTGAAACGTGAGCCATCTTCGATGTCGCCGTATACGAACAGTCCACCGATATAATTGACGTAGGCATGGCTTGAATAGTCGCTGCCGCCCTGTGCCAGGCCGCCCCGCGCCGTGACAGTGATGTTGCCGCTGTTGTTGAAAACCGCGCTGTCGATGTCGTCGGCGTAGATGCCGTAGACTTCTTCGACCGAGGCATACGCCCAGGCCTCAGGAGAGATGGCGGTGCCGGCCTCGGCCATGACGCGGATATCGCCGCTGTTATCGAAGCTGGCGCCGTATTCGATATCCCTGACCCAGATGCCGGCGACCTCGTCGACATAGGCATCTGCGTGCCCGGTGCCGGTCGCCTCGGCGTTGCCTGCGATGGCATCCACGGTGATCAGGCCGCTGTTGGCAAAAGTTCCGCCATAGTCGATGTCGCGGTCGATCATGATGCCGAAAGCATCTTCCACATAGCTGCGGGCACTGCTTGAGCCACCCGATGTGGCGGTGCCCGCCTGCGTAACAACCGCGATATCCCCGCTGTTGGTCACCGAAGCGCCGTAGGCCACGTCACGGTCGACATAAATGCCGTAGGTGTATACGGATGTGGCATAGGCGTGGCCTTCGGTCGATGCACCCATGCCCGCCAGCGCGGTCACACTGATGTTGCCGGTGTTGTCGAGCAGCGAACCGTATTCCAGGCTGCCGTCGACGGTGACGCCCGAAGTATAATAGACAAGCGCAACGGCGCTGCCGGATCCTGCCGATTGCGCTTCGCCGGCCTCGGCGAGGACGGTGATGGCTCCGGTGTTTTGAAGCGATGAGCCGGCCGCGATGCGGCCATCGATGAAAATCCCGTGTGTGTCTTCGACCTGGGATTCTGCGCGCCCGCTTTCCGCCGTCGTCGCGCCACCGGCGCGGGCTGAAACCGAAATGTCGCCAGTGTTGTCGAGCGACCCACCTTCGTCGATCCGGTCCGCATAGATGCCGTAGGTGTCTTCGACATAGGCCTCCGCACGCCCCGACCCGCTGGCCTGTGCGGTGCCCGCCTGCGCGGTGACAGTGACGGCGCCGCTGTTGTTCAGCGACGCGACTTCACGGATACGGTTCACGCTGATCCCGTAGGTGTCTTCGACCTGCGACTCCGCAGTCCCCGACCCTGTGGTTTCGGCCTCCCCGCCGAGCGCCGCGACGCTGATCGCGCCGCTGTTGGTGACGCTGGAGCCGTCTTCGATATTGCCGTCCACATACAGACCGGATGTGTCTTCGGCGTAGGCCGCCGCGCTCCCGGAACCACCGGCCTGCGCCGTTCCCGCCTGCGCGCGGACCGTGATCGCGCCGCTGTTGCTCAGCGATGATCCGGTTTCGATACCGTGGTAGAGGTAGATCCCTGAAGCGGTGTCGACATACGCCCGCGCTTGACCGGTGTCCGAGCTGGCGATTCCACCGTCAACCGTGACCGTGATCGGCCCGCTGTTGTCCAGGGATGAATTGTTTTCAATGTATTCATCCACATAGATGCCGAAGGTGTCGTTCACGTCAGCCTCGGCCGAGCCGCTGCCGCTGCTTGTTGCCGTGCCCCCGGCCACTGCGACCGTGATGGCGCCGCTGTTGGTCAGCGACGCATTGTTCCGGATGTAGTTGTTGACGTAGATACCGGCGCTGTCGCGTATCCGCACATCGGCCGTGCCGGAGCCGGCGGATTGCGCCGTCCCGCCGATCACGTTGACCACAACGTTGCCGCTGTTCGCCAGCGCGGACTGGTTGCGGATATCGTCCGCGTAGATGCCGTAGGTATCGTTGACAAAGGCGGAGGCGCTGGCGATCGAATTGCCGCGCGTTGCCGTGCCACCCTGCGCGGTGACAGTGATGTCCCCGGCGTTGCGCAGCAGGGAGTTGTTGAAGATCCTGTAAGCCATGATGCCCGATGCATTCCGGACATAGGCCGCTGCCACCCCGCCGTCGCCCGCGGTGGCGATGCCCCCCTGTGCGGAAACCGTGATGACGCCGCTGTAGTCCAGCGTGGCATTGTCGAAGATCTCGTCGACGAAGATGCCATGTGCGCGCACCACATGCGCCAGCGCGGACCCGTTGTCGCCGACCGTCACCGTGCCGCCACTGGCGCTGACGTCGATGGTGCCCGACCCTTCGAAGGTCGCACCCCGGCGGATATCATTGCCGATATAGATGCCGCGGGCCTGCGCGTGGGCGTTCAGGGTGCTGCTGTCGGTGACGGACCCTGTCCCGCCGGTCGCCGTGGCGGTGACGGGTCCGTTGATGATCATCACGGCGTTGTTTTCCAGATCGGCGTCGAAATGGATCCCATCCGCCCGCATCACGCCACCACTGCTCGGGTTGTTCTGCGCGCCCGACGCGGTGGCCGTGATGGACCCGGTGCTGATCAGCGTGCCGCCGGTGACCGTGCTGAAGACGTAGACCGCCTCGGCCCGACCCTCTGTGCCGCCAACCGGCGGGGGGGGGGGGGGGGGG
>JAFIEE010000091.1 GCA_020832705.1 Paracoccaceae bacterium
AAATGAAGCCACGAATAAGCCATAACAAAACTGGGTGACTAAGATAACCCCCACGTATTAATGGGGCGCCGATACCATCGGCGCCCGTTTTCTGTCTTGTGGGGATGGACCGCGGGAGGCTGGGGGCCTGGGTCCGCGCAACGAATGGCGCCGTTCCGTTCGGACCGTGACCGGCGCCCGGTGCTGCAACAGAAAACGGCCGCTTGCGCGGCCGGTTTTCCATTCCTGCGATGCGCCGAAAGACGCGATCAGGCGAGCGAGCGCTCGACCTCCTCGCGTTCGAAGATCTCGATCACGTCGCCCTGGCGGATGTCCTCGTAGTTTTCGAAGGCCATGCCGCATTCCTGCCCGGACTGCACTTCCTTGACCTCGTCCTTGAAGCGCTTGAGCGTCTTCAGCGTGCCTTCGTGGATCACCACATCGTCGCGCAGCAGGCGCACGCCCGCCGAGCGGCGTGCGATGCCTTCGGTGACCAGACACCCCGCCACCTTGCCCACGCCCGAGACCTTGAAGACCTCGCGGATCTCGGCATAGCCGATGTATTTCTCGCGGATCTCGGCCGACAGCAGCCCCGAGGCCGCCGCCTTGATGTCGTCGATCAGGTCATAGATGATCGAATAGTAACGCAGTTCCACGCCCTTCTGGTTGGCGCTGTTGCGGGCGCTGGCATTGGCGCGGACGTTGAAGCCCAGGATGGGCGCGCCCGAGGCTTCGGCCAGCCCCACATCGGAATCGGTGATGGCGCCGACGCCCGAGTGCAGCACGCGCACGCGCACTTCCTCGTTGCCGACCTTTTCCAGCGCCTGCACGATCGCTTCGGCCGAGCCCTGCACATCGGCTTTCACCAGCACCGGCAGTTCGGCGACGCTTTCGTCGGCCTTGGCCTTGGCCATGAGCTGTTCCAGCGTGGTGGCCGCGCCGGCGGCGGCGCGCTTCTCCTTGGCCAGGTTTTCGCGGTAACTGGCGATCTCGCGGGCCTGCGCCTCGGTCTCGACCACGTTCAGCACGTCGCCGGCCTCGGGCGTGCCGTTCAGGCCCAGCACCTCGACCGGGACCGACGGCCCGGCCGCGTCCACGCGCTCGCCCTTGTCGTTGATGAGCGCGCGCACCTTGCCCCACTGTTCGCCGACGACGAAGATATCGCCGCGCCTGAGCGTGCCGTGTTGCACCAGAACGGTCGCCACCGGGCCGCGCCCGATGTCGAGCTTGGCCTCGATCACCGCGCCCATGGCGGCGCGGTCGGGGTTGGCCTGAAGCTCCAGGATTTCGGCCTGCAGGGCGATGGCCTCGAGCAATTCGTCCAGCCCCTGCCGGGTGATGGCCGAAACCTCGACATCCTGCACGTCGCCGGACATCGCCTCGACCACGACCTCGTGCTGCAGCAGTTCGGTACGCACGCGGTTGGCGTCGGCCTGGGGCTTGTCGCACTTGTTGATCGCAACGATCATCGGCACCCCGGCGGCCTTGGCGTGATTGATCGCCTCCACCGTCTGCGGCATCACCGAATCATCGGCGGCGACCACAAGCACCACGATATCGGTCACATTCGCCCCGCGCGCCCGCATCGAGGTGAAGGCCGCGTGGCCGGGCGTGTCCAGGAAGCTGAGCACGGCCCCGCTTTCGGTGGTGACCTGATAGGCGCCGATATGCTGGGTGATCCCGCCCGCTTCGCCCGAGACCACGTTGGCTTCGCGGATCGCGTCCAGCAGCGAGGTCTTGCCATGGTCCACATGGCCCATGATGGTGATGATCGGCGGGCGCGGTTGAAGCGCCTCGGGCGTGTCCTCGACCTGTTCGATCACCTGCTCCACGTCCGAATCCGAAACCCGAATCACCTTGTGGCCGAATTCCTCGATCACCAGTTCGGCGGTGTCGGCGTCGATGGTCTGGTTCATGGTGGCCATGATGCCCATGTTCATCAGCGCCTTGACCACATCGGCCACGCGCTCGGCCATGCGGTTCGCGAGCTCCTGCACCACGATGGTTTCCGGCAGCCGCACCTCGCGGGTGACCTTTTCGCGCGGGGCGCTCTGGCCCATGGCCTTCTGCCGCGCACGTTCCTGCTTGCGCTTCATGGCGGCCAGCGAGCGCTGGCGACCGCCGGCATCGCCGGACAGCGCCTCGTTCAGGGTCAGCTTGCCGGAACGGCGGCCAGCTTCGCGCGGCTTGGACTTGCTGTCGCGGTCCTTGTCGCGATCGACCTTGCGCGGGGTCGGTTGCGGTGACTGCGGGCGTGCCCGATCGGGGGCCGGGGCCGGTTCGGCGGCTTTGGGGGGCGGGGCAGCCTCGGCACGGGCAGCGGCTTCGGCGGCGCGGGCCTCTTCCTCTTCCCTGGCCTTGAGCGCGGCCTCGCGCTCGCGTTCCTCGCGCTCGCGCGCTTCCTGTTCGTCGCGGCGGCGCTGGCGTTCTTCCTCGCGCGCGCGCTCCTCGGCCTCGCGGCGTGCCTGTTCCTCGGTCTCGCGGGCCTTGGCAGCCTGAAGCGCCTTCAGGCGGCGCTCCATCTCGGCATCGGTGATCCCGGCGGGGCGTTTGGCAGGGTCACTCTTGACCGGTGGCTTGCCCGTGGCCGGGGCCGCGCCCTGCGCACCCGGCTTCGGCACCACAACGCGCTTGCGCTTGGTTTCCACCACCACCGACTTGGTGCGCCCGTGGCTGAAGCTCTGCTTCACCTGTCCGGGCCGCTTGCCGCCAAGTCCGAGGGTTTTCTTGCCGTCTGTATCGCTCATGCGTCCGTCTTTTCCTCTCCGGCGACCGATGCGCCGCCCAGCCCGCGCAGTCCAGCAAGCCTTGCGGCCTCCTCTACTACACGTGTTGTCAGTCCGCCAGCGCGAAGCGCGGCATGTATCACACGTTCCCGTCCGAATGCCAAACCCAATTCCGAGGCGCTCAGATAGCCGATGAACGTGCCCTCGCCGGGTGGCGGATGCAGCTTGGTCTTGCCGCGCGCCGAACCGTCGGCGGCCTGCAGCAGCAGCGCCATTTCGTCCCGCTGCGCAAGGTCGCGAACCTTTTCGAACCCGGCCACGGCCAGCCCGCTCTTGCGGGCCAGACTCAGCATATCAACAACGCGGCGCCGCAGCAAATCATCCACCAGCGCGGGCAGATTCTCGGGGACCTGCACGCTCTGGCGCGCGGCGCGGGCGAAAAGCTTGCGTTTGACCGCCCGCTCCAGCGCATCACGCTCGGCGCTGACCCAGATGCCGCGCCCGGGCAGGCGGGCGGCGACATCCGGGGTCACGGTGCCGTCCGGGGCGATGACGAAGCGGATCAGCGCCGCGCAGGGCCGCACCGCGCCGGTGGCGATGCAGCGCCGTTCCGGCCCGTCACGGTCTTTTGTGCGTCCGCCGCGTGTCATGCCCTCTCCCGTCAGCAGTGCGCGCCCGATCAGGCGCGCTCCGCGTCGCCTTCGGTGGTCAGCGCCTCGGCATCTGCGCCTTCGCCCGCGCCGTCCTCGCCCTCGGCATCCTCGAATTCGGTCGGATCGACCCAGCCCAGCAGCACGCGCGCCGTCATCACCAGATGCTGCGCCTCTTCAAGGCTCATGTCGAAGGGTTCAAGCAGGCCGTCATCCTTGACCCGCTCGCCGTCCACTGTGGTCCAGCCGCCGGCCAGTTCCCAGTCAGCGCAGGTGGCGAAATCCTCGAGCGTCTTGACCCCGTCCTTCGCCAGCGCCTCGATCATCTGCGGGGTCAGCCCCTCGAATCCGATCAGGCTGTCCTCGGCGCCCAGCGCGCGGGCGGCGTCCAGCGCCGCCTGGTTGATGGCCTCCAGCCGGTCACGGGCGCGGGCCTGCAGTTCCTCGGCGGTGTCCTCGTCAAAGCCGTCGATCGCCAGCAGTTCGTCCTGATCGATGTAGGCGACCTCTTCCAGCGCGGTGAAGCCTTCGGCGACCAGAAGCTGCGCCATCATCTCGTCGATATCCAGCGCCTCCATGAACAGGGCGCTGCGCTCTGCGAATTCGGCCTGACGGCGGGCGCTCTCGTCGGCTTCGGTCAGGATGTCGATGTCCAGCCCGGTCAACTGGCTGGCCAGCCGCACGTTCTGCCCGCGCCGCCCGATGGCCAGCGAAAGCTGTTCGTCAGGGACCACAACCTCGATCTTGGCGGCTTCCTCGTCGATCACGACCTTGCTGACCTCGGCCGGTTGCAGCGCGTTGACGAGGAAGGTCGCCTGATCCTCGTTCCAGGGGATGATGTCGATCTTTTCGCCCTGAAGTTCGTTCACCACCGCCTGCACGCGGCTGCCGCGCATCCCCACACAGGCGCCCACCGGGTCGATGCCGCTGTCGTAGCTGATGACCGCGATCTTGGCGCGGCTGCCCGGGTCGCGGGCCACGGCCTTGATCTCGATGATGCCGTCATAGATTTCCGGCACTTCCATCTTGAACAGTTCGGCCATGAACTCGGGCGCGGTGCGCGACAGGAAGATCTGCGGGCCGCGCGTTTCGCGCCGCACATCCTTGATGTAGCAGCGGATGCGGTCGCCGTTGCGATAGGCCTCGCGGCCGATCTTCTCGTTGCGGCGCAGGATGCCCTCGCCGCGGCCGATATCGACGATGATGTTGCCGTATTCCTCGCGCTTGACCACGCCATTGATGATGGTGCCGACGCGGTCGTGGAATTCCTCGTACTGGCGGTCGCGCTCGGCCTCGCGGACCTTTTGCAGAATCACCTGCTTGGCGGATTGCGCGGCGATCCGGCCCAGTTCCACGGGGGGCACCTCGTCGCGGATTTCGTCGCCGATCTGCGGGTCGTCCAGATAGGGTTTCGCCTGCTCCACGGTCAGTTCGGCGTGATAGTTTTCCAGCTCTTCGTCGGCGACCACGGTGCGCACGCGGGTGAAGGTGGCGCGCCCGGTCTTGCGGTCGATGGCCACGCGGATGTCCATGTCGGCGCCATAACGCGACTTGGCCGCCCGTGCGAGGCTTTCCTCCATGGCCTGCACCACCAGATCGGGGTCGATCATCTTTTCGCGGGCGACGGCCTCGGCGGTCTGCAACAGTTCAAGCTGGTTGGCGCTGGTGATGGCCATGGGGTCTCACTCCTGATGGGAAGCGGTATCGGTTGCGGTTTCGGCGGTGTCCGGCTCGATCTCGTCGAAATCGGCCTCGTTGAAGGTCCCGTTCTCGCTTTCGCTCGAACCCTTGCGCGCGCGCAGCATCTCGGCGATCAGCTCGTCGGTCAGCACCAGCTTGGCGTCCGACAGCCAGTCGAATCTCAGCCCGATGGTAACGGTATCAGGGCCCTGTTCGATGTCGATCAGGACCTCGTCGTCCTCGGTCCCGGCCAGCGTGCCCTTGAAGCGGCGGCGCCCGTCGATCAGTTCCTCGGTCTCCAGCCGCGCCTCGTAGCCGTTCCAGAGGTCGAAATCCTTGAGCCGCGTCAGGGGGCGGTCGATGCCGGGGCTGGACACTTCCAGCGTATAGGCATCTTCCAGCGGGTCCTCGACATCCAGCACCGCCGAGACGGCGGTGGAAATCTGCGCGCAATCCTCGATCTCGATGCCGCCCTCGGGGCGCTCGGCCATGATCTGCAACGTGCGGGTCTTGCCCGCCATCAGGCGCAGGCGCACAAGCTCGAAGCCCATGCCCTCGATTACCGGGGCGATGATCCCGGCGAGGCGCTTGTCGATGGCGGTCTTGGCGATCAGGTCGGACATGCGTGTCCTCCAAAACGAAAAAACGGGCCCGCGGCCCGTCACGAAGGTTTCGGTGGGGTCCGGGGGTGGAAGCCGGAGCGCCGCTGTTGAAGGATCATATAGCGACCACGCGCGCCGGGCGCAAGGGCGCAATCACGCGTTGTCCGCCGTGACCGGACCCGTGACACCGTCCCAGGCGCCGGGCCGCAGCGCGTGGCCCAGCACGCGGTCGGGGTTGGTGGGGGGCGGCATCCGGACCCCGGGCAGCCGCGCGAAGCCGAAGCGCGTGTAGTAGGGCGCATCCCCCACCAGCAGCACCCGCTCCCAGCCCAACGCCCGCGCGCGCTTCAGGCTGTCCTGAATCAGCCAGCCGCCCAGCCCCTCGCCCTGCCGGGTCGGATGCACGGCGATGGGGCCAAGCAGCAGCGCCCGCCGCCCGCCGACACGCACCGGCCAGTAGCGGATCGCCGCCGCCAGCACACCGCCATCGCGCAGCGTCAGGCACAGCGGGGCGACGGGGTCCACGCGCTCGCGAAGGCGATAGGACGACAGCGCCTCGCGCCCCGGGGCAAAGCACAGGTCATAGAGCGCCTCGACCTCCCACCAGTCGGCGGCTGTTTCCGGCTCAAGGCGCACGGCTGTCCCCCGCATCCGGTCGGCCCACCCGGCCCGCCGGTTCCGGCGCGCGGCGTAGCACGCGCTCCGGGGCACGGCAATATCGGGTTTCGGGCGGGTTGCCGGGTCTAAATCCGGTTGCGAACGCGACAGCCGGGCTGGCAAAGCGCCGTGCATCACGATATCACCGGCCGGGAAACCGCAGGACCGAGGAACGCGCCGTGGACGCCAGTTTCGCATCGATCTTCTATGAAATCGCGCTTCTGGTGCTGCTGGCTGCCGGGGTCGGCTTTGTCGGCCTCTTGCTGCGTCAGCCGCTGGTCGTGGCCTTCATCGCCGTAGGCGTGCTGGCGGGACCGGATGCACTGGGCCTGGTGTCCTCGACCGAATTCATCGAGACACTCAGCCAGATCTCGATCGCGGTCCTGCTGTTCCTCGTGGGGCTCAAGCTGGATGTCAGCCTGGTGCGTAATCTGGGCAAGGTGGCGGTGGCGACGGGGCTCGGCCAGGTCACCTTCACGGCGTTTTTCGGCTTCCTGATCTGTCTGGCGCTGGGGCTGGACGCGGTCACGTCGCTCTACATTTCCATCGCGCTGACGTTTTCGTCCACCATCATCATCGTCAAGCTGTTGTCCGACAAGCAGGAAATCGGCGCGCTGCATGGCAAGATCGCGCTGGGCTTCCTGATCGTGCAGGACATTTTCGTGGTGCTGGCCATGGTCACGCTTTCGGCCATCGGCGTCGGCATGGGCGAGGATACCGGCGGGGTCTGGGAGGTGGCGCAGGTCTTCCTGGGCGGTGCGGCCATGGTGGGGGCGGTGGTGCTGTTCATCCGTTATGTGGCCGATCCGCTGCTGGGCCGCGTCGCGCGCTCGCCCGAGCTGATGGTGATTTTCGCCGTGGGCTGGGCGGCCAGCCTGGCGGCATTGGGCGATTTCCTGGGCTTCGGCAAGGAGCTGGGCGGGCTGCTGGCCGGTGTCTCGCTGGCCTCGACCGAATTCCGCGAGGCGATCAGCTCGCGGCTGGCGTCCCTGCGCGACTTCCTGCTGCTGTTTTTCTTCATCAACCTCGGTGCGGCGCTGCAACTGTCCACGCTGGGCGACCAGATCGGCCCGGCGATCGTGCTGTCATTGTTCGTGCTGATCGGCAACCCGCTGATCGTGCTGGCGATCATGGGCTACATGGGCTACCGCAAGCGCACCGGGTTTCTGGCCGGGCTCACGGTGGCGCAGATCTCCGAATTCTCGCTGATCTTCATGGCCATGGGCATCACCATCGGCCATGTCGGCGGCGAGGCGATGGGGCTGGTGACCCTCGTCGGTCTCGTGACCATCGCGCTCAGCGTCTACATGATCACATGGTCGCACAAGCTGTTCGAAATCTGCGAGCCCTGGCTGGGCATCTTCGAGCGCCGCCACGCGCACCGGGAAGCCGCCGACACCGAGGGCGCGGTCGAACCAAGGGGGCATGACTTCGTTGTCTTCGGGCTCGGTCGCTACGGCTGCCGGATCGGGGCGCGGTTGCAGGAACAGGGCTACCGCGTGCTGGGGATCGACTTCGACCCCGAGGCCCTGGTCAACTGGCGGCGCATGGGGATGGACGCCATGTATGGCGACGCGACCGACCCGGAATTCGTGGCCCATATGGACCTGAGCGGCGCGCAGGCGGTGGTTTCGGCGGTGCCGCGTGACCGTGGCGCCCTGACCGAGGCTGATCCGCAACTGGCGCTGCTGCACGGGCTGCGCTCGGCGAATTACCGTGGCCGCGTGTTCCTTTCGGTTCAGAAGGTCGCCGAGGCCGATGAACTGCTGAACAAGGGCGCAAGCGTGGTGCTCAAGCCCTTCGATGACGCCGCCGATTACGCGGTCCGGCAACTGACTGCGGCGGATGCGGAAGATGACGCGCCGGATCACGACACGGCGCAGCCCGGACGCAAGGGGCCGCGTTCGACCGACACCGCGTCCGGAACCACATGACGCCCGGCCCATACCCCGGGCGAGACTGCCAAGCAATGGAGCCACGCATGGCCGACCGTCAAGCCCGGGACCTGCGCGCGCAACACGACCTGACCAAGGCATTTCGCCTGACGGTGGTCCCGATGGTGGATGGTCAAGATTTCGGATGTATTTCAATGGCTTGATGTGATTCGTGTGCAGTGTATGTCAATGTTTTGATCGCGTAATTGTGTGCTGCGTCGCGTTTGCTTCGGTCGCTCTCGCTTGAAACAGTGAAAAATCAACTCTCGAATCTCATCTGCCGAAATGTCAGCGATATGCGTCGCGTTCGGGGAAACTTCTGGCCTTCGACAAGAGCCGTCTTTCTGGCCGGGATGGCATGGGTCCATTCATGACGGGCTTCACCTGCCATGATCAAAAGGCTGTGGGGCTGACCCCAGTGCACTACAAATGGGTTGCGCAAGTCAACCGCCGCCCGATTTGCGGAACTTGGCCGCAGCGAGTTCGGGATCATGGCGATCACTGGTCATCAGAGCATCAAGGAGGTGACGCGCTACATCAGTGCGGCCTCCCGAAAGCTGCGCGCGGCATCCGCGCTGAACAATGTGACTTGGATCAGAAGCTGAACAAAAGTGTCCCACTTTCGCCCGCCATCTGACAGGTGGGACAGAATGCGCGTTTAACAGGCTGATACAACGGAGAAATATCTGAACAGTGGCAGCCCGTAGGGCTACATAACCCCTTCGTCATACTGTCTCGCCATGTTGCAGAAAATCATTTTACAGCATATACTTGATAGGTGGATGGGGCCTCACCTGTCCCAGTCGATTTCACTCTGTCCCATCAATTGTCCCATCATTTCTCATGCCGACTGATGGGACAAATGAGGGGACAGAAGTTTAGGCCTGCGGGGTCGGAAGGATGGGAAAACTGTCGGTCAAGCGCGTCGCCGCAACCCGCAAGCCGGGGATGTATGGCGATGGCGACGGGCTCTACCTCCGGGTCGGTCCAACCGGCGCGAAATCCTGGATCCTGCGCACACTCGTGCACGGAAGGCGTCGGGAGTTGGGACTGGGCAGCCTCGCCTGGATGAGCCTCGCCGAAGCCCGGGAAGAGGCGCGGAAGTTGCGCACCGAGGCCCGGTCGGGCCGCGACCCGGACCTGCTGCGCAAACGCGAGGAACTGAGCTTCGAGGAGGCCGCCAAGCGCCATCACGCCTCGCTTGCTCGCACCCTCAAGAGCGACCGCCACGCGGAACTCTGGCTGCGTTCGCTCGAACTCTACGCCTTCCCGAAAATCGGAAAGCGCCCGATCCAATCCATCACCTCGGCCGATGTCCTCGCCATCCTGAACCCGATCTGGGCGAAGAAGCATGACACCGCGCGGCGGGTGAAGCAGCGCATCGCCGCGGTCTTCGACTGGGCGAAGGGGGCGGGGCACTATCCGCACGAGAACCCCGTCGCGGGGCTGAAGAAGGCGCTGCCCGCCGTGAAGCGGAAGGCCGAGCACATGGCGGCGATGCCCTGGCGCGAGTTGCCCGCCTTCATGGCGCAGCTTGCGGCGCGCGAAGCGGTCTCGGCCCGGTGTCTCGAATTCCTGATCCTGACCGCGCTGCGCAGCGGCGAGGTGCGGGGCGCGGAATGGTCCGAATTCGATCTGGAGGAGTCGGTCTGGCTGGTTCCGGATGCGCGGATGAAGCGCGGAGTGCCCCATCGCGTGCCGCTCTCGGCCGAAGCGCTGGCCGTGCTCGAGAAGGTCCGCGGCCTCGAACCTGTTTGCGTCTTCCCCAGCCCGAAGCGCGGAAAGGACCACAAGGCGCAACCTCTCTCCGTGATGGCCTTCAAGCCGCTCCTGGGCCGCATGGGCGCGGACGGCTTCACGGTGCACGGCTTCCGCTCCACCTTCCGCGACTGGTGCAGCGAGAGCGCGCATGCGGATCGCGAGGTGGCCGAGGCGGCGCTATCGCACGCGACCGGCAACGAGGTCGAGCGGGCCTATGCGCGCTCCGATCTCTTCGACCGGCGCCGCGCGCTGATGGACGCCTGGGGACGCTTCGCGACCGGCAAGAGTGGCGAGGTCGTGGAGCTTGTCCGCTGATCCCGGTGCGCTTTCTCACTTCCCGGCCTTCTCCTGCGCGTCGATCTCGAAGGCCGCGCGTCCCCAGTCGCGCCAGACCTTCCGTGCGTGCTCGCCTTTCTCGCCTTCCAGCCGGTCCGCCATCCACAGGAGCGCGCCGAAGATCAGGGTGCGGTCGTCGCCGGTGATCTCGACGATCCCAGCCTTCTTCATCAGTCCGCCAAGCTCGATCAGTTGCCGCGTGCGTTTGCGCCGGTCCATTTGCCAGCCGCGCCGGTCATGTCGCGCCCGGGCCGCCTGAAGGCGGTTGGCTGCTGCCCGGTTTCGTTTCAGCGCGGCCAGTGTCGCCGCCATCCGGTGAAGCAGTTCGCCGGGACTTGCCCCGAAACATCGCCGCCCCGCGTTTCGCCCAGGCCTCCCGTTTCGCCGCATCCGTCGTCTCGGCCAGCACGATCAGTGCGCCCGCCAGTTCCTCGAGCGCCAGCGCGTCGGCACCCGTGGCGATCACCAGCTCGCCCAGCTGCTGCACCTTGCGCGACTTCAGCTCTCGCGCCTTGTCCTCGAGCGCCTTCAGCTCCGCGTCGTAATCCCGTGGTTTGCGCATGTCGTCCTCCTCAAACCTTTGATGCGATGAGGATACAAGCACCTCGCGCGAAAGGCTCCGGGGTCGCCGGGACAGCGCGGGACCGCCCGGTCCCGCCCGAGAATTTTTCGAGGGAGGGCGCGCTTATACGTCGTTCCGACGTCGGGGTGCCCGTGGCACTGATCGCCCCATCATGGCGATCTATCACCTCCACATGAAGGTCATCGGGCGGTCCTCCGGCGCAAGTGCTGTCGCCGCCGCCGCCTACCGGTCGGCCTCGCGGCTCCGCGACGAGCGGATCGAGCGGGCCCACGACTTCACCGCCAAGCGCGGCGTCGTGCATTCCGAGGTGCTGTTGCCGGAGGGGGCGCCGGAGGCTCTGTCGGATCGCGAGCACCTCTGGAACGCGGTCGAGGCCTGCGAGCTCCGCCGCGACGCGCAGCTCGCGCGCGAGCTGGAGTTCGCCCTGCCGCGCGAGATGAGCGAGGCGCAGGCGATCGAGCTGGCGCGCGACTTCGTGCAGTCCGAATTCGTCGACCGGGGCATGATCGCCGATCTGAACGTGCACTGGGACCGGACCGATGACGGCAAGCCCAAACCCCATGCCCATGTCATGCTGACGATGCGGTCCGTGGGCGAGGAGGGCTTCGGCCCCAAGGTGCGGGAGTGGAACCGCACCGACCTGCTCGAGCGCTGGCGTGAACGCTGGGCGGAGTTCGCCAATGCGCGGCTCGCCGAGCTCGACATAGACGCGCGGATCGATCATCGGAGCTTCGAGGAACAGGGCATCGCGCTGGAGCCGCAGGACAAGATCGGCGCGCCCGCGCAGCGGATTGTGCGCGCTGGCGACGAAGCCGACCGCGCCGCGATGCACCGGTCCATCGCGCGCGAGAACGGCACCCGGATCATCGCCGACCCAAGCCTCGCGCTCGACGCGATCACCCGGCAGCAGGCGACGTTCACCCGGCGTGACATGGCCGCCTTCGCGCATCGCCACAGCGACGGGCTGGGCCAGTTCGACGCGGTGCTGGGGGCCATGCGCCGCGCGCCGGACCTGGTCGCGCTGGGGCAGGACGCGCGGGGCGAGGACCGCTTCACGACCCGCGACATGCTGGAGGCCGAACAGCGCCTGCATCGCGCGGCCTTGACGATGGCGGATCGGGACCGTCATGGCATTGAAGCCCGCGACCGCGACGCCGCACTTGCCCGCGCCGGGGCGCGTGGTCTGATCCTCTCTACCGAGCAGGCCGAGGCACTGGCCCATGTCACCGACGGCCGCGACCTCGGGATCGTCATCGGCCATGCCGGGACGGGGAAGAGCGCGATGCTCGGGGTGGCGCGCGAGGCTTGGGAGGCGGCGGGGTATCGGGTCCGCGGAGCGGCGCTCTCCGGGATCGCGGCCGAGAACCTCGAGGGCGGATCGGGCATCGGGTCCCGCACCCTCGCGAGCCTGGAGCACGGCTGGGCGCAGGGGCGCGATGCGCTGACGTCGCGCGATATCCTCGTGATCGACGAGGCCGGGATGGTCGGCACGCGCCAGCTCGAGCGGGTCCTGTCGCAGGCGTCGGAGGCCGGGGCGAAGGTGGTGCTGGTCGGTGATCCGCAGCAGCTGCAGTCGATCGAGGCGGGGGCTGCCTTCCGGTCGCTCCACGACCGCCACGGTGGTGCGAGGATCGGCGAGGTCCGCCGCCAGCGTGAAGCGTGGCAACGCGAGGCGACGCGTGACCTGGCGACGGGCCGGACGGAGGCGGCGCTGGCGGCTTACGAGGCCCACGGCAAGGTCCATGCGGCAGACACCCGCGCGGCTGCGCGCGAGGCCCTGATCGAGGGATGGGACCGCGACCGGCAGGCCGACCCGCAGGCCAGCCGCATCATCCTGACCCATACCAATGAAGAGGTGCGCGCGTTGAATACGGCTGCGCGGGAGCGGATGCGGGAGGCGGGCGATCTCGGCCCGGAGGTCCGCCTGACCGTCGAGCGCGGCGCGCGGGACTTCGCCACCGGCGACCGCGTGATGTTCCTGCAGAACGATCGCGGCCTCGGCGTGAAAAACGGCACGCTGGGGAGCATCGCGGAGCTCGACCGCCAGTCGATGACCGTGCACACCGATGACGGACGCTCCGTCCGCTTCGATCTTAAGGACTACGACCGGATCGATCACGGCTACGCGGCGACGATCCACAAGGCGCAGGGCATGACGGTGGACCGCGCCCATGTGCTGGCGACGCCGGGGCTGGATGCGCATGCCAGCTACGTGGCCCTCACCCGGCACCGCGACGGGGTGGAACTGCATTACGGCCGCGACGACTTCGCGACACCCGAGCGACTCGCCCGCACCCTCGGGCGCGAGCGGGCGAAGGACATGGCGCTCGATCACGCCAGGGTGGACCCTGCCGAGGGGTTCGCCGCGCGCCGGGGCATCGACTTCGGTGCTCACCCGTCCGAGCCGCCAGATGTGCGCCCGCAGTCGGACGATCTCGCCGAAGCCCGCGAGGCGGCACTCCGCCCGGCCCGCGCCCGTGCCCTGATCCGCCATGCCGAGGCTGTGCATGACGTCTTCGAGGCGCTGACTGAGGGCGGCAAGGCCAGCCCTGATCAGCTGCGCACTCTCGACCGGAGCCGCGATGCCTTCGAGGCCCTGCGCCCGGATGGCTGGCGCGATGCCGAGGAAGCCTATCTGAAAGATCCGAGCCTCGCGCGGGATGCCGCCAAGGGGCAGACCAGCCGCGCGATCCGCGCCCTGCAGCTCGAGACCGAGCTACGTACCGACCCTCGCGCCCGTGCAAACCGCGATGGACCTGTCACGGTTTGGTGCCGCTCCTTTGATCACGTAATGTGCAGCAAAGGA
>JAFIEE010000092.1 GCA_020832705.1 Paracoccaceae bacterium
GGGGGGTTGTTTTTTGGGGGGGTGGGGTGGTTTTAAGGCGCTTTTTGGGGGGGGGGGGGGGGGGGGGGGGGGGGGGGGGTGGGGGGTTTGGGGGGGGGGGGGGGGCGCTGAGCGGGCGCTCCTGTCCGCCGTGGTCGGATTGCCCACCGGCGTCTCAGGTGCGCGCTTTCTCGAACGCGGCCCAGGCGCGCTCGAAATCCTCGAAATCAAAGCCCTCGGCGCGCGCGGGGTCGAGTATCAGCCGCTCGGTCGCGCGCATCCGGTCGATGGCGGCGGCGAGGTCGGGCACCACCTCGGGCGGGATCACCAGCGCGCCGTGACGGTCGGCGTGGATCAGATCGCCCGGTGCGATCCGCAATCCGAAGACCGACACGGGTTCGCCCAGGCTGCGCACATGCACGAAACCGTGGCTGGGCCCCACACTGCCGGCGATCACCGGGAACCCTTGCGGCAGGTCATCCAGGTCGCGCATCACCCCGTTGGTCAGTGCGCCGGACATGCCGAAGCCCTTGTGAATGGTGGTGTTCACCTCGCCCCAATAGGCGCCGATGCAGTCGGGCCAGTCCAGGTCCTCGATTACCGCGACCGAGGGCTGCGGTGCGTCATGCATGGCGCGGTAATAGGCCATGCGCCGCGCGCGGATCACGGCCGGGTTCTCGGCGGGCGGGGCAAGGGCGGCGATCTGCGCGGTCACCGCATAGCCGACCACGCGGCGCCCCGGTTCGGAACACAGCATGGTGCCGCGGGTGAAAGCGTCGAAGCCACGCTTGCCCTGCACCACCTCGATGGCATTGCAGACCGAAGGGGTGTCGGTGTCGCGCAGCAGGGTCAGCAGGGTCAGCAGGGTCAGCAGGTCGGGGGTCATGCGGTCAGCCACTCCTTCAGGGCGGTGATTGTCGGCTCCGGGCGTTCGAGCGGGGGCAGGTGGCCCGCGCCGGCGATGACGACAAGACGCGATTGCGGCATCAGGCGGTGCATCAATTCGTGCCGGTCGCGGGGGCAGGGGCGGTCATGCGCGCCCATCAGCACCAGCGCCGGGCCGGTGAAGCGCCTGAGCGTCTCGGTGCGGTCGGCGCGGGCCTTCAGCGCCAGGGACTGGCGGCGGAAGACCTCGGGTCCCAGATCGCGCGCCATGGCCATGCAAAGATCCAGCGTTGCGGTGTCCGCCGGGTCGGCGAGGTAGTTGGGCGTCATCTCGTCGCGCATCACACCGTCCAGATCGCCCGCCAGCGCGCGGGCGATCTGGGGGGCGCGGCGGGCCTGAACCCCGGGCGCTTCGGCCCGCGGGTTTGTGTCCATCAGCGCCAGCCGCACCACCCGGTCGGGCGCCTGCTCCAGCATCTCCATGGCGACGATCCCGCCCATGCTCAGCCCCGCCAGCGCAAAACGCGCGGGGGCATCGCGCAGGATGGCACCGGCCATGTCCGGGATGGTTTCGCCCTCGGTCGGCAGGGCGTGGTGAACGGGGCCGGGCAGCGCCGTGGGCACGCGCCCCCACATGCGCGCATCGCACATCATGCCGGGGATCAGCAGCAGCGGTGTCATGCGGCCCGCCGCGCGCCTTCGGCCAGTGTGGCCAGCTTGGCCCAGGCGATTTCAGGGTCCACTGCGCCGAAACCCGCGAATGTGCCGAAGCCGCAGTCGCTCCCGGCGATGACGCGGTCGGGGCCGACGATGTCCGTGAACCGCTCCAGTCGCTGCGCCACAAGGTCCGGGTGTTCGATGAAATTGGTGGTGGTGTCCACGGCGCCCGGGATCAGCACCTTGTCGGACGGAATGTCGCCCGCCCGGTCGCGGAACACGGTCCATTCATGGCCGTGGCGCGGATTGGCGGTTTCGAACAGCACGTAGCGGGCGGGCACGCGCATCAGCAGGGGGAACATGGTCGCCATGTCGATATCGCAGCAATGCGGGCCTTCGTAGTTGCCCCAGCAGATATGCAGGCGGATGTTGTCCTTCGGCAGCCCGTCCAGTGCGCGCTCCAGCGCCGCCACATGTGTTTCGGCAACCGCCAGAAACGCGGCGTCGCTCAACTCGGTGAACAGCATGTGCCGCGACAGGGCAAGGTCCGGACAGTCCAGTTGCAGCGCCAATCCGGCGTCCAGGATGGTGCGGTATTCATCGCGCATCGCATCGGCCAGCGCGTCCAGATACGCCTGCCGGTCGGGGTAATGGGCGTTCTGCAGGAACAGGCTGATGACACCGGGCGAAGCCGCGTTCATGAAACCCTGCGCCACCCCATGCGCGGCCATCGCCGCTTTCAGGTTGGCGATATCCTTTTGCAACTCAACCTGACCACGGCTTTCCACCGGGCCGGTGCATTGTGGGCGCGCATAGGTCGGCGTGCCGCCCGATTGTGCCAGCCGCTCCAGGAAGGTCGGGAACATCATCAGATCCGCAGGGGCGTTGCGCGGGCTGTCGCCGGAAAACCCCGTGTAGCGGTCCTTGACATAGGTGGCGTAGCTGATCTTGGAGCATTCGCCGTCCGAGACAATGTCGATGCCCGCCGCCTTCTGGCGGCGGACGTTTTCCATCACGGCTTCGGCCATGCAGGCGTCGAAGGCATCCCGGTCATGGTCTTCCCCGCGTTCGCGGGCGAAGAGGAAATCGACCACGGCCTGCGAGCGGGGGAGCGAGCCGACATGGGTTGTGCGAAGGGGCATCGGGTTCTCCTTTTCCGGCGGGGTGGGGGGGGGGGGCCCCCCGTCCTGCGGACTCCCCCCGGAGTATTTGCGGCAAGAAAATGATCAGGGCCTGCAAGTCGGCCCGGCCGGATCATCGGTGCCGATGATGCGATAGAGGCTTGCCTCGCCGGTCATGGCGGGCACGACCGCGTGGGGCAGCTCTTCGGGCACAAGGCAGGTGTCGCCGGGGTTGAGCGTGGCCGCGCCGCCGGGCCATTCCACCCGCCAGTGGCCGCGCACAGGCATGAGCACGACGGGGCGGCTGTGGCTCTGGAACGCCCCGGACGCGCTCGCGCGGGTCAGGAAACTGACCTCGAAGCCCGGGCGGTCGCGCAGCAGGCCGTTTTCGCCGATGACGCAGGCAGGGGCGCGGCCAGCCAGCGCCACCAGATCCCAGTAGCGGGCGACATGGTTGGGGATCACCTCGGCAGGGGCGGGTTCGGGGAAGGCTTCCAGCTCTGCCTCGGTCAGCAGCGGCATGGGGGCCACCCCCTCGGGCAGGGCCGCGCCGCGCTTGCTGTCATAGAGCTTGCCGTTTTCGCCCAGCACCAGCCCGTGGGCGCGCGCATCCTCGATCACCTGCGGCGCCCAGATCACGCCGCCGCCGGCGTCATCGCCCCCCAAGATGGCCATGATCATCCCGTAATCGGTGCCGATATTCTCGAATCCGCGGAAGATGCCGGTGGGGATGTTGAAGATGTCGCCCTCTTCCAGCACGACCTCGCCGGCGGTGCCCCAACGTCCCCAGAAGAAGCGCCAGCGCCCCTTGAGCACGAAGAACACCTCGGCCGTGCGGTGGCTGTGCAGCGAGTTGCGGCAATAGGGCGGCTGGCCCGCAGCACCGATGTTGAACCCCGGCGTGTCCACGATATGCACGTGCTGGTCGGCGCTTTCGGACACCCCGCCGCCGATGATGGTGAAATTCTCCTTCCGGTCGCTGCCCGGCGTATGGGCGTCGATGAAGGCGGTCTTGCAGGGTTGAAGCGCGCCATAGCGGACGATGCGGGCTTCCATCTCGGCGGAGGTCATGTCTCACCTGTATGCAGGACGATCTGCTTCCAGATCGCGGTTTCGTCGAAAAGCGTATGTTCGCGCCGGAGGCCCCAGCCGTGGCGGCCGTCCAGGCCGCCCCAGGGGCCGAATTCGGCATGGGTCGCGCCCATCACGTGGACACGCGCGCCGGTGGGCGCGCCGAAGGCGCCCCAGCCGTCATGGGTGCCGTCCAGCGACCAGCGCAGGGCGGCGCGCGGGGGCAGCATCGGGTCCGCGCGGCCGATGGTGTGGTGGATGGTGAAGGCGGCCGAGGGAAAGGCGGCGCGCAGCCCCATCCAGAAGCGTTCGGCCCCGTCATGCGAGCAGGTCTCGAGCCCGCCGGGGTAGAAGAGGTTCGCGGCCCGGTCATAGACCCGGGCGATGGCTGACACCTCGGCCCCCATGATCCGGGTCAGCGTGTCGGCGAGCCGTGCGCCCCATTCGTTGTCATTGCCGCGCCCGGTGTAGGGGCCCGGGCGGTCGATCTCGGGGGTGAAGGGGCGGGGGCAGGCCCCGGCGCCGCCTTCGCGGGCGACCTGGTCGCGGGCAAAGGCGCGGGGCGCCCAGCCCATCTGCCGCACGATCGCGCCGTTGTCGCGGATCAGCCATTCGTCGTCGATCACGTCGGCGCGGGCGTGGCAGTCGGCGATGATCCGGTAGCGCAGCGCCTTGCCGCTGGCGGGCCCAAACGCCCCATCGCCCAGATGCGTGGCGGTGGACAGGATGCGGTGCGAGGACAGCATCCCGGCCTCGGGCGTGCCGGACCAGATCACATCCTCGCCCAGCAGGCGCCGGTCGGGGAATTCCGACAGCGTGGCCATGGTGGCGGCGATGACACCGGCGTTGCCGGTGGAGATCCCGCCGGGCATCCGCACGACGATATCGGGCGCATACCAGCGGTGGAGCCCGGCCAGATCGCGCCCCTCCCAGATCGCGCGGGTGATCCCGAAGATATAGTCCGGGAAATCGCGCCATTGCGGATCAAAGCCCTGCATCGGTGTCTCCTTCGGGGCACCGGGCCGAGGCGCGGCGGATCAGCGGGGCGTCGATCTCGATGCTTTGCGCGGCGCGGTCGGGGGTGTCGATCTGGGCGAGCAGGGTTTCGACCGTGGCCTCGACCATGCGCATCAGCGGCTGGCGCACGGTGGTCAACCGGTAGGCGCCCCAGGCCGCCATCGGCACATCGTCATAGCCCACGACCGAGACATCGCGCGGCACGTCAAGCCCCATGGCGCGCAGCGCATCCATCACGGCAAAGGCCATGTGGTCATTGCCCACGAAGATCGCATCGGGAGGGTCGGCCCCGTCCATCAGTGTGCGGGCGGCGTCGGCGGCGGTGTCGCGGTCGAACATGCCATCGATGATGGCGTGGGGCTGCTGCCCGGCCTCGGCCAGGCCTTCGATCAGCCCGCGCGCACGGTCACGGCCGGTGCTGGCCCCCTGCCAGCCGCTGATATGGGCGATCCGCCGGTGCCCGCCCGCCAGCAGGAACTGCGCCACCTTGCGCCCGCCCAGCGCATTGGCCGATGTGACCGAGGACAGGCCGGACCCCGGCTGGCCGCGGTTGAACATGACCAGCGGGATGCCCGCGTCCGAACAGCGCCGCGTCACGTCATTGCTGATCGCGACCGAGGCGGTGATGATCCCGTCCACCTGATAGGCAAGCAGGTCCTCGACCAGCCGTTCCATTTCGCCTTCGGTGTTGGAGGCCATGAACAGCAGGACATGGTATCCCTGCGCCTGCAGCGCATGGCCGAGCTTTTCGATCGCGACCGGGTAGAACTGGTTCTCCAGATAGGCGACCACCAGCCCGATGATCCGGCTCTTGCCGGTGATCATGGCGCGGGCCAGCGAATTGGGGCGATAGCCCAGCGTCTTGGCGGCGGCGCGCACCTTGGCGGCGGTCTTGGGCGCGACGCTGGCACCGGGGGTGAAGACGCGGCTTACGGCGGACTGACTGACACCGGCCAGCCGTGCCACATCGAGCGAGGTGATGCGGGGGGGTGCGCTCATCCTGCGGTCCATCCGCCATCGACCCGCAGCGCGCTGCCGGTGACCAGCGCCGCGGCGTCCGAGGCAAGGTAGAGCACCGCGCCCATGATATCCTCGACCCGCCCCACGCGGCCCAGCTTGATCCTGCTTTCAACCCAGGCGCGGCGGTCGGGGTCCTGGAATGTGGATTCCGTGAGCGGCGTGCGGATGAAGGTGGGGCAGAGCGTATTGACGCGGATGGCGTGCGGTCCCCATTCCATGGCCATCGCCTTGGTCATGCCCTCGACCGCGTGTTTGGTCGCGCAATAGACCGCGCGGTCAATCCCGCCGACATGGCCCATCTGGCTGGAGATCTGGATGATGGAGCCGGGCCTGCCGGCGGTGATCAGCCCTTGCGCGACCGCTTGCGCGGCGAAATAGGCGGCCTTGATGTTGACGGCGGCGACCGCGTCAAAATCTTCCTCCGCAGTGTCCAGCGCGGGGCTGTGGCGGGCCATGCCCGCGGCATTGACCAGCACATCGAACGGGCCTTCGGCGGAGATGAACTCTCTCAGTGCCGCAATATCGGCCATATCGAGAGCCTGCGCCGCAGCACTGCCGCCCGCATCGGTGATCTGCGCGCAGGCGTCCTCCAGACGCGCGGCCCCGCGCGCGACCATCGTGACATGCGCGCCCGCCTCGGCCAGTGCGGCGGCGCAGGCGAGGCCGATGCCGGACGAGGCGCCAGTGACCAGCGCGCGCTTGCCATGCAGGTTGAAAGACGGGGTGCGGGGAAGGGTCATGCGGTCAGTCCTTGGTCCAGATGGATCGGGGCAAGGCAGCGGCGCCTGTTGAACGCGCGCATCCGCCCCAGCACATCGACACCGATCTGCGCCCACATGTCCAGCAGATCGACCAGCACCCGGTTTTCGCGCATCAGACCATCCTCCGGGCACCGGAAATCAAGGCTGCGCAGACCATCCGGCGTGGCGGTCGCAGCGGCCTGTTGGAAAGGCGCCCGCGCGGCCTTCATCTCCGAGGGGGTCATTCCGCTGCGACCCCGTAAGGCACATTCCTGCCACCGTAACGGCGCACGCGGATATTGCATTGCTCGGCATGACCGACAAAGCCTTCGAGCATGCACAGGCGCGAGCCGTATTCCCCGATCTGTGCAGCGGCTTCATCCGTCATGATGCGCTGATAGGAGTGGGTTTTCAGGAACTTGCCGACCCAGAGCCCGCCCGTATAGCGCCCGGCCTTTTTCGTGGGCAGGGTGTGGTTGGTGCCGATCACCTTGTCCCCATTGGCGACATTGGTGCGCGGCCCAAGGAACAGCGCGCCATAGCTGTGCATCTGGTCCAGATACCAGTCATCGCGGTCGGTCATGACCTGCACATGCTCATAGGCCATGTCATTGGCGACGGCGAGCATTTCATCATGGCTGTCGCACAGGATCACCTCACCATAGTCGCGCCAGCTTGCGGCGGCGGTTTCGGCCGTGGGCAGGATGGCGAGCAGACGGTCGATCTCCGCAAGCGTCCCCTCGGCCAGCTTGCGTGAATTGGTGATCAGGCAGGCAGGCGAATTATAGCCATGCTCGGCCTGCCCCAAGAGGTCGGTCGCGCAGAGTTCCGCATCGACCGTGTCATCGGCAATGACCATCGTCTCCGTTGGCCCTGCAAACAGGTCAATGCCGACGCGGCCATAAAGCTGGCGCTTGGCCTCGGCCACGAAGGCATTGCCGGGGCCGACCAGCATATGCACAGGCTCGATGGTTTCGGTGCCGATCGCCATCGCGCCCACGGCCTGAATGCCACCCAGAACGTAGATTTCATGCGCCCCGCCCAGATGCATGGCGGCCACAATGGCCGGGTGCGGTGCGCCCTTGTGCGGCGGGGCGCTGGCCACAATGCGCGGCACGCCCGCGACCTGCGCGGTCAGCACCGACATATGCGCAGAAGCAACCATGGGGAACTTGCCGCCCGGCACATAGCACCCCACGGATTGCACAGGGATATTCTTGTGGCCCAGAATGACACCGGGCAGGGTTTCAACCTCGATATCGGTCATGCTTGCCCGCTGCGCTTCGGCAAAGCGGCGGATCTGGGTCTGGGCGAAGCGGATATCGTCCATGTCGCGGGCGCTGACCTTGGCCATCGCCGCTTCGATTTCCGACGCGGTCAACCGGAATGAGGGCCGCGACAGGCCATCGAATTGCGCGCTCAGGTCAGCCACAGCGGCATCGCCACGGGTTTCGATGTCCCGAAGCGTGGCCTCGACCATGGCGCGCACGTTCGCGTCATCTTCGGCGCGCTCGGACTCGGGTTTGGCGGTTTTCAGGCGGGTGATGGGCATCGGGTTACCTTGGGCAATTTCGGGCGGGAGGCAGAGTTTCGCCGTGCGGATCATGCGATCCGCGCGCCGGTCTCCGCGTGAAACAGATGCACGGCAGCTGCGGGAATTTCGGCGTGAAACGGCGCGCCGATTTCGGCGCGGAATTCCTTGGGGCACTTGATCGAGACAATCGCCCCGCCCGCGCGCACGGTGGTCATGGTGGCATCGCCGAGCAGCTCCAGCGAGTAGACCGGCGCGCTGATTTGGCCACCTGCGGGCACCATCCGCGCATCTTCGGCGCGAAACCCCAGTGTCACCGGACCGTCGGGCGCCGCCAGCCCTGCGATCCGCACGTTCTCGCCCTCGAAGGCGCCGCCGGTGACGCGCCCGTCCAGCAGGTTCATCGCCGGTGTGCCGATGAAACCGGCAACAAAGGTGTTGGCGGGCCGGTCGTAGATCTCGGTGGGCGTTCCGACCTGCTGGACGATGCCGGCCTTCATCACCACCACGCGGTCGGCCAGGGTCATCGCCTCGATCTGGTCATGGGTCACATAGATGGTGGTGACGCCCAGTTCGTGGCTCAGGTGCTTGATCTGCGCGCGGGTGGAAACGCGCAGCTTGGCGTCCAGGTTGGACAGCGGCTCGTCCATCAGGAAAAGGTTCGGCTCGCGCACCACGGCGCGCGCCAGCGCAACCCGCTGGCGCTGCCCGCCCGAAAGCTCCGCCGGGCGGCGATGCAGGAAGGGGCCAAGCTCCACCATCTCGGCGGCGCGGCGCACCTTGGCGTCATGTTCGGCCTTGGGCGTGCCACGCACCTTCAGCGGGAAGCGGATGTTGTCATAGACGTTCATGTTCGGATAGAGCGCGTAGGACTGGAACACCATGGCGATGTCACGGTCCTTGGGCTCCAGGTCGTTGACGCGCGTGCCGTTGATCAGCACCTCCCCCTCGGTGATCTCCTCCAGCCCCGCGATCATGCGCATGGTTGTGGTCTTGCCGCAGCCCGAGGGCCCCAGCAGCACCACGAATTCCTTGTCGGCGATGGTCAGGTCAAAGGCATGGACGCCGACGAAGCTTCCCCAGCGCTTGGAAAGGTTGCGCAACTCGATCTCGGCCATGGCGGTCTCCGGCTGGCAGCGGGATGTGCATACGT
Source organism: Paracoccaceae bacterium (assembly GCA_020832705.1). GTDB lineage: Bacteria > Pseudomonadota > Alphaproteobacteria > Rhodobacterales > Rhodobacteraceae > Rhabdonatronobacter. The sequence goes on from JAFIEE010000092.1 coordinate 9,175, forward strand.
ATGCATCCAAGACTGACAGCATGGTGCGCAGACGACAAGCCTTTTTTGAAGCGATAATGAAATATCATTCGCAGATAGATTATTCTCTTCACCGGCGGCGGGATTATGGTTTAATGCAAGCGTATGCAATGACGCGGTGAGCCGATTCGCCGCGGTCGACAACAGGGAGATGCGGAATGAACAAGCAATGGAAGCTGATGGCCTGCGCCTCGGTGCTGGCGATGGGTCTGGGCTCGGCGGCGTCTGCGGATTGCGGGATCGCGGCCGGCAATGTGTCGATCCTTGGCAATGACTTCCCGGCGCTGCAGGCGGTGATCGCTGGCGCGCAGGCCTGCGCCACCGATAGTGTGCGCGTGAGCGCGAACCTGACCGCGGACCACCGCGACCTGCAGGTGGCGGCGCTGACCGCGAACCCGTCGCAATACTCGGTGGCCGTTGTCGCCAACGGCTCCATCGTGCCGCTGATGAATGCCGGGCTGATCCGCCCGCTGGATGATCTGGTCGCACAATACGGTGACTGGCTGCAGCCCACGCAGCTTGTCCGGATCGAGGGCAATGTGATGGCCGTGGCCTTCATGGCCAATGCCCAGCACCTGTTCTATCGCGCCGATATCCTCGAAGCGGCCGGGGTCGCGCCGCCCGAGACCATCGCGGATGTGCTGGCCGCTGCCGAAGCGATCCGCGAACAGGGCCTGATGGCCAACCCGGTGGCGATGGTGTCCGGGGCAGGCTGGAATCTGGCGCAGGAATTCGTCAACCTGCATCTGGGCCACGGCGGGCGCTTCTTCGAGCCGGGTTCGGCGGCGCCTGCGGTCAACAGCCCCGAGGGGCTGGCCGCGCTCGAGTCGCTGAAGGCGCTGACCGGCTTCTCGGACCCGGACTACCTGACCTTCGATTCGAACTCGGTGCAGGCGCTCTGGGAAGCGGGCGAGGTGGCGCTGATGCTGCACTGGGGGTCACGCGGGGCGGGGATCCTCTCGGGGGACAACACCACCTCCGAGATCGTCGAATCGACCGTTCTGGCCGGCGCGCCGCGCGCCACGGCGGACGGGCGCCCGGCGACCACGCTGTGGTGGGATGGCTTCACCATCGCCGCGAACACCTCGGACGAGGATGCGGCGGCCAGCTTCCAGGCGATGCTGAACGGCATCACGCCGGAGCGCGTGGCCGAAAACTCTGCGCTGGCCGTCTGGCTGGGCGAGGGCTACGCGCCGACGCCCGCTTCGGCCGGGGTGATCGCCAGCGCCGAAGGCGGCGCCGCGCCCTATCCGATGACCCCCTACATGGGGCTGATGCACACCGCGCTGGGCGACAACCTTGCCCCCTTCCTGCAGGGCTCGGCCAGCGCCGAGGAAACGCTGGAAACGATCGAGGCCGCCTATGTCACGGCGGCCCGCGCGCAGGGCTTCCTGAACTGAGACCGGAACGGGCGGCCCATCGGGCCGCCCGTGTTCTTGCAGGGCAGGCATCATGAAACACCGCACCTTCTTCTGGTTCATCTTCCCCTCGGCGCTGGCAATGATCCTGTTCATCGCCCTGCCGGTGGTGTCGGTGTTCATCCAGTCGCTGCATGTCGAGCATGAGCAGGTCCTGCGCACGGTGGAAAACTGCGGCCCCTTCGGTTGCGAGGAGGAAACCATCGTCGATCGCGAGGCCACGCGCGAATTGCGCGAGGCGCAGCCCCTGGGGCGCTTCGCGGGGCTGTCGAATTACACCGACCGCAACCATCTGGCGTTTGCCGAACTCGCCAGCATGTGGGAGCGGTCGGACAGTTTCGCCGATTTCACCCGCCGCGCCATGACCCTGCCGTTCTGGCGCGCGCTGGCCTTCACGCTGACCTTCACCTTTGTTGTCACGCCATTCGTGCTGGTGCTGGGGCTGGCCATCGCGCTGGGGGTCAACGCGCTGCCGCGCATCTTCCGGGGGCCGACGATCTTCGTCTCGCTGCTGCCGATGATCGTGACGCCGCTGATCGGCTCGCTGGTGCTCTACTGGATGGTGGACAGTCGCGGGGTGCTGGGGGCCACCTTGCAGGTGCTGCTCAATGACCCCGGCCTGTCGCTCCGGGCGTCGCCCACGCTGACCTGGATCATGCTGATCGTCTACGGCATCTGGTCCTCGGCGCCCTTCGCGTTCATCGTCTTCTATGCCGGGCTTCAGACCGTGCCCGAGGAACCGCTGGAAGCCGCCATGATCGACGGTGCCTCGCGCTGGCAGCGCATCCGCTATGTGGTGATCCCGCATCTGATGCCGCTGGCGGTCTTCATCACGCTGATGCAACTGATGGACAATTTCCGCGTCTTCGAACCCATCGTGGGCTTTCAGGCGCAGGCCAGCGCGACCTCGCTCAGTTACAATATCTTCAACTACCTGCGCGGGGATTCCGCCCAGTTCGGTGCCGCCGCCACAACCTCCATGCTGACGATCTTCGGCGTGATCGTCCTGCTGACACCGGTGCTGATCCGCACCTGGCGCGACTTCAACCGCAAGAGGAACTGACCGATGGCCGCCAAACAACGCCGTTCGGCCCTGCTCGTCACGGTTTCCACCGGCCTTGTGCTGCTCTGGGTCGTTGTCGCCTCCTTCCCCTTCCTGTGGACCCTCTGGGGCAGCTTCAAGGTCCAGGCGGATTTCTTCTCGCTCGCCGACTGGCGCAACGCGCTGCGCGGCACCTTCACCACGGCCCAGACCGGCAGCGCCTTCACCGGGCAGGGCTATCATGGCGCCTGGGTGCAGGAGGAATTCTGGCGCGCGGCGATGAACACCTTCATCGTGGTCTTCTCCGTGGTCATCATCTCGCTGACCTTCGGCACGCTCGGGGGCTATGCGCTGGCGCGCTCGGGCTTCCGCTACACGTTCTGGCTCTTGATGATCGCGCTGGTTTTCCGCGCCATGCCGCATATCACGCTGGTCTCGGGCTATCTGCTGCCCTTCTTCCAGTGGAATGTCTGGGGCCATCTGCCCACGGCGATCATCGTTCTGGTGGCGATCAACCAGCCCTTCACGCTGTGGATGCTGCACAGCTTCTTTCTGAACATCCCCAAGGATCTGGACGAATCCGCCATGGTCGATGGCTGCACGCGGTTCCAGGCGTTTCGCCATGTCATCGTGCCGGTGATGTGGCCGGGTGTTATCACCACGGGTCTGTTCAGCTTCCTGCTGGCCTATAACGACTTTGCGGTGACGGCGATGCTGCTCAGCCAGCAGAACCAGACCATGGTGCCGAAAATCGCTTCCTTCCTGGGCTCCACCCAGGTCGAGGGCAACGTGATGTTCGCCGTCGCTGCCGTGGTTTCGGCCACTGCGCCGCTGTTCGTGCTGATCCTGTTCTTCCAGCGGCAGATCGTTTCGGGCCTGACGGCCGGTGCCGTGAAGGGCTGAGCCTTGCACCTTCATCTTGCCTGAAATACTCACAGGCGCTGCCCGTCGCCATTGGTTCACCTGACAATGGCGACGGGCAGCGCCCCCGGGCTTCACCCTCCAGCACACCGGCCCATCATGCCCTACCAGACTGAAAAAGCCCTCGTCCGCGCCCATCACGCCGCCATCGCAGCGGCGACCGAACAAACGGTCGTCCAGGCGCTTGCCCGCCACACTGCCCCGGACTGGCACTGGCGCGGCATGCACCCCTGGGACGAACAGCGCGGACCCGAGGCCGTGGCCGCCGCGTTCTGGCAGCCGTGTCTTGCCGCCATGACCCGCCTTCAGCGGCGCGAGGATATCTTCTTTGCCGGGCAGAACCAGATCGACGGTTTCGGCACCGTCTGGGTGGTTTCCATGGGTCATCTGATGGGGTTGTTCGACGCGCCGTTCCTCGGGCTGGCGCCGACCCGGAAACTCGCCTTCCTGCGCTACGCCGAATTCCACCATGTCCGCGACGGCCGCATCATCGAGACCGCGTTCTTCTGCGACCTGCTGCACCTGATGCGGCAGGCCGGGTATCGGCCGCTGCCGGAACAGACCGGCGCGCATCTCATCCAGCCGGGGCCGGCCACCCATGACGGTCTGCTGACCGACCCGCAGCCTGCGGAGGAGGGGCGCCAGACGCTCGACCTGATCTGCCGGATGATCGGGCATATCGACGCGCAGCGCGGCTTTGCCTCACCCGAGGAGGAGCTCTCGCACAACTGGACCGATGACATGCTCTGGTGGGGCCCCGAGGGGATCGGCGCCACCTACACCATCCCGCGCTATATCGAACAGCACCAGCGCCCGTTCCGCACGCGTCTGTCCGGGCGGCGCTTCAACGGCCATCTGGCGCGGCTGGCCGAAGGGCATTACGGCGGTTTCTTCGGCTGGCCGAACCTGACGCTGACCTCGGAGGGTGGCTTTCTGGGCCTGCCGCCGGGCGGCACCGGCGACATGCGCGTGGTCGATATCTACCGGCGCACAGGCGACAGGCTGGCCGAGAACTGGGTCTTCATCGACATGCTGCACTTCCTGAAGATGCAGGGCGTGGATATTCTGGCTGATCTGCAGGGGGAAGCGACCGGACCGGTGGCCGCGGGGTCCGCGCC
>JAFIEE010000093.1 GCA_020832705.1 Paracoccaceae bacterium
GGCCCGGCCCAACCCCGGCGGCGGCGCAGGGAACCTGCGGCGCCCGGCCGGGGGCGGGAGTGCCCCGGTCAAGCCAGGTGCTGCCGACCGCGTCGGGGCCCGGCTGCGGTGCGATGCGCTCTCCCCGGCGCGCCGCGCAAAGCGCCCTCGGGCCGCGCCCGCCCACCCACCCCGCACGCCCCGAGGGCGCTTGCCCCTGCCGGGGGCAGGGGCAGCAGGGCCTTTCCGTCGGCGGGCCATCGCGCCCCTTGCGCTGCGGAGGGCGACGCGTGCGTGAACGATGCGCGGGGCGCGCGCGGGGGGCGATGCGCGGGGCGCGAGCGGGGGGGGGGCGACCCGACCGCTCCGGCCCGGCCGGCGCAGGCGCTTCGCAGGCGCGGTCAGGCGACCAGCGCCTCGGCATCGTGCAGGTCCACGCTGACCAGTTGGCTCACGCCCTGTTCCACCATCGTCACCCCGAACAGCCGGTCCATGCGCGCCATGGTGATGGCGTTGTGGGTGATGATCAGGAACCGGGTCTCGGTCCGCCGGGTCATCTCGTCCAGGAGGTCGCAGAACCGCGCCACGTTGGAATCGTCGAGCGGCGCGTCGACCTCGTCCAGCACGCAGATCGGCGCCGGATTGGCCAGGAACACCGCAAAGATCAGCGCCAGCGCGGTCAGCGTCTGCTCGCCCCCCGACAGGAGCGACAGGGTCGAGAGTTTCTTGCCCGGGGGCTGGCACATGATTTCCAGCCCCGCCTCCAGCGGATCGTCGGATTCCACCAGCACCAGCCGCGCCTCGCCGCCGCCGAACAGATGCGCAAACAGCGTGGCGAAATTGCCGTTGACCCGCTCGAAGGCCACCAGCAGGCGTTCGCGCCCTTCGCGGTTCAGCGCCGCGATGCCGCCGCGCAGCTTGGCCACTGCCGCTTCCAGATCGGCGCGCTCCTGCGTGAGCATGTCGCTTTCGGCCTGCAGCGCGCGCGCGTCCTCCTCGGCGCGCAGGTTGACCGCGCCAAGGCTTTCGCGCGCCCGGCGCAGGCGCGCGACCTCGGTTTCCAGCGCTTCCGCGGTCGGCAGGGTTTCGCCGCTGCCGCTGCCGCTGCCGCTGCCGCAGCCACTGCCGCTGTCGAGCGCCGCGCGCAGGGCGGCCGGGCTCTGGTCGCGCTCTTCGGCGATGCGCGCGGCGGCGGCGGTGCGGGCATCGCGGGCGGCTTCGGCGCGGGCTTCGGCGCGCGCCTGGGTTTCGCGTGCCTCGCCTGCGGCGCGTTCGGCATCGCGTTCGGCGGCGCGAGCGGTGGCCAGCGCGGTTTCGGCGGCGGCCAGCGCGTCCTGCGCCGCCGTCTGACGCGATTGTGCATCGGCGATGGCGCGCGCCAGTTCCGTTCGTTGCGCGGCCAGCGTCGCGGGCAGGTCCGCCGCCGCCTTCAACTCGCCGCGGCTTTCTTCGCGCCGATGCTCCAGATCGGCCATGCGCGCGCTGGCGCTGTCAAGCCGCTGGCGCCATCCGTCCAGTTCCCGGGTGATCTCCTGCCGCCGCCGCGTGTGCCGCTCGCCCTCGCGTCGCAGGTCCGCAGCTTTCGCCCGGGCGGCGAGTGTTGCGCTCCGCGCGGCCTCCACCTGCGCGCGCAGCCCCTCCACCTGGGCGCGCGCCGCTGCCGGATCTGCCTCGTTCGCCAGGGCTGTTTCGGCTGCGGCCAGGGTGTCGGCCTGCGTTTCGGCCTCGGCAGTCTGCCGGGCCTGCGCATCGCGCGCGGCGTCGCGCCGGCCCTGTGCCCGGTCGCGCGCGGTTTCTGCCCGCGAGAGGGCGGAGCGGGCGGCGCTCACCTGCGCCTCGGCCGTGCGCCGCGCGGTGCGCAGTTGGCGTTCCTGCGCCACCTGCGCGGACAGCGCGGTTTCGTCGGCGGCATGTGCGGCGCGCGCCGCGGCGGCGGCATCCTCGGCGCTGGCCAGATCAGCGCGCAGGCGGCGCAGCCGGTTCACCTGCTGCAGGCGCATCGCCGCCGCGCCGCTGGCATCGGCGGCCCCCAAGTGCAACCCGTCCCAGCGCCACAGGTCGCCCTCGACCGAGACAAGCCGCTGCCCCGGCGCCAGCGCTGCATGCAGGGCCTTCGCCTCCGCGCGTCCGGCAATCCCGGTCTGTGACAGGCGGCGGTTCAGGTGTTCCGGGCCGTCGACATGCGCGGCCAGCGGTTCCGCGCCCTCGGGCAGTGGCGGCGCCGCATCCAGCGGCGGCAGCCGGTGCCAGCCTCTGACCCCGTCGCCTTCGGCCAGCGGTGCGCGCAGGTCATCGCCGAGCGCGGCCCCCAGCGCGTGCTCGTAGCCGTCGGCCACCGTGAGCGCGTTCAGCACCGTGCCCGAGGCGTCGGTGTCACGCTCGACCAGCCGTCCCAGCGCCTGCACCTCCGCGCGCAGGGTTCCGGCCACGCCTTCGGCTTCGGTGCGGCGCGCGCGGCTGCGGCTTTCGGCCTCCTGCAGCGTGGCAAGGGCGGCCTCGGCCTCGGACAGGGCGGCGTCGGCGGCGGCATGTTCGGCCAGTGACGATTGCAGGCGCGCCGCGCTGTCCTGCATCGCCGCTTCGGCTGCGGAAAGTGCGCTGTCGGCCTCGGTCGCGGTCCGGGCCGTGGTGGCGGCGGCCTCGCGCAGGCGTTCAAGCCGCTGCGCTGCCTCGGACACCGCCTGCATTGCGGCCTGATGCCGTGCCGCCAGGCGCGCCGCATCCTCGGTGCTGCCCGACAGCGCGCGCTCCTGCGCGTCCAGTTCGGCGGCGGCCGCCTCGGCGCGAGCCTCGGCATCGGTCAGGGCCGGGCCGTGCCCGTCCTGCGCCGCGTCCAGTTCGGCGGCCTCCTGTTCCAGCCGGGCAATCGCGGCCCCGGCATCGGCGTTGAGGGCGGTTTCGCGGTCGATATCGGCGTCCATCTGCGCCAGTCGGGACTCGATGGCGCGGAGGGTTTCGGCGGCGCGGCGCTCCGCCTCGTCCAGGCTTTCGGCCTGCACCTGAACACGTTGCAGGATCGCCCCGGAAACGGCGGCTTCCTCGCGCAGCGGCGGCAGGGCATCCTCGGCCCCGGCGCGGGCGGTTGCGGCGGCCGTAACCGCGGCCTCGGCGCGCCCGCGCGTGCCCAGCGCGGCCCGCAGACTGGCCTCGGCGTCCGCGCAAAGCGCATCGGCCTCGCGCCAGCGCAGGAACAGCAGCATCCCCTCGGCCTGGCGCAACTCGGCCCCCAGGGCGCGGTAGCGCGCCGCCTGCCGCGCCTGCCGGGCGAGCGCGGCCAGTTGCGCCGCCATCTGTTCCAGCACATCCGTCACCCGCGCCAGGTTGGCTTCGGTGCCGTTGAGCTTGAGTTCCGCCTCGTGGCGGCGCTGATAGAGGCCCGCGATCCCGGCGGCTTCCTCGAGGATGCGGCGCCGCGCGCGGGGCCGGGCGTTGATCAGTTCCGCGATCTGCCCCTGCCGGACCAGCGCCGGACTGTGCGCCCCGGTCGAGGCATCGGCAAACAGCATCTGCACGTCGCGCGCGCGCACATCCTTGCCGTTCAGGCGATAGGCCGACCCGGCCTCGCGGGTGATCCGGCGCGTGATCTCGATCTGATCGTCGTTGTTGAAACCGGCGGGGGCGCGGCGGTCGGAATTGTCCACCTGCAGGGCGACCTCGGCAAAATGGCGGGCGTTGCGGGTGCCGGACCCGGCAAAGATCACATCCTCCATCCCGCCGCCGCGCATGGCGGTGGGGCGGTTTTCGCCCATCACCCAGCGCAGCGCCTCCAGCAGGTTGGACTTGCCGCAGCCGTTGGGTCCGACGACACCGGTCAGTCCGGGCCGGATCAGCAGGTCCGTGGGGTCCACGAAGCTCTTGAAGCCGTTCAGTCGAAGCCGGGTGAACTGCACGCCGCTGCCTCTGCCATGATCCTGCCCGTGACCTTTGGCGCCGCAGGGGCGAATCCCGCCCCGGGACGCAAGGCTCTGTCACGGGACTGTCCGCGTCCGGGCGGATTCTGTCAAGGCCCGCGCGCAGTATCTGGTCAGCGCTGCATGCCTCGCCACAAAATGTGGGCGTGTCCCTGGTCCGAACGCAACCGCAGCGGCGCCCGCAGGGGCGCCGCTGCCCGGCCCAACGGGATGACGGACGCGGCAGCGGACGGAAGACGGGCGGGAGCCCCTCCTCCCCGGCACGCCGCGACAGCCGGAACAGGTGTGACATCCTGCCACACTGCGCTTCTGCAAAATATCGATATATTCGCAAACATGAATGTTAAAGGAGACCTGCCATGCCCATCCTGACCTCGCGTCCCTCCGACACCTATTCGCCGCTTTACTTTCTGGCCGCGCTGGGCGCGGGCGGGCTGACGGTGACCTTCTTCATGTGGCTGATGTTCTGGATCCCGCATCCCGGCCAGCCGGTGCCGGTGTTCGAGGATATCGCCGCCGCGTTCACCACCGGCTCCGTTCTGATCCAGGCCATGATCGCGCTGGCGCTCGTCGGCATCGCCGGGTTCGCCGCGCTCAACATCAAGTCGCTGGTCTGGAACCTGCGGCGCTTCGCCGAGTGGCGCCGGAGCGAGGCCTACACCAAATTCGCCGCCACCAACGCGCAAAGCCAGGTGATGGCGCTGCCGCTGGCGCTGGCCATGACCGTGAACGTTCTGTTCATCCTTGGCATGGTCTTTGTTCCCGGCCTGTGGGCGGTGGTCGAAGTCCTGTTTCCGCTCGCGATGATTGCCTTTCTGGCCATCGGCGTGCTGGCCTTTCGGCTTTACGGCGGCTTCCTGGGCCGGGTGCTGACCGAAGGCGGCTTCAACTGTGCGGCCAACAACAACTTCGGCCAGATCCTGCCTGCCTTCGCCTTCGCCATGGTCGGTGTCGGTCTGGCCGCCCCCGCGGCGCTCAGCACCGTGCCGGCGATCTCGGGGCTGGGGATCGTGCTGTCCACCTTCTTCCTGATCACCGCCACCTTGATCGCCGTGGTCGCCATGATCCTCGGGATCCGCTCCATGATGGAGAACGGCGCCAACCCCGAGACCGCGCCGACGCTGATGATCATCGTGCCGCTGATCACCGTGCTGGGCATCCTCGGCCTGCGACAGTCCCACGGCCTGCACGAGCACTTCGGTTCCGCCGCCATGGCCGGGGAAACGCTGACGCTGCTGGCGCAATACCTCTCGGTCCAGGTGCTGTTCCTGCTGTTCGGCGCGCTGATCCTGATCCGGCAGGGTTATGCGCAGCGCTTCCTCTTCGGGGCTGAGAATTCGCCGGGGTCCTACGCGCTGGTCTGCCCCGGTGTCGGTTTCGCGGTGATGATCCACTTCTTCGTCAATCGCGGGCTGGTGGATGCCGGGCTGGTGACGCAGTTCGGGCCGGTGTTCTGGGCGGTGACGGCGGTGGCGCTGGTGGCGCAGGCGGCGATGATCTGGCTGGTGCTGCATCTGAACCGTCGCCACTTCGGCGCAGCGAAAGCCGCCGCGCCAGTGCCTGCCGAATAACGCCATCCCCTTTCACGATACGCGGCGCCGCAGGTTCTCCCTGCGGCGCCGTTGCGTCTGCGCCCGTGGACCATCCGCGCCTGCGCACTAGCTGCCCTGTCCGGGCGATGATGGAGGACAGATTGCGGGCATTGGTCATCGGCGCATCGGGCGGGATCGGCGCCGCATTGGTGGAGGCGCTGACAGGGCAGGGCGCCCGGGTCACGGCGCTGTCGCGCAGCGGCGACGGGCTGGATGTGACCGATGCCGACTCGGTCGCCGCCCATCTGGATGCGCTCGAAGGCCCCTTCGACCGCATCCTGATCGCCACCGGCGCGTTGGAAATCGACGGCATGGGGCCGGAAAAGGCGCTGAAACATCTGCAACCCGAGGCGATGCTGGCGCAGTTCCGGCTGAACGCCATGGGCCCGGCGCTGCTGCTGCGTCATGTGCCCGGCCTGCTGGACCGGGACGGCGCGGGCGTGGTGGCGGCGCTGTCGGCGCGCGTGGGCTCCATCGGCGACAACCGCGCGGGCGGCTGGCACAGCTACCGTGCGTCCAAGGCCGCGCTCAACCAGATCATCCGCGGCGCGGCGATCGAGTTGGGGCGCTCGCACCCCAGGGCCGTTTGCGTGGCGCTGCACCCGGGCACGGTGCAGACGGACCTGACCGGCAAATACCTGGGCCGCCATCCCGCCGTGCCCCCGTCCGAAGCCGCCGCGAACCTGCTGCGCGTCATCGACGGGCTGGGTCCGACAGACAGCGGCGGGTTCTTCGACTGGGCCGGAAAGCCGATCCCATGGTGAAGCTGGTTCTGGTGCTGGGCGACCAGCTTACCGACACGCTCGGTGCCCTGTGCGCGGCCGACCGTGACCGTGATCTGGTGGTCATGGCCGAGGTCGCGGAAGAAGCGGGCTACGTCCCCCACCACCCCAGGAAGATCGCCTTTTTCTTTGCCGCCATGCGCAAGTTTGCCGCCCGGCTGGAGGCCGATGGCTGGCGCGTTGCCTACACCCGCTTCGACGATCCGCACAATACCGGCTCCATCCCCGGTGAGTTGATGCGCCGGGCGCAGCAGGAGGACGCCGAGGAGGTCCTGGCCACGCAGCCCGGCGAATGGCGACTGATCGCGGCGCTGGCGGCGATGCCGCTGCGGCTCCGCACCCTGCCCGATGACCGCTTCTTCTGCTCCGGCACCCGCTTCGCCGACTGGGCCAGGGGGCGCAAGACGCTGCGGATGGAACACTTCTACCGCGAGATGCGGCGCGAAACCGGGCTGCTGATGGACGGTGACAAACCGGCAGGCGGAAAATGGAACTTCGATCATGACAACCGCAAGCCCGCAAAGGATGACCTGTTCCGCCAGCAACCACCACATTTCAAACCTGACTCCGTGACCGAAGGCGTTCTGAGGCTGGTCGAGCGCCACTTTCCGGACAATTTCGGCGATTTGCGCCCGTTCTGGCTGGCCACCGACCGCAAGGGCGCGCGGCAGGCCTTGTCGCATTTCATCCGCCACGCGCTGCCGGACTTCGGCACCTATCAGGACGCCATGCTGAAGGGCGACAGGTTCCTCTATCACGCGGTGATCTCGCCCTACCTGAACATCGGGCTGCTGACCGCGCGCGAGGTCTGTCAGGCCGCCGAAGACGCCTGGCGCGCGGGCCGCGTGCCCATCAACTCGGCCGAAGGATTCATCCGCCAGATCCTCGGCTGGCGGGAGTTCGTGCGTGGGGTCTATTTCCTCGAAGGGCCGGACTACATGCACCGCAACCGGCTGAACCATCGCCGCAAGCTGCCCGCCATGTACTGGGGCGGCGAAACCCGGATGACCTGCATGGCGCATGCCGTGGGCCAGACCCGGACCGATGCCTATGCCCACCACATCCAGCGGCTGATGGTGACCGGCAACTTTGCCTTGCTGGCCGGGGTAGACCCCGCCGAAGTGCATGAATGGTATCTGTCGGTCTATGCCGATGCGGTGGAGTGGGTCGAGGCGCCGAACACCCTGGGCATGTCGCAATTCGCCGACGGGGGCGTGGTGGCCTCCAAGCCCTATGTCTCCAGCGGTGCCTATATCAACCGGATGTCGGACTATTGCGGCGACTGCCATTACCGGGTCAAGGACCGCACCGGCGACCGCGCCTGCCCGTTCAACCTGCTGTACTGGCACTTTCTGAACCGTCACCGTGCCTGGTTCGAAGGCAATCCGCGCATGGCGCAGATGTATCGCACCTGGGACCGGATGGATGCGGCCCACCGCGACAGGGTGCTGGCCGAGGGTGCGGCGCTGCTGCAGCGTTTGAGTGCAGGTGCGGTGGTGTAACCACACGCGGGCGGCGGGCTTGTCCGGCGTCTGTCGAACGGATATGACGGCGCAATGTCGGGACCGCGTTTTTCCAGTCTGGTTGCTTCCCTGCCCGCCACGGTGCCCTTTGTCGGCCCCGAGGCGCATATGCGCGCCTCGGGCCGCGCGTTCCGGGCCCGGCTGGGCGCGAATGAAAGCGTGTTCGGTCCATCGCCGCAGGCGGTCGAGGCCATGGCCCGCGCGGCGCAGGACGGCTGGAAATACGGTGACAGCGAAAACCATGATCTGCGCGCGGCGCTTGCGGCGCACCACGGCGTCGGCGCCGCCAATGTCATGGTTGGCGAGGGGATCGACGGGCTGCTGGGTCTGCTGGTGCGGATGCTGATCGAGCCGGGCGATGCGGTGGTGACCTCGGACGGGGCCTATCCGACCTTCAACTACCATGTCGCGGGGTTCGGCGGCGTGCTGCACAAGGTGCCCTACCGCGACGACCGCGAAGACCCCGCCGCGCTGGTCGCCCGGGCCGAGGAGGTGCGCGCGAAGCTCGTCTATCTGTCGAACCCCGACAACCCGATGGGAAGCTGGCACAGCGCCAGGGTGGTGGCGCGGATGCTGGAAGCGCTGCCCGAGGGCACGCTGCTGGTGCTGGACGAAGCCTATGCCGATTTCGCCCCGCCCGAGGCCGTGCCGCCTTTTGACCCCGATGACCCGCGCCTGATCCGGATGCGGACCTTTTCCAAGGCCTATGGGCTGGCCGGGTTGCGGGTGGGCTATGCGGTGGGCGCGGCGCCGCTGATTGCCATGTTCGACCGGATCCGCAATCATTTCGGCATGACCATCACCGGCCAGGCGGGGGCGCTGGCGGCGCTGGAAGATCAGGCATGGCTGGCGCAGGTGGTGGCGCAGGTGGCGGGCGCGCGGGAGCGGCTGGCCCGGATCGCCGATGGTCACGGGCTGTTCGCGCTGCCTTCGGCCGCGAATTTCGTTGCCATCGATTGCGGGCAGGACGGAGCATTCGCGCGCAAGGTGCTCGAAGGGCTGATGGCGCGCGACGTCTTTGTGCGCATGCCCGGGGTGGCGCCGCTGGACCGCTGCATCCGCGTCAGTGCGGGGCGCGATGCGGACCTTGCGGTGTTCGACTTGGCGCTGGGCGACGCGCTGGCCGAGGCGCGCGGCTGATCGCCCCCCGGCCGTCTGCCATCACGCCCATGTGATTTCCGTTCCAGTGGCTGGAAGCGTGCATGCCATTCCCCGGATCAGGGATGGAGGATGCGATGGGAACGAAGACAACGGTAGCGGCAAGCCTTGCCGCAGGGGCGCTGGCCGGGGCGCTGGTGCTGGGCGGGGTCGGATGGGCCAGCAGTCACGGCCACGGGATGCACGGGCATGGCGCGGGCCACGCGATGCACGGAGACGGGCACGGGCAACAGCACGGGCACGGCGCGCAGGATCATGGTGGCCACGCGCATGGCGCCACGGAACCGCCCGCGGACGCCACCCCCGCAACGCTGGCCTATATCGCCGCCAATGACGCGATGCATGCGGGTATGGACATTGCGTTCACCAATGATGCCGATGTGGATTTCATCCTCGGCATGATCCCGCATCACGAAGGCGCGGTGGCGATGGCCGAGATCGTGCTGGAATACGGCGAAGACCCGGAGGTGCGGGCCCTGGCGGAGGCGATCATCGCCGCGCAGGAAGAGGAAATTGCCTGGATGCGCGCCTGGTTGGCCGAACGCGGGCACTGACGCGAGGTCACTGACGCGCGCAACGGCGCAGCAAGCATCAGGACGGCGCTTCCGTCGGGCGCCGAAGCCCCCGGCGCGGGCGCGCCCCACCCCCCCACCCATGCGCGCCCGCGCCGCGGGCCGGGGGGGGCGCCCCCCCCCCCCCGGCGGCATCCTTTGGCGCGGTCATCCAGAGCGGGCTTTCCAGCAGCACGCGGATCAGCTCCGGCTGGCCACGCAACCCGGTGCGGGCGAAGATCTGGCGTGAGTAGCTGCGTGCGGTTTCCTCGGTCAGGCCGAGGGCGTCGGCGGCCGCGCGCAGGCTCAGGCCGCGGGCCAGCGCCAGGGCCAGGCGCGCCTCGGACAGGGGAATGCCGAGGTATTGCGCCACCGGTTCCGGGGCGGGCGCGGCGTCGGGGGGCGTCCGCAGCCAGCCCATGGCCTGCGCGCCGGGCAGCGCCGCATCGGCTGTCAGCACAAGGCCGGGCGCGGGGGGAAGGCCGAGCACCAGCGCTTCCGTGGCACCCGGACCGGACAGGACCCGGCGCAGCGCGGCCTCGAAGCGGGTGGCGGCGTCCGGATCGGCGGGCCGCAGCCGCGCGCCGGTCCGCAGCCGCGCGGTGTGGCGCAGCAAGCGCGCCGCGTGCGGGGCGTGGTCGCAGACCCGCCCTTCGCGGTCGAAGGCCAGCCATCCGGCCCCCAGCCGCGCCGCGACCTGCCCGTGCAGGGTCGCCCGCGCCCGGTCCCGGCGCAGTGTTTCGCAGGTGTCCACCGCCTGCGGCAGGTGCGGTGCCAGCGCCGACAGGAGCGCACCGTCGGCGGCGCGGCAATCCGCGCCCTCCCGCGCCACCAGCAGCCAGACCATGCCCGCCGCGCCGGTGCGCATCGCGAGCGCGCGCAGCGCCCAGGGTGCAGGAATGGCGCCGGGGCCGGGCAGATCGGCGGCGGCATAGACCCGTTCGGGCCGCATCCGGCGCAGGCCGCAGGGGTCATCGGGGGCGGCAAGCGCCTCGGCCAGCGCCGGGGGCATGCGCGGTGCCGGCGTTCCCGGCACGAGGATGGCCGCGGTCTCGGCCCGGGTGAATGCGGCCAGCCGCTCGCAGACCCCGTTCCATCCGCGCCCGGCGCTTGCATCGGCGTGCAGGCGCAGGATCAGGTCGGTTTCCTCGGGGCGGGCGGGCATCGGCTCTCATGCAGGATCACATTTCACCCCCAAATGGGGAGTGTATCAGCGATACGCCCGGGGTAGCAGCCTGTCGAGCAGTTTTTCACGGCAGGACAGGTCCGATATGAGCAACCGATTGACCCATTTGCAGCGGCTGGAAGCCGAAAGCATCCACATCATGCGCGAGGTGGCGGCCGAGGCCGCGAACCCCGTCATGCTCTACAGCGTCGGCAAGGACAGCGCGGTGATGCTGCATCTGGCGAAAAAGGCGTTCTTTCCCGCCCCGCCGCCGTTTCCGCTCCTGCATGTGGACACCACCTGGAAATTCCGCGCCATGTATGAGCTGCGCGAGAAGGCCGCGCGCGCGGCGGGCATGGAGTTGCTGATCCATCAGAACCCCGAGGCCAAGGCCCGTGGCATCAACCCCTTTGACCACGGCAGCCTGCACACCGACATGTGGAAGACCGAAGGGCTGAAGCAGGCGCTGGACCTGCACGGCTTCGATGCGGCCTTTGGCGGCGCCCGGCGCGATGAGGAAAAGAGCCGCGCCAAGGAGCGCATCTTCAGCTTCCGCACCGGCAGCCATCGCTGGGACCCCAAGAACCAGCGTCCGGAACTCTGGCGGCTGTATAACGCCCGCAAGGCGCGGGGCGAATCGATGCGCGTGTTCCCGCTGTCGAACTGGACCGAACTGGACATCTGGCAATACATCCACCTGCAGCGGATCGAGATCGTGCCGCTGTATTTCGCCGCCCCCCGCCCGGTGGTGGAACGCGACGGGCTGCTGCTGATGGTCGATGACGACCGCTTTCCGCTGCACGAGGGCGAGGTGCCGCAGATGCGGTCCGTCCGGTTCCGCACGCTGGGGTGCTATCCGCTGACCGGCGCGGTCGAAAGCACCGCCGACACGCTTCCGGCGATCATTCAGGAAATGCTGCTCACCACCACATCCGAGCGTCAGGGGCGGGCGATTGACCACGATCAGGCGGCCTCGATGGAGAAGAAGAAGCAGGAAGGATATTTCTGATGAACGAGGTTTACAAAACCGACGCCCTGATCGCGCAGGACATCGAACAGTATCTGGACACGCACCAGCACAAGACCATGCTGCGCTTCATCACCTGCGGATCGGTGGATGACGGCAAGTCCACGCTGATCGGGCGGCTGCTCTATGATGCCAAGATGATCTTCGAAGACCAGCTTGCCACGCTGGAGGCAGACTCGCGCCGCGTGGGCACGCAAGGCGAGAAGATCGATTTTGCGCTGCTGGTGGACGGGCTGGCCGCCGAGCGCGAGCAGGGCATCACCATCGATGTGGCCTATCGCTTCTTTGCCACCGAAAAGCGCAAGTTCATCGTCGCCGATACGCCGGGGCATGAGCAATACACCCGCAACATGGTGACCGGCGCATCTACCGCGGAACTGGCGGTGATTCTGGTGGATGCGCGGCGCGGCGTGCTGACCCAGACCCGGCGGCACAGCTATCTGGTGCACCTGCTGGGCATTCGCCACATCGTTCTGGCGGTGAACAAGATGGACCTTGTGGGCTATGATCAGGGCGTGTTCGACGCGATCGTGGATGACTACCGCTCGTTCGCGCGCTCCATCGGGGTCGGGGCGTTCACGCCGATACCGATCTCGGCGCTGGAGGGGGACAACATCACCACGCTCGGGGCAAACATGCCCTGGTATGGCGGGCCTGCGCTGATGGATCATCTGGAGCGGGTCGAACTGGACCAGGTGGCGGATCTGGACAAACCTTTCCGGATGCCGGTGCAATGGGTCAACCGGCCGGACCAGTCCTTCCGCGGTTTCTGCGGGACAGTCGCGGGCGGGGTGGTGGCGCCGGGCGACGCAGTCCGCGTGCTGCCTTCGGGCAAGACCTCTCGCGTGGCGCGGGTGGTGACGTTCGACGGCGACCGTGACCGCGCCGTGGCCGGGGAGGCGGTGACCCTGACGCTCACGGATGAAATCGATTGTTCGCGCGGGCAGGTGATCTGCGCCGCGCAAACCCCGCTGGAGGTTGCCGACCAGTTCGAGGCGACCCTCGTCTGGATGGATGAAACCGAATTGCTGCCCGGTCGGCCCTATTGGCTGAAGACCGGGGCGCAGACGGTGTCAGCCACGGTGGCGGCGCCGAAATACGCGGTCAACGTGAACACCATGGAGCATCTGGCCGCCCAGACGCTGGATCTGAACGCCATTGGCGTGGCCAATATCACCACCGACCGCGATATCCCCTTCGCAGCTTACGCCGAGAGCCGCGATCTGGGCGGGTTCATCCTGATCGACAAGCTGACCAACCGGACGGTGGGCGCGGGCATGATCCATTTCGCGCTGCGGCGCGCGCAGAACATCCACTGGCAGGCGACCGATATCGGCCGCGACCATCACGCGGCGATGAAGCACCAGAAACCGGCGGTGCTGTGGATGACGGGGCTTTCGGGCTCGGGCAAGTCCACCATCGCCAATATGGTGGAAAGGAAACTGGCACGGATGAACCGGCACACGTTCCTGCTGGATGGCGACAATGTGCGCCACGGGCTGAACAAGGATCTGGGCTTCACCGATGCCGACCGGGTGGAGAACATCCGCCGGGTGGGCGAGGTGGCGAAGCTGATGACCGATGCCGGGCTGATCGTCATCACGGCCTTCATCTCGCCCTTCCGGGCCGAGCGCGAGATGGTGCGCGCCATGATGCAGCCGGGTGAGTTTGTCGAGGTCTTCGTCGACACGCCGCTGGAAGAGGCCGAGCGGCGCGACGTCAAGGGGCTATATGCCAAGGCGCGCGCGGGGCAGTTGAAGAATTTCACCGGGATCGATTCGCCCTACGAGGCCCCCGAAAGCCCCGAGATCCGCATCGACACCACGGCGCTGAGTGTGGAAGAGGCCGCCGATCTGATCATTGCGCGCCTGATCCCCTGATCCGGGCGGCGTCAGGCGCGCGCATCCCCCGGTCGGTGGGCGCTTGGGGGACAGGGGGGCTCCCGCCCGTCGGGGACGGATTGAAAATCCGACCCCTCCCGTTGGGCC
>JAFIEE010000094.1 GCA_020832705.1 Paracoccaceae bacterium
CCCTGACCTCTTGAATGCCATTCAAGCGCTCTCCCAACTGAGCTATGGCCCCACCTGCACGACGCAACCGCCGAATGCGCGCTGTTTACGAGAGCCCTCCGACCGTGGCAAGCCCCTTTTTCGGTAGCGCCGTCAGCTTTCGTCGTCGTTCTCGGCCACGTCGGCCAGGTCTTCGAAGGCGACCGAATCGTCGTCGTCGTCTTCGAGCAGGTCGTCATCCACATCGACCGCGTCGTCGTCATCCACCAGGATGTCGTCGTCGCTTTCGACCTCCTTGCGTTTGGCCGGCTTGGCCTTTTCGGGGGCGGGGGCGGCGCTCGGGCTCTTGCCGCCCGGGGTTTCGACCGGCACCACCTCGCCCGTGTAGGGGCTTACGACAGGGGTGCGGTTCAGGTCATAGAAGCGCTTGCCTGTCACCGGACAGATGCGTTTCACGCCCCATTCTTCCTTGGGCATCCCGATCCTCTTGACTGTGCTCGTCTGTGCTTGTTGCTGAACGCCAGCGGCGAATTGCGCTGCGTTGCCACAAGGGGTTCCGGGTGTAAACCCCCATCGCGCGCTTTCGGCTCATGTCATGGGGAGCGCGGCGGAACGCCGGGGATTTGCCCGCCCCCGGTGGCAGTGTATGCTGCGCGCGTCCCGGCGGGGCGGCAGGCTCCGGCAGAAACGGGTGAAGGGAACGCGGCATGGCTTCGCGCATGACGATTCTGCCCGGCGATCCGCCGGTCCAGGTGGCGCTGAACCGCATGGCGCGGGCGCGGCGGCTTTCGCTGCGGGTATCGCGGCTGGACGGGCGGGTGACGCTGTCGATGCCTGCCAATGCCGACGAATCGTTGGCGCTGGACTTCCTGCGCGACCGGGAATCCTGGCTGCGGGGGGCGCTGGCCGGGGTCCCCGGACGCGCGCCGGTGGCGGCCGGGGGCGAGATCATGCTGCGCGGTGCCCCGCTGACGCTGCAGGAGGCGCCGGTGCGCGCGGCCACATTGCGCGCACACGCCCTGCTGCTGCCGCCGGACCCTGCGGGCACGCGCAGTGGCGCGCGGGTGGCGGCCTGGCTGAAGCTGCAGGCGCGGGGCGACCTGGGCGCCGCCTGTGAGCGATTCGCCGCGCAACTGGGCAAGGTGCCGGGGCAACTTGTGCTTGGCGATCCGCGCGGGCGCTGGGGGTCGTGCAGCAGTCGCGGGCGGTTGATGTTCTCGTGGCGGCTGGTGATGGCGCCGCCCGAAGTGCTGACCTACGTTGCCGCGCATGAAGTGGCACATCTGGTCGAGATGAATCATTCGCCCGCGTTCTGGGGCGTGGTCGCCCGGCTGATGCCGGACCATGCGGCGCCGCGGACATGGTTGCGCGACAACGGGCACCGGTTGCACCGGTTCGACTTCGGCGGGTCGGGCGGCGATGGCGCCGGGGCCAAGGTGGACGGGGGCAAGGTGGACGGGGCCAACGCGGACGGGGGAAGGGCATGAACCGCCCGGCCAAAGATCCCGTGGCGGGTGTCGCGCGCGGCGATCCGCTGGTCTTTGCCCAGCCGGGGACCACACCGCCGCAGACCAGCCTGGCGCATGATCGCGTCTATCGCAGTCTGCGCGGGCAGGTCATGCACGGCGAGTTGATGCCCGGTCAGGCGCTGACGCTGCGCGGCATCGGGCGGATTTTCCGGGTTTCGATGACCCCGGCGCGCGAAGCGGTGCGGCGGCTGGTGGCCGAGGGGGCGCTGGCGCTGTCGGCCTCGGGGCGGGTGGCGACCCCCTCGCTCAGTGCCGAACGGATCGAGGAACTGGCGGCGATCCGCGCGCTGCTGGAGCCGGAACTGGCCAGCCGTGCACTGCCGCGCGTGCATCTGGCGCTGATCGAAAGGATGGAGGCGATCAACGCCGCGAATCTGGAGGCCGCCATGCGGCGTGATCCGGTGGCCTATATCCGCACGAATCTGGAGTTTCACCGCACCCTGTATCTGCGCGCCCAGAGCCCGGCCATGCTGGCGATGGTGGAAACCGTGTGGCTGCAACTTGGCCCGACCATGCGCGCGCTCTACTCGCGGCTGCGCCGCACGAGCGCGCCGCCGCATCACCGCATGATCCTGGCCGGGCTCAAGGCCGGGGACGAACCGGCGCTGCGCCTGGCGCTGCGCACCGATGTGACCGAAGGCGTGCGCCACCTTCTGGGGCAGTCCGACACGGGGTGAACGCGCGGACCGCCACCTCGAAGGGGCGGCGGGTGCCCGCCTGATCGCCGGGCGGTTGCTGTCCTGACGGGGCGCGCCCGCGCGGTGCGCGCGAACGCAGGCGGCCGGATGTTCACTTCCGCGCAGATGACACCCTGTGCCGCTTCTGACTTCGACGGTCCAGCCGGGCATGGTTGAGCCGCCGCAAGGTTGTGACCGGCCAGTAAAGCATTTCCTGAGTCCAGTAACCAACACGCGCCGCCCCGTCGAGGTGGCGGTCCGTTATCGGGGCTTCGAAGATGCGGCTGTAATGGAGGCCGAGCTGCAACCGATGTGCTGCAGTGTTATCCAGGACCGTGTAATGCAGGCCGCAGGCTTCGGATTCGATCATGCGATGCGCGTCTGGTCGCTCGATCCGCCGAATGGCGCGCGTGAAGGCCACCGGGCCGGTCAAGGTCAGCACGCCCTTGTAGGCATGGCCGAACCGGAACGCTCCGTAGGTTTCGATGTTGGTCAGAACCTCGGACAGTGCCGCCGCCAGGTAAGGATGCCCCGGTTCCGCGATCACGAACCACTGCTGATACTCGCCACGCGGGGAATCGGACAGTGCCGGGTAAAACCCGGAACCGGGATAGGCGCCCTCCGGTCCGTTGTCCCAGTGTGACAGCAGGCAGCGGTCATCCGGGCGCAGGATGGTATCCAGCGGGCGCGTGGTGCCGCTTTTCAGATCCAGGTAGACGCCGCCGTGCAGATAGACCACCAGATAGCGGAACATGTCCGACCGCATGGCGCCGAAGCGGGGGTTGATACGGTCATAGGCGCGCCGGAAGCGGTCCGAGGCCACGCGCGCGATGAACGCGGCCTGGGTCTCGTCATCAAGAAGGGTGTGCTCCCAATCCGGGTGCATCCCCTTCAGTCGCGCGACGCAGGCGGCAAGCTCGGGCGGCACCGCGTGACGGTCGCGGGTGGTCTGCCACAGCTTGCGGGGAATGCGCGGCCCCTCGGCGGGCACCGGGTCGGGGTGGATGCCGGGTTTCAGTAAATCGTGCATTGCGTCGGCATCCATTGCTTTCGGGGTGCGCGCGGGCCGGGCGTTGCGCCGCACCCCGGCGTGCCGCGCCAGCCGGGTCGGCTGCAGATCAGGCCTTGCCCTTGTAGATGTCCACCAGCTTGCCCAGCATCGCCAGCGCCTCGTCCCGCGGGCGCTGGAAGCTGTTGCGCCCGATGATCGAGCCGTTGCCGCCGCCGTCGCGGATGGCGCGGGCATCGTCATAGACCGCATCCGCCCCCTTGGCTGCCCCGCCTGAAAACACCACCAGCCGCCGGCCGTTGAAGCAGGCATCCACCACATGCTTCACCCGCGCGGGCAGGGTGGAGATGTCGATGCCCTTTTCCTCGTAGACCTTCTTCGCCTCGGGCTGCATCAGATGGTCGGTGGTCAGCTTCACCTTGATGATATGCGCCCCCAGCAGGGCCGCCATATGCGCCGCATAGGCGCCCACGTCGATGGACAGTTCACCGTCCTTGGTCACGCCCTCGCCGCGCGGATAGGACCAGATCACCGTGGCAATGCCGACCGAAGCGGCCTCGCGGCGCAGTTCGACGATTTCCTCGAACATGTCGAGTGAACAGTCCGAGCCGGGGTAGATGGTGAAGCCGATGGCCGCGCAGCCCAGACGCAGCGCGTCCTCGACCGAAGCGGTGATCGCCTGATCCTTGCCCGCGGTGCCCGACAGCAACGCATTCGACGAATTCAGCTTCAGGATCGTCGGAACCTGCCCGGCGAAGGTATCGGCCCCGGCTTCAAGCGGGCCCAGCGGCGCGGCATAGGCGTTCAGCCCCGCGTCGATCGCCATCTGGTAGTGGTAATGCGGGTCATAGCCCTCCGGGTTCGGGGCGAAGCTGCGCGCCGGGCCATGCTCGAACCCCTGATCGACGGGCAGGATGATCATCTTGCCGGTCCCGCCCAGCTTGCCCTGCATCAGGATCCGGCACAGGTTGCCCTTCACGCCGGGAGTTTCGCCTTCGTAATTGGCGAGGATCTTGCGGACGGTGCGGGTGGCGCGCATGGGCTGCTCCTTGGACAATGGCTGCGGGTTTGCTCTGCTTCCGGATTACGGCGCAAACCGGGGCGGAACAATGATGATTGCGCTCACACCGCCGCCGATAACGCCAACATCCGGCCGCGTGCCCGTCGGCCGGCTTGTTCAGTCGGCGCCGTGGGTCAGCAGCGGAACATCGCGTGCGCCCGCCGAGCCACGCCCCGACAGCGAGGGGTTCTCCATGAAGAAGCGGTGACAGTTGAAGGGGGTTGCGCCTTCTTCGGTGGCGGTCTCATCGCGCAGGGCGCGGCCTCTGGGCTGCATGACCCAGCTTTGCGCCACATCGGCCAGGTTGGCGGCCATGATCTGTTCGACGATCTGGGTCTTGACCGTGGGGTTGCGGATTTCCACCAGCGTTTCCACCCGGCGCACCAGATTGCGGCCCATCCAGTCGGCGGAACTGATGAACACCCGCGCCCGGTCCGAAGGCAGCCCGTGCCCGTTGCCGAAGCAGACGATCCGCGAGTGTTCCAGATAGCGCCCGATCACCGACTTGATGCGAATGTTCTCGGACAGACCCGCGACCCCGGGGCGCAGGCCGTTGATCCCGCGCACCACCAGACTGATCTGCACCCCCGCACGGCTTGCGGCATAAAGCGCGTCGATCACATCGGGGTCGATGAGCGAATTCATCTTGGCCCAGATATGCGCCGGTCGCCCGGCGCGGGCGTGGGCGGCTTCGGCGCCGATCAGGTCGATCAGGCGGGATTTCAGCGTCAGCGGCGCGATGGACAGGTTTTCCAGCACCGCCGGTTCCGCATAGCCCGACAGGTAGTTGAACACCCGCGCCGCATCGCGCCCCAGCGCCGGGTCGCTGGTGAACAGGCTCAGGTCGGTATAAATGCGCGCGGTGATGGGGTGGTAGTTGCCGGTGCCCCAATGGGTATAGGTGACCAGCTTGCTCCCCTCGCGCCGGACCACGGCGCTGATCTTGGCGTGCGTCTTGTAGTTGATGAAGCCATAGACCACATGCGCACCCGCGCGTTCCAGCCGGCGGGACTGGCGGATGTTGGCGGCTTCGTCGAAGCGGGCCTTCAGTTCGACAAAGGCGGTGACGGACTTGCCCGCCTCGGCTGCCTCGCACAGGGCGGCGACGATGGGGCTGTCGCGGCTGGTCCGGTAAAGCGTCTGCTTGATGGCCAGCACGTCCGGGTCGCGCGCGGCCTGTTCCAGAAAGCGCACCACCATGTCGAAGGTTTCGTAGGGGTGATGCAGCAGCATGTCCTTCTGCCGGATGGCGGCGAACATGTCGCCTTCGTGGTCCTGCACGCGTTCGGGCACGCGCGGACTGAACGCGGGCCATTGCAGGTCACGGCGGCTGTCCAGCACCAGGGCGCCCAGGGTGGAAATGCGCATCAACCCGTCGACCTCGACCACCTCGTCGGCGTTCACGCGCAATTCGCGCATGACCAGATCGCGCAGCGGACCGGGGGCGCCTGCGGTGATCTTGAGCCGCACCACCTCGCCCCGGCGGCGGCGCTTGAGCGCGATCTCGAATTCGCGCACCAGGTCCTCGGCCTCTTCCTCCAGTTCCAGATCGCTGTCGCGCAGGACGGTAAAGGCACAGTGGTCGCGCAGGGTGTAGCCGGGAAACAGGCTGTCGAGTTCGGCCAGCAACAGTTCCTCAAGCGGCAGGAATCGCTCTTCGGCGCCTTCGGTGGGCACGCGCACGAAGCGCTCGACCTGATGCGGCACCGGCAACAGGGCGTTCAGCATGCGCCCGCTGGCGCCATGGCTCAACCGCAGCGCCAGGCAGAATCCGGTGTTGGGAATGAACGGGAACGGGTGCGCCGGGTCGATGGCCAGCGGCGACAGCACCGGAAAGACATTCTGCAGGAAATGGCTCTGCAGGCGGCGCTGATCCTCGGCGGTCAGTTCGCGCCGGTTCAGGATCACGATGCCCGATTCGGCCAGCTCCGGCTTCAGCGCCCGCCAGATGGTCTGCTGCCGTTCCATCAGCGCGCGCGCGTCCTCGTTGATCAGTTCAAGCTGTTCGCTCGGGGTGCGGCCGTCGGCCGAGGGGGTGGTGTTGCCTTCGCGCGCCAGTTCGCGCAGGCCGGCCACCCGGACGGTGTAGAATTCATCCAGGTTGGTGGCCGAGATCGACAGGAAGCGCACCCGTTCCAGCAGTGGCACGCGCGGGTTGGCGGCCTCTTCCAGCACCCGCCAGTTGAAGCCCAGCCAGGAGAGTTCGCGGTTCAGGAACCGGTCCGGTCCGGTCGGGTCGAAATCCGTCAGCGTGACGGGTTCGGCGAAGGGTGCGTGCAGGAAATCGGCCACCGGCGGTGGCGCGCCGGTCCCGCGCGCGGCCTGCTCCGCTGCGGTCTGCTCCGCTGCGGTGCGTTCCGGCTCGGCGGAAGCGGCGGTGCCGGGGGGATCGGCGGCACCGTCGCGCATGGAAACGGTTGTTGCGGTGCTGGAATGGTCATGTGTCATATGGCGTTGTCCCGGGTCATGATCCCAAGATGTGCCTTTGCGCGCCGGTCCGCAAGCCATCCCGCGCAGAACGGGCGGGTGCGCGGGGCACTTGCCTTGCACGGGGCGGCGCGCGCCTGCGGTCTCACGCTTGCGTGCTTCGGTGTTGACCCTTGCGGCGCGGCGCGAACATATGCGGCATGTTTCCGATCCGCGATCACAACCCTTCGCGCCGGTTCCCCTTTGTCACCTGGGGGCTGATTGCGGTCAATGTGCTGGTCTTCATGGGCTACTGGGGCCTGTTCGCCGACCAGCGCGCGCTGATGGCGTTCTTCGAGGCCTGGGGCATGGTGCCCGCCCGGCTGAGCGCGGGCGAGGGGATGGCGACGCTGGTGACCAGCCAGTTCCTGCATGCGGGGCTTCTGCATCTGGGGATGAATATGCTGTTTCTGTATATCTTCGGTGACAACATGGAGGATGTCTGGGGCCACCTGCCGTTCCTGCTGTTCTATCTGGCCTGCGGGGTGGCGGCGGCGGGGCTGCAGTATCTGGCCGCGCCGATGTCGCGCATCCCCATGGTGGGGGCCTCGGGCGCGGTGGCCGGGGTGCTGGGGGGATACATGCTGATGTATCCGCGCGCCCGCGTGGATGTGTTCATCTTCCTGATCGTCATCATCCGTATCCTGCCGTTCCCGGCCTGGTTCGTGCTGGGGCTGTGGTTCCTGCTGCAGATCCTGGGCGGCGTGTCGGCCCCGCCCGCGGCGGGCGGCGTGGCCTACTGGGCGCATGCGGGCGGGTTTGTCGCAGGCGCGGCGCTCAGCCTGCCGCTCTGGCTGGGGCGCGGCGGTCCCGCCTTCTGGCGCCGGTTCCGGGGCGCACCGCCGCACCCCGAGGCACGTTACCGTTTCGGGCGCAGCGACATTCCGCGCGCCGGGCGCCGCCGCGACGCGCCCCCGCGCGGCCCGTGGTCGCGCTGAGGCTGGGGTGCGGCGCACGCCCCGCCTGTCGCCCGCGCCGACAGGGTTGCGCGAAACGTGCCGACGCCGGAACACATGGCCGCCGGGTCCGGTGGGGACAGGGACCGGTGCGGACAGGTTCATGTGCAGGCAGGGCCTGGCCGCACCGCCTCCGGCGGGGCCAGGCGCGCGGGGGGGGGGCGGGGACCGGCCGTCAGCGCTTGCCGGGCGCGCCATACTCACGGGCGTAGCGCGGCCCCAGGGCGGTCAGGATCTCGTAGCCGATGGTTCCGGCCATGTCGGCCAGCGCATCGATCCCCTGCGCCGGGCAGATCAGGTCCAGCGCGCGCGGCGGCTCGGACAGGGCGCTGATATCGACGGTCAGAAGGTCCATGGACACGCGCCCCACCAGCGGGCAGGGCGTGGCGCCGTGATACAGCATCGGCTGGCCCGAAAGCACCCGGTGAATGCCATCGGCATAGCCCGCCGCCAGCGTGGCCAGCCGCATCGGCGCGGGCGCTGCAAAGGTGTTGCCGTAGCCCACGGTTTCGCCCGCCTCCAGCTCGCGCGTCTGGATCACCGGCAGCGACAGGCGCGCCACCGGGCGCGCGTCCTCGAACGGGCGCCCGCCATAGAGCCCGATGCCCGGGCGCGTCATGTCGAAGTGATAGGCCGGACCCAGCAGCACGCCCCCGGTTGCCGCCAGCGACCGCGGCACGCCGATGCCGTCGGTCAGTGCGTGAAAGACCTGCAACTGGTGGGCGTTCATCGGGTGGTCCGGTTCATCGGCGCAGGCCAGATGCGACATCACCAGCACCGGCGCCTGCTCCAGCACGAGTTCCGCCACCGCTGCCCATTCGGCGGGCTCCATCCCCAGCCGGTTCATGCCTGTGTCAAGCTGGATGCCGAACGGGTGGCCCGGCAGGATCTCGAAATGTCGGGTCATCTGGTCGATGCAGTTCAGCATCGGGACCAGCCCGGCGCCCCGGATTGCCGCGGAATCGCCCGCCATGTGCCCGGAATAGACGTGGATTCGCGCCTCGGGGCCCAGGAGCTTGCGCAGCGCCACCCCTTCCTCGGCGATGGCCACGAAGAAATCGTGCACCCCCGCGGCCATGAGCGCCGGGCCGACCTGCGCCGCGCCCAGGCCATAGGCATCGGCCTTGATGGTGGCGGCGGTGCGGGTGCCGGGCGCGGAATGCGCATCCAGCGCGCGCCAGTTGGCGGTGATGGCGTCAAGGTCGATATGGAGAAGCGCGCGGGCCATGGCGCCTGTCTTGCCCGGCGCGCGCGCAGGGTCAAGCGGCAATCGCCCGCGCCAGGGACGCGCCGCAAGGGCTTGCGCGCCCGTGCCGCCTGGCCCACACCGGGCGGACCCGTTGCCAGCAAGGACGCGCCATGACCGCCGGTTCCGACCTTTTCCTCGCCGCGCCGCCCGGACTGGAGTCCGTGCTGGCGGAAGAGGCGCGCGCGCTTGGGTTCGCGCATGCGCGCGCCGTGCCCGGTGGCGTGGAGACCGCAGGCTCCGTTGCCGGGGCGATGCGCGCCAACCTGTGGCTGCGCGGGGCGGGGCGCGTGCTGCTGCGGGTGGCGCAGTTCCGGGCGCTGCATCTGGCGCAACTGGACAAGCGCGCGCACCGCGTCGCCTGGGCCGCGCATCTGCGCCCGGATGTGCCCGTCCGGGTCGAGGCCACCTGCACCCGCTCGCGCATCTATCATCAGGGCGCGGCCGCAGAACGCGTGGCGCGCGCCATTGCCGCGTGCACCGGGGCGCCGGTCAGCACCGCGGGCGCAGGGCGCAAGGCGGGCACCGATGACGACCCCGAGGGCGCGCACCCCCCGGACTCCGCGCCGCTGCGGGTGATGGTGCGGATCGACGATGACCTGTGCACGCTCAGTATCGACACGTCAGGCGCGCCGCTGCACCGGCGCGGGCACAAGCAGGCGGTGGGCAAGGCGCCCCTGCGCGAGACACTGGCGGCGTTGTTCCTGCGCGAGTGCGGATTTGACGGGCGTGAACCGGTGGTGGATCCGATGTGCGGTTCGGGCACCTTCGTGATCGAGGCGGCCGAGATCGCCGCCGGGCTGGCGCCGGGACGCTCGCGGGCGTTCGATTTCGAACGCATGGCGGGGTTCGATGCTGCCCTCTGGGAAGCGCTGCGGGCCAAGGCTGGCCGCGCCGCGCGCGCGCCGGAGGCGATGTTCCTCGGCGCCGACCGCGATCAGGGCGCCGTGACCATGGCCGAAGCGAACGCCGCCCGCGCGGGTGTGGACGGTCACTGCCGGTTCCTGTGCCAGCCGGTCAGCGCGCTGGAGCCGCCGCCCGCCCTCCACGGTGCATCGCCGGGGCTGGTGATGGTCAACCCGCCCTATGGCGCGCGGATCGGCAAGCGGCACATGCTGCATGCGATCCATGGCGCGCTGGGCAAGACGCTGGCGGCGCGGTTCGGCGGCTGGCGCGTGGGGCTGGTGACCTCGGACGCGGGGCTTGCGGCCTCGACCGGGTTGCCCTTCGGCCCGCCCGGCCCCCCGGTGCCGCATGGTGCGCTGCGGATCCGGCTTTATCGCACCGGGCCGCTGCCATGATCCGCCGACCACGGCCGGCGCCTGCGTGCCGGGAATCCGGCTCCATCCGGGCGCAAGGGTGTTCACAACACCGTGTGCGCGGATTATGACCATACCAGGCGGCACAGGGCAGAACACATGAAGCAGGCAGAGCAGGAACATTCGGTCGGGGTGGTGATCCGCACGCGCGACCGGCCCGCGTTTCTGGCGCGCGCGCTGGCCTCGGTGCAGGCGCAGGAATACCGCAACTGGCACATTGCGCTTGTCAATGACGGCGGCGCGCCCGGCCCGGTCGATGCCCTGCTGACCGAGGACGCCTGCGAGGCACCTGTTCCCGCGGCCAAGATCACCGTGCTGCACATGGACCCCGGCGTGGGTCGCGCGGCGGCCTTCAACACGGGGCTTGCGGCGCTGGACACGGATTTCGTCACCTGCCTGGATGATGACGACACCTGGGCGCCCGCGTTCATGGCGGCGCTGCTGGACTTCTGGGCCGAGACCGCCCCGGCGATGCCGTCCCTGGGCGGCGTGGCGGCGCAGGTGAGCGCGGTGACCGAAGAGCTGGTCGACGAACCCGGCGGCACCGGCATCCGCGTCATCGGCGAAGAGTCCCTGCCCAATGCCTTCAGCCGGAAGGACTTTCTGCTGCGCCCGCTGGCCTATGGCACCTATCGGCAGGACATCTATCCGGTGCAGTGGATGCTGCGCCGCGCGCCTGTGGCCGAAGTGGGCGGGTTCCCGGAAAGTTTCGACGTGATGGAGGACCGCGCCTTCATGAACCGGTTTCTGGCGCGCTGGGACGTGGCGATGCTGGACCGCCGGCTGGCACGCCATCACCGGCGCGTGGACCGGCGCGCGGACACGGGGCGCAGCGTGCTGCTGAACACGCTGGACAACCCGTCCTATGACTGGCGCCGGTTCGCTGATCTGGCCCGCCCGCCCGGGCGCGGTGCGGGCGCCGATGCGCTGCCGCGATTGCTGTGCGACCTGCTGGGCGAGATGAATTACGAGACCAGCGCGCTCTGGCACAAGATCGACGGCGAAGCCGCAACCTTGCGCAACCGGCTGGCGGCGATCGAGGCGCGGCTGGCGCCGGGCGTTGTGGAGACCGAAGCACCCGCGCAGCGCGAGGGCGGCGACCGGGTGATCTATGACCTGTGGACGGACCAGGCCGGGCTGGAGCAAGGCCACGCGATCACGCCGGGCACAGCCTTTGCCGGGCGGTTCGTGCTCTCGCATGGCACGGACCGGCCCGGCACGCTGTGCCATCTGTCCGCGTCCGGGCGGCGGCTGACAGTGCAGTTGCCCGACACCGGGGTTTTTGCGGCGATCGAATTCGACCTGGCCGGGCTGATCCCCGCAGACACCGGGCTGCGCTGGCATCTGGAGATCATCCCCCCCGCTGCGGTCCTGTTCGAAACCGCGCTGTCGCTCTGGGAAGGCGGCGAAGGTGCCGAGCGGCGCCATCGGTTCGAGGACACCTGGGTGCACAGCGCCGCGCCCGGGCGGATCACGCGCATCGAAAGGTGCTTTTCGGTCGCGCAGTTGCGGCAGGGCAGCGGTCACCGGCTGTCGGTGATCCTGCCCCGGCAGGCGCGGAATTTTCATTTCTGCTGCACGGGTTTCGTGCTAGAACCAGCATGACGCGCAGGACGGTCGGCGCCCGGCAGCGATGCCACCCCACAGGCCATGGGCGCGGGCCCGGACCGGACCGCAGGGCAGGGCAGGACCGGCAGACAGGACGAAAACCGGATGCAGACAGGCGGTATCGCTGACTTCGCCGTGCAGGGGGAAACCGGCATCGACGTGTTTCGCCGGATGGACGAAGCGGCACAGCGCCGCAGCCGTTTCGAATGCCTGGCCACCGTGACGGCGGGCGCGGGGGATGCGCCGCGCGTGATCGCCCACGGGCCGCAGGCGCGGCGCGACCCCGATGCCATGCTGGCCACGGTGGCCCGATTCCGGGCCTGCACCATCGCGCCGCACCGCATGGCGCTGGGCGACGCGCGCAGCTTCCCCGATATCGGCTTTGCCGAGGATCCGCTGGCGGTGTTCGTCTATCTGGATTTCCTGCGCGCCCGGATGACCGCCGACATGGCCGTGCAGCGGTTCGAGGATGAAACGCTGCGTGCCGACGCCCCCGACCCTGCGCAGACTGACCCCGCCCAGACTGCCGCCGTGCTGCGACTACTCGTGGATTTCAACCGTGTGGCGCGCGGGGTGGCGCTGTGCGAGGCGGTTCTGCCCGCGCTGATCCGCGCGGCAGAGGCGCCGCGCGCGGCGGCGGACCGGCGCGCGGACGTGCGCGCCTACGGGCTGCGGCTGGCGGGCGACCTGCTGATGCGCGCGGGGCAGGCGGCGCGCGCGCTGCGCGCCTTCGAGGCCGCGCTGATGCTGGGCGAGAACCGCTTTCGCCGCCGCCGCGCCATCGAGGCCGCGCGCGCCGCCGCCGACGCAGGCGCGATGCGCCATCACCTGGACCTTTTCGCGCGCCGCTGGGCGCTGCCCGGCGACCTGGCGCTGCTGCGCGCCAGCCTGCGGCAGCCGGGCGACGCGATTGCGGGAGCAACGCCATGACCCTCGATGCGACAGCGCGCGTCAATGTCACTGATATCCTGTGCATCGGCGCGCAGAAAGCCTCGACCAGTTGGCTGCACCATGTGCTGAACGCGCATCCGCGCACCTATGCCTTTCCGAATTCGCGCCCCGTCACCTCGACCAACAAGGAGGCGCATTTCTGGGACTGGAACCGCAAGCGCGGGATCGACTGGTATCGTGAACTGATGACCCCGCCCGATGCGGACCGCCTGTCGATGGACTTCACGCCGGAGTATTCGACGCTCTCCGAAGGCGATATCGCCGAATGCAGGCGGCTGAACCCCGGGGCACGGGTGATCTATGTGCTGCGTGACCCGCTGGCGCGCGCGGTCTCGGCGATCCGGATGCACACCAGGTGGCGCTCGGGTGATGCCGAGGCCGAGGCGCTCGAGGTGGCGTTCGACGACGACTTTCTGGCGCTGGTCAAGCGGGCCGGGCTGAACGCCATGGGATCCTATGTCGCCAATTACCAGCGCTGGGCGCGGCATTACGACGATATCCTGGTGCTGAACTACGAGGATATCCGCGCCGACCCGGCGGCGATGGTGGCCCGCGTCTTCGACCATTGCGGGCTGACGCTGGACGAGATGCCGCCCGAGGCGCGGGCCGAGTTCGACCAGCGCATGCAAAAGCGCGTCTGGGCCAGCGTGCGCTACCCGGTCAGCACCGAGGCGCTGCATTTCCTGCACGGGCTGCTGTGGCCCAAGCGCGAGGCGGCGGAGAGTTTCTTCGGGCTTCGGTTCGAGGAATGGCGCGAGGTTCTGGGTGAGCGCTGAGACGGGCGCAGTCAAGGGGGGCTTTCCGCCCCCCTCGGCGCGTGCCGCGCCTCACCCCCCGAGGATATTTGTGCACAGATGA
>JAFIEE010000095.1 GCA_020832705.1 Paracoccaceae bacterium
GGCCCCCGGCCCAACGGGAGCGGGCGCATCTGCGATGCGGCCAGCGACGGGCGGGAGCCCCCTCATCCGCCCAGCACGCTCTGCGTCATCACATGCCACATGCCCCAGAGCGCGGTGACGAAGATCGAGAGCATGCCGATCACCTGCGTGGCCAGCCGCAGCCGTCCCAGCCGCTTCCACAGCGCCGCGCCGCGCTCGTCGAAGGCCTCGATCCGCGCCGCCGCGCGCAGGGCCAGCAGCCCGACAAGGCTGAGCGGGAACAGCAACAGGAACAGCGCCTGCGCGATTTCCACCCCGTAAACCGTCCCCAGCACCAGCAACGCGGTCAGCACACCCGCCACCAGCGCGGTGATCCAGTGCCCGGCGCTGCGCATCACGTTCAGCCGCCGACGCACCTGGATATGGGCCAGCGTTTCCGCGTCCTCGCGTGCCTGGCCGCCCTGTCGCCGCGCCCTGGCAATCAGGTCCTGAGGAACGCCAATGGTGAAATGCGACACCGTGGACCACATCACCGCCAGCACGATCCAGAACCATACCGATGAAAACGACCGGGTATCCAGAACCGAGAAAATCTCGTCCAAAAAGCTCACGTTGTCCTGTCCCCGCCCATGAGCGGCACGCGCCGGGGCACGCATGCGCGCGATGCGCCCCGTCGCTGCCCCGCGGAGGGCGCCGTACGTTCCCGTCACCCCGCCACCGCCTGCCCGTCCCAGCGCGGCACGCGCCGAAACCCGCGCCACGTCCCGGTTCCGGACCGAAGCCGCGTTGTGCGGCCCGCGCCCGCGTGCCCCTGTTAGCGCGTCATGCAGCGCGCCGAAAGACCCTATTCGCCCGGCGCTTCACCCGCCCGCGGCCACGTCCGACAGCGCGGCCCGCAGCCCCGCGGCGGCGTCCTGCAGCGCTTCGGGCGTCGCCTGCGGCGGGGTGGCGAAGCGCTCGGTGCCCTCGGCCATATACGCCGCCGAGGTCACGTCATGGACATGGTGCATGGGCACCACATGGGCGTGGGCATGGGGCACATGGATGCCGGTGTAGAACATCGACACCCGGTCCACCGCATATGCGCGCTTCATCGCGCGGGCCAGACCCTGTGCGCAGGTGGTGATGCGGGTGGCCAGCCCTTCGGGCAGGTCCTCGAACCACACGTGGTGCGCCCTGGGGATGACCAGCGCGTGGCCGGGGCGGATCGGGTGAATGTCCAGAAACGCCAGGATATGGTCATCCTCGTAGAGCTTGTGCGCGGGCAGGTCCCCGGCGGCAATCCGGCAGAACAGACAGTCTTGCCCGTCATCGTCGCTCATGACTCTTCCTCCCTGCCCATCGCGCGCAGGAAATCCGCCACCACCGGCCCCAGCGCATCGACGATCACCGTCACGCCCTCGGCGTTCGGGTGGATGTGATCCTCCTGCATCATGTCCGCGAATGACAGCCCTGCCTCGGCCTTTTCCGACATGGGCTGCAACAGATCCGGATAGAGCGCCGCGCCATGCGCCTCGGCCAGTTCCGGATACATGGCGGCAAAGGCGTCGCGGAACTCGGGGCCATAGTTGCCGGGCGCGGGCAGGCCGACCAGCATCGCCGGGATGCCCTCCGCCGCCAACCGCTCCAGGATGGCATCCAGATTGGCGCGGCTTGCCGCCGGATCGATCCCGCGCAACAGGTCGTTGCCGCCCAGGATCACCAGCATCGCGTCCACCGGCTCGGCCAGTGTCCAGTCCAGCCGCGCCAGCCCCCCGGCAGTGGTATCGCCCGAGACCCCGGCATTGATCACGTCGACGTCATGACCGGCCTCTTGCAGCCACGCCTGCAACTGCGGCACCAGCCCCGCGCCCTGCGCCAGCCCGTAGCCCTGCGTCAGGCTGTCGCCCAGCGCCACCAGCCGCAGCGGTTCGCCGCCAGCCACGGGCGCGGCGACGGAAAGCCCCAGCGCCAGCGTGATCCCCCTGCCCCAGCCGCGGCGCCGTTCCCGCGCCGCCGCAGCGCAGCGCTTGCCAAGCCGGGTCAGGGCCCCATATGCCACAGGAAGCCAGGACCGGGGAAAGGCCAGCATGTCCGATACAGTTCTTTCACTCAGCGACGCGCGCTTGACCCTGCAGGGCAATGCCGGTCCGGTGGATATCCTGCGCGGCATCACGCTTGAGGTCGCGGCGGGCGAAACGCTGGGGCTGGTGGGGCCTTCGGGGTCGGGCAAGTCGTCACTCCTGATGCTCATGGGCGGGCTGGAACGCGCCACCGGGGGCAGGATCATGGCGCTGGGCCAGGACCTCACCGCGCTGGACGAGGATGCGCTGGCGCGCCTGCGTCGCACGAATATGGGGGTGGTGTTTCAGTCTTTCCACCTGATTCCCACCATGACCGCGCTTGAAAACGTCGCGACCCCGCTGGAGCTTGCCGGGCGCAGGGATGCGTTCGACCGCGCCGAGGAAGAGCTGCGCGCCGTCGGACTTGGCGCGCGTCTGGATCACTACCCGGCGCAGCTTTCGGGGGGGGAACAGCAGCGCGTGGCACTGGCCCGCGCCGCGGCTCCGCGCCCGCGCCTGCTGCTGGCCGATGAGCCCACCGGCAACCTGGACCAGACCACCGGCGAGGCGATCATGGACCTGCTGTTCGGCCTGCGCGACCGCTATGGCAGCACACTGGTGCTGGTCACCCATGCGCCGGAACTGGCCGCGCGCTGTGACCGGGTGGTGCGCCTGATGGACGGGCGCATCGCCGCCGACGAGGATCAGCGCCCGCTGCGGGGGGCCGCCGAATGAACCTTGGCGTTGCCGCCCGCATTGCCCGGCGCGAGATGCGCGGCGGGCTCAGCGGTTTCTGGATCTTCCTGGCCTGTCTCGCGCTGGGCGTGGGCGCCATTGCCGCCGTGGGATCGGTCCGCGCCGCCATCACCGCCGGGCTGGCCGAGGAAGGCGCGGCGCTGCTGGGCGGCGACGCCGAGGTGCGGCTGACCTATCGCTTCGCCGAACCGGACGAGCGCGCGTTTCTGGACGGGCTGGCGGACGCGGTGTCCGAGATCGTGGACTTCCGCTCCATGGCCGTGGCGGGCGATGACCGCTCGGTCACGCAGGTCAAGGGCGTGGACGCGGCCTATCCGCTGCTGGGCGCGGTGACGCTGGACCCGGCCATGCCGCTGGCGCAGGTCTTCGCCGGGGCGGATGGTCTGCCCGGCGGCGCCATGGACCGCATTCTGGTGGATCGGCTGGGACTGGAGATCGGCGACAGCTTCCGTCTGGGCGTGCAGGAGTTCGTGCTGATGGCCGTGGTCGTGCGCGAACCCGATGCGGTGGGCGCGACCTTCGGCTTTGGCCCGCGCACGCTGGTGGCGACCGAGGCGCTGGCGGATGCGGACCTGCTGGGCCCCGGCACGCTTTATACGAGCCAGTATCGGCTGCTGCTGCCCCCCGGCACGGATCTGGATGCCGCGCGCGAACAGACCGCCGAGGCGCTTTCGGGCAGCGGCGCGCGCTGGCGCGACAGCCGCCGCGCCGCCCCGCAGGTGGATGTGTTCGTCGAACGCATCGGCTCTTTCCTGGTGCTGGTGGGGCTGGCCGGGCTGGCGGTGGGGGGCGTCGGGGTCTCGGCCGCCGTGCGCAGCTATCTGGACCGCAAGACCGCGACCATCGCCACGCTGAAAACCCTGGGCGCGGAAACGCGCACCATCTTTGCCGTCTATCTGATCCAGATCGGCGCGCTGACCGCGCTGGGCATTGCGCTGGGGATGGTGCTGGGGGCGCTGGTGCCCTTCGCCGCCGCGCCCCTGCTGGCCGATCAACTGCCGGTGGCGCCGCAGGTGGTGTTCCGCCCCGCGCCGCTGCTGGAAGCCGCGCTCTACGGGGTGCTGACGGCGCTGGTCTTCACCCTCTGGCCGCTGGCACGGACCGAGCATGTGCGCGCGGCGGCGATCTTTCGCGGGATCGGCAGCGAAAGCGCGGGCTGGCCACGCTGGCCCTATCTGGTCACCATGGCGCTGGTGCTGGCCGCGCTGACCGGCGCGGCGGCCTGGTTCGCCGAGGTGCCGCGTCTGGCCTTTGCCACGCTGGGCGGGATTGTGGTCGCGCTGCTGGCGCTGGTGCTGATGGCGCTTGTGGTGCGCGTTCTGGCACGCCGCGCGGCGCGGGCGCGGGCGCTGCGGGGGCGCACGGCACTGCGCACGGCACTGGGCGCCATCGCCAACCCGCGCGAGGGCGCGACGGCGGTGATCCTGTCGCTGGGGCTGGGGCTGACGGTGCTGGCCGCCGTGGGGCAGATCGACACCAACCTGCGCAATGCCATCGCCGCCGACCTGCCGGACCGGGCGCCCAGCTATTTCTTCCTCGACATCCAGAATGAGCAGCTTGCCGGGTTCATGGACCGGCTGGAACGCAACGAAGCGGTTTCGCGCATCGACACCGCGCCGATGCTGCGCGGGGTGATCACCGCGATCAACGATATCCCCTCTGCCGAACACCCGCGTTCCGATCACTGGGTGCTGCGCGGCGACCGCGGCGTGACCTATGCCGCCACGCAGGCCGAAGGCGTGACCCTGACCGCCGGCGACTGGTGGCCCGAGGATTACGCCGGCCCGCCACTGGTCAGTTTCGGCGCCAACGAAGGTGCCGAACTGGGCCTGCGGATCGGCGACACGGTGACGGTCAACATCCTCGGCCGCGACATCACCGCCGAGATTGCCAACTTCCGCGAGGTCGATTTCTCGACCGGCGGCATGGGCTTCGTCATGACGATGTCGCCCGAGCCGATGCGGCAGGCACCGCACACCCATATCGCCACCGTCTATGCCGAGGAAGGCGCCGAGGGCGCGATCCTGCGCGAAATCTCCAACGCGTATCCGAACATCACCGCGATCCGCGTGCGCGAGGCCGCCGAGCGCGTGTCCGAGGCGCTGGGCCAGATTGCCACGGCCACCGCCTATGCCGCGCTGGCGGTGCTGCTGACCGGGTTCGTCGTGCTGATCGGCGCAGCGGCGGCGGGCGTGGGCGCGCGGGTCCAGGAGGCGGCGATCATGAAGACACTTGGCGCCACGCGGCGCTCCATCCTGACCAGCTTTGCCCTGCGCGCGGGGTTGATGGGCATGGCGGCGGCGGTGGTGGCGATTGCCGCCGGTGCCGCGGGCGCCTGGGCGGTGATGCGCTTCGTGATGGCAACGCCTTATGCGTTCGAACCGGTCTCGGCGCTGGCTATCGTGCTCGGTGGCGTGCTGACCACGCTGCTGGCGGGGCTTCTGTTTGCCGCACGGCCGCTCTCGGTGCGCCCCGCGCGCATCCTCAGGGCACAGGAGTAGGGCATGAACCGTCCGCAGTGGTCTTCTTCCCGCCCCGATGCTGCGCTAGACCCTGAGGGGCAGAACGCGCAAGGGGACGCCATGGCCGCAGCCGAAGAAGAGATCTTCGCCCCCGACCCGGGCACCGGCCGCCGGTTCCGCACGGCGCTGGGCCGCTTCGCCACCGGGGTCACGGTCATCACCACGCACACCGAATGCGGGTCGCTGGGGATCACCGCAAACAGCTTCGCCTCGCTGTCGCTGGACCCGCCGCTGGTGCTGTGGTCCCCCGCGCGCGCCTCGCGCCGCTTTTCCGCGTTTGTCGAGTGCAGCCACATGGCCATTCATGTGCTGGCCGCCGAACAGGGTGCGCTGGCCGAGCATTTTGCCCGCCGCGCCGCCACCGCAGAAGTGCCCGGCGTCACGGACGGGATCGGCGGCGTGCCGCTGCTGCCCGGCGTGCTGACGCGCCTGGAATGCGCAGTCGAGGCGGTGCATCCCGGCGGCGATCACGCCATCGTCGTGGGCCGCGTGCTGCGCGTGGCGACACGCCCCGGCCGCCCGCTGGTGTTTCATGACGGCCGCTTCGTGACACTTGGCTCCGACGGTGCGCCCCTCGGCTGAGGGTGCCCGGTTGAGGCTGTGCAGGAGGCGCCCCCTCAGCGCCCCGCCCGCCCGCCCATGGCGCTTCGGGGGCGCTGTCCGGGGTGACCCCCGGACATGCTCACGTCGGCCGACGCTCCGCCCAGCCCGCGAATATCCGCTCCAGCGCCACCACCACATAGTAGAGCAGGATGCCGAGGATCGCGAGCGCGATGAGCACCGCGAACATCAGCGGAAAGTCGCTGCTGATCTGCGCCGACTGGAACAGATGCCCCAGCCCGCGTCCGTGCGGGGTGATGATCTCGACCAGGTTGGTGCCGATGAAGGCCAGCGTCACCGCCACCTTCAGCGCGCCGAAGAACTCGGGCAGGGTTTTCGGCAGGGCGATCTTCCAGAACACCGTGAAGCGCGATGCGCCCAGCGAGCGCAGGATATCGCGGTATTCCGGCTCCAGCGTGCTCAGCCCGATCGCCACCGACACCGCGATGGGAAAGAACGAGATCATGAAGGCGATCAGGATGGTGTTGAAATCATGCTGGCCCACGAACATCAGCGCCACCACCGGGACCACCGTCGCCTTGGGGATGGCGTTGAACCCCACCAGCAGCGGATAAAGCGCATCGTTCATGACCCGGCTGAGGCCCATGATCATGCCCAGGGCCGTGCCCACCACCACGGCCAGCCCCAGCCCCACCACCGTGCGCCACAGCGTCTGCCACCCGTATTCGAAGAACAACGGTTGGAAGCGGCGGAACGCGGGCCAGACATCCGACGGGGCCGCCATCTTGAAGGTCGGCCAGCCCATGTACCAGACCAGCGCCTCCCAGGCGGCAACGAAGACCACCATGCCCAGGATCGGTGTGACGATCTTCTGCCAGCTGATGCTCATGCCGCGCCCTCCGCGGGCACCCGGCCCTGCGCCACCTCGATCTCACGGCGCAGGACCGCCAGCTTCTCCACCGCATCGGGCTCGTAGAGCATGCCGATAGGGCGCGGTGACGGCATCGGGATGTCCATCACATGCTGCGTGCGCGCCGGGCGCCCGGACAGCACCACCACCTGATCGGCCAGATACACGCTCTCGCGCAGGTCATGGGTGATCAGGATCCCGGTGAACGGCTCCTCGGTGCGCAGCGCGTGCATGGTCTGCCACAGATCCTCGCGGGTGAAGGCATCGAGCGCCCCGAAAGGCTCGTCCAGGATCAGCACCTCGGGCCGGTGCACCAGCGACCGGCAGAGCGAGGCGCGCTGCTTCATCCCGCCCGACAGTTCTGACGGGCGCTTGTGCTCGAACCCTTCCAGCCCGACCAGCGCCAGCAGCTCCATCGCCCGCGCCTCCTTCTGCCGCCGTGGCATGCCCGGCGCCACGATCTCGAGCGGCAGGATCACGTTCTGCAGGATCGTGCGCCATTCCAGCAGCACTGGGTTCTGGAACGCCATGCCCACCGTCTTGCGCGGGCTCTTCACGCGCGCACCGTGCAGCCAGACCTCGCCTTCATCGGGGAACATCAGCCCCGCAATGAGCCGCGTCAGCGTGGACTTGCCACAGCCCGAAGGCCCCACCACGGCGGCGAACTTGCCCTCGGGCACCGCCATGTCCAGCCCGTCCAGCACCGGCAGCGGCCCCGCCTTGGTCCGGTAGGCATGACGCACACCCTTGATCTCTATCAGATTTTCCATGCCCGACCCTTCGGCGGCAGCCCCTTGCAGGCGCCCTGCTTCATCTTGCCCCAAATACGCGCGGGGGGCGGTCGGCCCCCCAGGGGCCGACCCGGGGCCGCACCCCCCACCCCTTCGTCCCTCCATGCCCACGCATCCGTCATCCGGCAGGAAGGCATCGGTGAAGAACCGCGCCGGGTCGGGGTCGGTGTTGAACTCGTAGGTCATGGCGATCTGCTCCAGCGAACTGGCGAACCGGTCCGCATCGATATTGCCCAGCCCGTTCGCCATCACCCAGTCGGTGAGGATGTTGTCGCGCAGGGCGATCTCCAGCCGCTCGACCTCCAGCGCCTCGTCCAGCGCCGGGTTGCGGCTGGCAATGGCCGCCACACCTGCGGCCGGGTCGGCGGCGGCGTCCTTCACACCATGCGCCAGCGCGCGCAGGAAGCCGGTCACCGCGTCCGGGTTGGCCTCGGCGAAATCCGTGTTCACGATCACGGCGTTGCCATAGAGGTCCAGGCCATAGTCGGCCATCAGCAGCACGGTCATGTCCTCGGGGTCGATCCCCAGCCGCACCGTGTTCAGATACGAGGTGAAGCTGAACCCGGTGACCGCCGCCACCTGCCCCTCGGCCAGCATCGGCTCGCGCGTGGGGAAGCCCACGGGTTCGATGGTGATCGCGTCAACGTCCAGCCCCTGCGCCTCGGCGAAGATCGGGAACTGCGCCCATGCCCCATCGGGCGGCGGCGCGCCCAGCACCCGCCCTTCCAGATCCACCGGTGCCTCGATCCCCAGCGACTTGCGCCCGACGATGGCAAAGGCCGGCTTGTCATAGAGGATCATCACCGCGGTGACCGGCGCATCGGGGTTCTGGTCGATGAACTTGATCAGGCTCGCCATATCGGCAAACCCCATCGGATAGGCCCCGGTCGCCACCTTCGGAATCGCATCGAGCGAGCCCTGCCCTGCGCTGATCTCGGCGCTCAGCCCTTCGGCTTCCAGATGCCCGTTGTCGATCGCCAGGAAATACGGTGCCGACGGCCCCTCGAACCGCCAGTCGAGCGCGAAGTTGATATGCGTCTGCGCAAAAGTCGGCGCGGCCAGCAGCGTGGCCCCGATCGCGGTGGCGACGAACGGTCTGGTCATGAGCATGTCCTCCTGTTGGTGATGCGTCCGTTGTGCTCGGCGCACCGCGCCGGCGCACCCGAAATCCTTGCCCGGCGGGCCGCCGGAAGCCATCTTGCCGCGAATCTGTGCCACATGCACAGCATTTCGGCAATACCGATGCTCCCTGCCACCGGTGCCGCACCCCGGACAGCCCCGCCACCGCCCGCCAGTCCCTGTCCGGGGGGCGCGGGGCGGGTGGGTGGGCGCGCCGCCCGGGCGGGGACTGGCGGGCTGCACCGGCTTCCGCCGCACGCCCCGTCAGATCATGCCATCCTCGGGCAGGAACCGGCGCGTGACGGCAGCTTCCTGCGCCCGCATCAGCCGGTGCGCGTTGCGCATATGCGCGGCCATCACCGCCCGGGCGCCGTCCCTGTCACCGCTGCGCAGCGCGGCCAGCAGGCGGGACTGGTAATCGCGCCCGCTTTTCCACAATTCCGGGTTGGGCGGGGCGTAAAGCTGGCGGCTGACGGTCACGTCACTGAGCATGTTAGCGGTGAACCGGATCAGGAAACGCAGCAGCGCATTGCCCGACATCTCGGCCAGCAGGGCATGAAAGCGCAGGGAGTCCAGGTGCTGGGCGCGCTCTTCCTCGGGGGTGCGGGCGGGTTCGGCATAGCGCGCCACCACGGCTTCGAGCGCGGCCATCTGGCCTGCGTCCAGCCGTCCCGCCAGGCTGGCGGCAAGTTCCGGTTCCAGCGCCTCGCGCACGG
Source organism: Paracoccaceae bacterium (assembly GCA_020832705.1). Classification (GTDB taxonomy): domain Bacteria; phylum Pseudomonadota; class Alphaproteobacteria; order Rhodobacterales; family Rhodobacteraceae; genus Rhabdonatronobacter. The sequence continues at coordinate 9,397 of JAFIEE010000095.1, forward strand.
TGTAGATGTCGTCGATGCTGAGTTGCCGGAAATAGAAGTAGTTGCCCAGCAGCGCCGCCGCGCGGTCCTCGGACACCTGATGCACGAAGACACCGCCCCCCGGCCCGGTGCGCGACTTGACCAGCCCCTGCGCCTCGAGGATCCGGACCGCCTCGCGGATGGTGCCCTTGGCCATGGCGAAACGTTCGATCAGGTCAGCCTCGGACGGAAGGCGGTCGCCGGGCTGCAACCCGCGTTCCATCACCCAGTCCTTGATGGCCTCGGCCACCTGCTGCGGGCGCGACCGGCGCCCCCCGTTACGCAACTCAGAGCGGGTGGTGGCAGGCGGCAAGCTGGTCTCCTTCGATCACGCGCAGTTCCGGGCGTTCTACCCGGCAGCGGTCCGATGCGCGCGGACAGCGCCCGGCAAAGGCACAGCCCGGCGGCGGGTTCAGCGGGTCCGGCAACTCGCCCGACTGCACGCCGCCCAGCGGCTGGCCCACCCGCGGCGCGCTGTCGGCCAGCAGCTTCGTATACGGGTGGCGCGGCATGGCAAAGACCTTTTCCGCCGGTCCCTGTTCCACCACCGCCCCGAAATACAGCACCGCGATCCGGTCGCTGACGGCCTCCACCACCGCCAGATCGTGGCTGATGAACAGATAGGTCAGTCCGAATTCGCGTTTCAGATCGGCCAGAAGGTTCAGCACCTGCGCCTGCACCGACACATCCAGCGCCGAAACCGGTTCGTCCAGAATGAGGATCCGCGCATTCGCCGCCAGCGCGCGGGCAATGCCGATCCGCTGCGCCTGCCCGCCGGAAAATTCGTGCGGATACCGCGTCAGGAACTCGGGGCGCAGGTTCACGGCCTCGAAAATCTCGGCGATCCGTTCCGCCCGCGCCTTGCGGTCCATCCCGTGCAGCAGCTTCAGCGGCACTTCCAATATTTCGCGGATGGTCTTGCGCGGGTTCAGGCTGGAAACCGGGTCCTGGAACACATACTGGATCAGCCGCCCGAAGGCCGCCGGGTCGGCATTGTCCAGCGCGCGGCCCTCGATCTCGATGCTTCCCTGCGTCGGCGGCTCCAGCCCGACCAGCATCCGTGCCAGCGTGGACTTGCCGCACCCCGATTCGCCGACAATCCCCAGCGTTTCGCCCGCATGCACCTCGAACGTGGTCGGATGGACCGCCCGCACCCGCCCGCGCGGCGGCCCGATCAGGCGCTTGCCGATCTCGAAAGTCTTCGACAGATCCGTGGCTTTCAGCGCGATGCTCATGCCGTGGCCTCCCGCACCGATCCCTCGGGGTGGATGCAGCGCACCTTGCGGGCGCCCCCTTCAAGCGCGATCTCGCCCGTCCGGCAGGCCTCGGTCGCCTTGTCGCAGCGCGGGGCAAAGGCGCAGCCGTCGGGCAGGTTGTCCACCGCCGGCGGCAGGCCCGGAATCGCGGCCATGACCCGCCGCCCTTCACCCAGTTCGGGAACACAGGCAATCAGGCGCCGGGTGTAGGGGTGCGCGGGGTCATCAAGCACCTCCCGCGTGGTTCCCTGTTCCACGATCCGGCCCGCATACATCACCGCCACCCGGTCGCAAAGCTGCCCCACCACGCCGAAATCATGGGTGATGAACAGGATCGCCACCCCGCGTTCCCGCCGCAACTCGTCCAGCAGCGCCAGCACCTGCGCCTGCACGGTCACATCCAGCGCGGTGGTGGGTTCATCCGCGATGATGATGTCGGGCTCGTTCGCCAGTGCCATGGCAATCGCCACCCGCTGGCGCATGCCGCCCGAAAGCTCGTGCGGGAACGCCCGGGCGCGCGCGCTTGCATTGGGGATGCGCACATCCTCCAGCAGCTTGACCGCGCGCTCCATGGCGGCCGCGCGTCCGATCCCGTGATGGCACAGGATCGCCTCGGCCAACTGGTCGCCGACGCGGTAAAGCGGGTGCAGCGTGGACAGCGGATCCTGGAAGATATAGGCCACCTTGTCCCCGCGCAGGCTGCGCAGGCGCTCGTAGCGCGCGCCGACAAGGTCCTGCCCTTCCAGCCGCACCGCGCCGCCGGTGATCACCCCGGGGGGCGAGGCCACCAGCCCCATCACCGACAGCGCCGTGACCGACTTGCCCGAACCGCTTTCGCCGATCAGCCCCAGGCACTCGCCCGGCTTCAGCTCCAGCGTCACGCCCCCCACGGCGCGATAGACCCGCTTGCCCACATGAAACTGTGTCTCCAGCGCGTCGATTTCCAGCAGCCCCGGCCGCGCGGGCACTTCCGGCACCGATTTGCGCGCCACCTGCGTCGCCGGCAGCGGCCGCGTCAGCGCGCCCGAGCGCAGGCGCGGGTCCAGCGCATCGCGCACCCCGTCGCCCAGCAGGTTGATCGACATGACGATCAGCAGGATCATCACCCCCGGCACGATCGAGGTATGCGGCGCCGTGATCATGGCCGAGCGCGCCTCGCCCAGCATCGAGCCCAGGTCCGCCTGCGGCGGCTGGCTGCCCAGACCAAGAAAGGACAGCCCCGCGGTTTCCAGGATCATCCAGCCGATGGTGGTGGACATGGCAATGACGATCACCGGGATCACGTTCGGAAGCACCTCGGTCAGCAGGATGCGCGTGTGCCCCATCCCCGACAACCGCGCGGCGTCGATGAACTCCTTGTTGGCGATCCCCACGGTGATCCCGCGGATGTTGCGCGCAAAGAACGGAATGTTGACCACCGCCACCGCAATCAGCGCGTTCATCAGTCCGGGCCCAAGCGCGGCGACAATGGCCAGTGCCAGCAGGATGTAGGGAAAGGCCATGAGCATGTCGACGCCGCGCATGGTCACATTGTCCGTCCGCCCGCCGAAGTAGCCCGCGATGATGCCGATGGCCGCGCCCACCACGCCCGCGATCACGGCGGCCGCAAACCCCACCGCCAGCGACAGCCGCGTGCCCCAGAGCAGACGGCTGAGCAGATCGCGGCCCAGATGGTCGGTCCCCAGCAGATGCCCCGGCGTGCCCGGACGCAGGAAGCGGTTGGCGGTCACGGTCTCGTTCGGCGGATGCAACGGCAGCCAGGGTGTGATCAGCGCCAGAACCACGATCACCCCGAGCACCACCGCGCCGAACCCCGCCAGCCGGTTGCGGAACAACAGTTTCACAAACGCGCCCATCGCCCCGCCCCCTCAGGTCTTGATCCGCGGGTCAAGCCAGGCCTGCGCCACATCGACCACGATGTTGAAACCGACATAACAGGCCGCGACGAAGACAACGCCGCCCTGCACCAGCAGGATGTCGCGCTTGAGGATCGCATCCACCAGCATCCGCCCGATGCCCGGCCACTGGAACACCATCTCGATATAGACCGCGCCCGAGAGCACGAACCCCGCCTGGATGCCCAGCACCGGGATGATGCTGACCATGGCCATGCGCAGCGCATGGCCCCAGATCACGCGCCGCTCATGCACGCCCTTGGCCCGCGCGGTGCGGATGAAGTCCTGGCGCAGCACCTCCAGCATGGCCGAGCGCGACAGCCGCGCGATCACGCCGGTGGCCACCACCGACAGCGCGGCGGCCGGCATGATCAGATGGCGCAGCAGGTCCGGCAGGTCCCCCCCGCCCCAGATCGAATACATCCCCGAGGCCGGCAGCCAGCGCAATTGCACCGCAAAGAGCAGGATCATCATCATGCCCAGGAAAAACGACGGGATCGAAATGCCCAGGATCACCACGAAGGTGATCGCCTTGTCCGCCAGCCCGTATTGCCGCGCGGCCGAGACCACCCCCGCCAGAATACCCAGCAGCGCGCAGAGCACGAAGGCCGTTCCGGCCAGGATCAGAGTCGCCCCGAACCGGTCCAGAATCTCGTCCAGAACCGGGCGGTTGAGCGCAAAGGACCGCCCGAAATCGCCCTGCAACAGATTGCCGATCCAGATGAAATACTGCTGCCACAAGGGCCGGTCCAGCCCCAGATGCCGGTTCAGCCGCTCCACGTTCTCGGGCGTGGCATAGCTGCCCAGAATCGCGGTCGCCGGATCGCCCGGGATCATCGCCATGATCAGGAACACGATCACCGTGATCCCCAACAGCACCGGCACCGCTGACACAAGTCGCTTCAGGATATACCCGCCCATGGCAACCTCCGGTGGACGGAACCCCGTCCCATCCTCATTTTCTTGCCGAAAATACTCTCAGGGGGGTGAGCCGCCCGCAGGGCGGCGAGGGGGGGGGGGGGCCCCCCCCCTCACCC
>JAFIEE010000096.1 GCA_020832705.1 Paracoccaceae bacterium
GCGTTCAGGTGGGGCGGGGGCGTTCAGGTGGGGCGGGGGCGTTCAGGTGGGGCGGCGGCGTTCAGGCGCGCCAGTCGAAAAAGCCCGGGCCGCCACGGGCCAGCAGACGTCGGGCCAGATCGGTGCCCATTGCGTCGCCGTCGGTGGCGCTGCCGTGCACCTCGTCGGCCAGCGCTTCGGATCCGTCGGGGCGCAGGATCTCGCCCCGCAGCCAGAGCCTGTCACCGTCCAGCACCGCCAGTCCGGCGATTGGGGTTTCGCAGGAGCCGTCAAGTTCGGCCAGAAACGCGCGTTCGGCGGCCAGCCGCAGCCCGGTGGGACCGTCATGCAGCGCCGCCAGCAGCGCCGCCATCCGCGCGTCATCCGCGCGCCGTTCGATGCCGATGGCGCCCTGCGCCACCGCGGGCAGCATGTCCTCGGGGGGCACGGGCCCCCGCGGCACCCCCGTTATGCCCACCCGGTTAACCCCCGCCAATGCCAAAAACGTGCAGTCGCGCCCTCCCCCACCGGGGCCACCAGGCCCGGGGGCCCCCCGCCCCCCCGCGCCACCCCGGTCATGCCCAGCCGGTTCAGCCCCGCCATGGCCAGAAAGGTGCAGTCGGCCACCCCGTTGCCGAGTTTCTGCAGCCGCGTCTGCACATTGCCGCGAAACTCCACCACCTTCAGGTCCGGGCGCCGGTGCAGCATCTGCGCGCGCCGCCGCAGGCTGGAGGTCCCCACCACCATCCCCGGCGCCAGATCGGCAATCCCCGCCGCCTTGTCGGACACGAAGGCGTCGCGCACATCCTCGCGCGGCAGGTAGCAGTCCAGCACCAGCCCCTCGGGCTGGGCCACGGGCATGTCTTTCATGGAATGCACCGCAATGTCGATCCCGCCGTCCAGCAGCGCGGCCTCGATCTCGCGGGTGAACAGCCCCTTGCCGCCCAGATCCTTGAGCGGCTTGTCGGCCTCGATCAGGAAGCGGTCGTCGCCCGTGGTCTTGATCACCACGATCTCGATCGCCGCTTCGGGCAGGCCATGGGCCGCCATCAGCCGTGCGCGGGTTTCATGGGCCTGCGCCAGCGCCAGCGGCGAGCCGCGCGTGCCGATCTTCAGGGGCTGGTCGGGGGTGGGGCTGTCAGTGCTCATGCCGCCCTGATTAGCGGTGTAATTCGAAGCTGACAACACCGGGGAATCGCATTCGGGAAATGTTGCCGACGCTTTGCGCGATATGGAGTCCGCAGAGGGATCGCCGGACATTCCGACGATTGCGCGGGCGGCTCCGGTCGGTGGTGCGGCGGTTTGCGCGGGTTTGCCGGGTTCACCGAAGGCCGGGCGCCCGTGATGCCCCGTCCCGCCCATGGCCTTGCGTCTGGCGGCCCGGCGCGTCAGTCGGCGCCTGGGAAGAAGAGTTGTTCGCCGCCCACGGTGAAGCTGGCGATGGCGGCCTGGCCCGCGTCCGAGATGATCCAGTCGATGAAGGCCTGCCCCGGCGCGGCCTTCACATGGGGGTGGCGTTCGGGGTTCACGAGGATGATGCCATAAGGGTTGAAGAGCATCGGATCACCTTCGAAGACGAGTTCCAGATCGCCGCGGTTTTCGAAGCTGAGCCATGTGCCACGGTCGGTGAGCGCATAGGCGGGCACCTGGGCGGCGGTGTTGAGGGTGGCCCCCATGCCGGAGCCGGTGGCGAGATACCAGCCGCCCGCAGGCGCCAACCCGGCGGCGGCCCACAGCGCCATCTCGGCGACATGCGTGCCGCTGTCATCCCCGCGCGAGGCAAAGGCGGCCCCGGCCCCGGCAATGGCGGCCATGGCGGCGCGCGCATCGGCGGCATCGCGCAGCCCGGCCGGATCATCACCCGGGCCGACGAGGACGAAGTCGTTATACATCACGTCGACGCGCTGCACGCCGTAGCCATCGGCCACGAAGGCCTCTTCCTGCGCGCGGGCATGAACGAAGACCACATCGGCATCGCCGCGCCGCCCGGTTTCCAGCGCCTGGCCAGTGCCTTGGGACACCACGCGCACCGCGATCCCCGTTTCCTCCTGAAACAGCGGCAGGATATGTCCGAACAGGCCCGAATTCTCGGTCGAGGTGGTGGAGGCCACGGTGATGAATTCCTGCGCGGCTGCCGGCAGGGTGGCAATCAGCGCCAGCCCCGAGGCGGCGGACAGGATGAAGCGACGGGTATGGATCATCGGTCCCTCCCTTTGGTTACCAGATCAGGTCGCCCGCAAGGAAGGCGCGGGCCTCGGGGGTTTGGGGCCCGGCGAAGAATTCGGCGGCGGATCGGTGCTCGATCAGCCGGCCGCGATGCAGAAAGGCCACCTGCTCGCCCAGACGCCGGGCCTGCCCCAGATCATGGGTGGTCATGACGATGGTGATGCCTTCGTCCGAGAATTGGGCAACCATCTCCTCGATGATCCTTGTGGCCGAAGGGTCGAGCGCCGAGGAGGGTTCATCCAGAAACAGCACTTGCGGGCGCATCGCCCAGGCGCGGGCCAGCGCAAGGCGCTGCTGCTCGCCGCCCGAAAGCAGGCGCGCAGGGCGCCCGGCCAGCGCGTTCAGGCCGAAACGGTCGAGCGTATGGGCCACGGTCTCGTGGCGCGCGGTGCGGGGCAGGCCCTTGAGTGTCAGCGGATAGTCGATGTTCGCGGCGACCGACCGGCGCAGCAGGACGGGGCGCTGGAAGACCATGGCCTGCGCTTCGGCCCGCGCTTCGCCGCTGGCCCAGCGGCGGCGGCCGGTGGTTGGGTCGATCAGCCCGTGGCAGAGCCGCAGGAACAGGCTCTTGCCCGCGCCATTCGCGCCCATGACGACCAGCCGTTGCCCGGCTTCGATCCGCAGGGTGATGTCGGAAAGAAGCGGCTTGCCGCCGACCGCATAGCCCACCCCTTCAAGCGAGAGCGGCAGGACCGAGGCGGAGAGATCGCGCGCGGCCTTCATCCCAGCCGCCCCCGCGCCCATTGCCCCGCCCCCCAGGCCGCGGCGTTCAGCGTCAGCGTCAGCGCCATGAGGATGATCCCCAGCGCGACCGCAAGGCCCAGATTGCCGCGCGCGGTTTCCAGCGTGATCGCCGTGGTCATGGTGCGGGTATGCCCGGCGATATTGCCGCCCACGATCAGCACGGCGCCGACCTCGGCGCTGGCCCGCCCGAAGCCTGCCAGCACCCCGGTCAGCAGCGACACCCGCCCGTCCCACAAGAGCGTCGGCACCGCGCGCAGGCGGCCCGCGCCAAGGCTCAGAAGCTGTTCGCGGTATTCGGCCCAGAGATCCTCGACCACGGAGCGGGTCAGCGATACCACGATGGGCAGGATCAGCAGCGTCTGCGCAATCACCATCGCCGTGGGCGTGAACAGCAGTGCCAGCGACCCCAGCGGCCCCGAACGCGACAGCATCAGATAGACGATCAGCCCCGCCACTACAGGCGGCAGACCCATCAGCGCGTTGAACACCACGATCACCGCCCCGCGGCCCGGAAACCGCGCCAGCGCCAGCGCCGCGCCCAGCGGCAGACCGACCGCGCAGGCGATCACGACAGCGCTCAGCGTGACCCGCAAGGACAGCCCGATGATCTGCATCAGGGCGGGATCGCCACTGGCGATCAGGCTGAAGGCGGTTGCGAACGGCCCGTCCACGGAGAATCCTTCCATAAAGCAGTGGAAAAAGAGCAGAAAACAAAGTAGGTTTCAAACATGTAAATAATGCAGGGGATTGCATTGTAATGCAGGATGCGCTTGCCAAGACGCCCCCGCGCACGGCCAGTTCCACCGGCGCGCCAACCCCTCAGTCGCCGATGCTGACCACCGCAGAGGTCGCCGACTACCTGCGCGTCAAGGAGCGCACGATCTACGAGATGGTCGCGCGCCAGACGATCCCCTTCAGCCGCGCCACCGGGAAGCTGCTGTTTCCGCGCCGCCTGGTTGATGCCTGGCTGGAGGCGCAGACCGAACTGCCCGGAACCGGCATCGCCCCCGCCCCGCCGATCTATGCCGGGTCGAACGATCCGCTGCTGGAATGGGCGCTGCGCCAGTCGGGCAGCGGGTTGGCGGTGCTGGCGCGCGGATCCAGCCAGGGGCTGGAGGATCTGGCCGCCGGGCGTGCGGTGCTGGCCGGGCTGCACCTGCTGGACCCCGAAAGCGGCGAGTGGAACCGCGCCGCCGCCCGCGCGCACCTGCCCGGCAGCCGCCATGTCCTGATTCACTGGGCGCGGCGGACGCAGGGGCTGATCACCGCCCCCGGCAACCCGCTGGGGATCACAGGGCTGAAGGACGCCTGCGCGCGCGGCCTGCGCTTTGCCACGCGCGCGGGCGGCGCGGGCTCCAGTCGGCTGCTCGAAGTGCTGCTGACGCGCGCGGGATTGACACAGGACGATCTTGAAAGCCTGGAGCGCCCGGCTGAAACCCATGCCGATCTGGCCACCCTGATCGAAACCGGCGAGGCGGACCTCGGCCTCGGCCTGCAGGCCGCCGCCGGACATCTGGGCTTTCTCCCCCTCGTCACCAACGAGAGCTTCGATCTGGCCATGACCCGCCGCGATTACTTCGAGCCCCCGATCCAGACCCTTCTGGCCTTCGCCCGCACCGACAGCTTCGCCCGCCGCGCCGAGCACCTGGGCGGCTATGACCTGACCGATCTGGGCAAAGTGCTCTGGAATGCATAGCCACCGGCAGGGGATCGCCGCGCCGGGGTCAGAGGTCTTCCGCCATTTCAAGGCAGAAGGCAGCGCCCTCCTGCAGGTCATCGGCGGTCATTTCGCTGACCATGGGACGGAGCGCATCGATCCTTGCCGCGGCCGCCTCCGCGTCCGGCAGCGACATCTCCATGGCCGCCGTCATATCCGGCAGCGCGGCCGCCGCCATGCCGTCATCCACCCCCGGCAGGGCCGTGCCCAAGGCTGCGACATGCTCAAGCAGTGCGATGCACAGGGCCATCATCTCGACAGGATCGATTTCCATCATGAACTCCATGGTTTGTCTGGTTGTGCGCAGCACGTTCGCCAGCGCTGGCGGCGAGCACCTGCAGCCGGTCGCGCGACCGTAAGGGGCTGGCGGGGCTGATTCCACCCCTCCGGCCAAACCCATTTCGCGCTTCATGATCTCTTTTGCGCAAGAGAGGCGCGGGCCGGCCATCCGCCGCGAATCGGGTAGGGGCGGCGCCCGCGGGCGAGGGCGCGGTCTGGCTTCGGGCGCTCACTGGTTGCGGCCGATGCGGCGTCTGGTCTGCCGCGCCCCGGAAGCGCTCCGGGCACCGGGTTTTCCGATTTGTCCAGCCCCTTGCCCCGCTTGCGCTTGTGCCGCCCGGCTGCGCGGTGTCGTCGCCATCTTCTGCCGGACGCCGAAACCCTGCGCATCGCACAAGGCTGACAGCGCCGTTGCCATGCCGCGCCTGCCCAGGGGGCGCTGGCGGGGCGGTCTATCGCGCCCGCAGGGGGCAGGTTCAGAACGGCACGTCGTCGGCGCTGTCGGCGGGCACGAGGAACCGGGCGACGATGTGGCGCGGGCCGGATTTTTCGAACCGGACAAAGACCTTGTCGCCCTCGACCTCTTCGACCCGGCCGTAGCCGAATTTCTGATGGAACACGCGGTCACCAGGATCAAAGCCGGGCAGGGCGGTGGCATTGATGACCAGGTGCGCGGCCTCGCGCGCGGTGGAGACGGGCCGGGCGCTGCGCGCCTGCATCCGCCGCCACCCGGGCGAGGCATAGACATCGGCGCGCATGGCGCGCCCTTCCAGCCCGCTGGCCGCCGCCGCCAGATCGCCGCCGCCCGGCGCCGCCGCTGCGCCCAGCCCCCCGCCATAAAGCCCCGGCGCGGTCAGCACCTCCACATGCGCGGCGGGCAGTTCATCGACAAAGCGCGACGGCAGTTGCGACTGCCACTGACCATAGACGCGGCGGTTGGCGGCAAAGCTTATGGTGCAGAGCGTTTCGGCCCGGGTGATGCCGACATAGGCCAGGCGGCGCTCCTCCTCCAACCCCTTGACCCCGCTTTCGTCCATGGAGCGCTGCGAGGGGAACAGCCCGTCCTCCCACCCCGGCAGGAACACCACCGGAAATTCCAACCCCTTGGCGCCGTGCAGCGTCATCAGCGTGACCTTCTCGGTCTCTTCGTCGGATTCGTTGTCCATGATCAGGGCGACGTGTTCCAGAAACCCCTGCAGGTTGTCGAATTCCTCCAGCGCCTTGACCAGTTCCTTGAGGTTTTCCAGCCGCCCCGGCGCCTCGGGCGTCTTGTCGGCCTGCCACATGGCGGTATAGCCGGAGTCGTCCAGGATGCGCTCGGCCAGTTCGATGTGGTTCATGCCCGGCGCGGGCGCGATCGCTTCGATCAGGTCGCTTTCGCGCGGGGCCTGCGGGCCGCTGGCCCATCCGTGCCAGCGGTCGATGCTGTCCACCAGGCGCGCCAGTTCCTTCGCACCCTTGCCCTTGACCGCCCCCGCTTCCACCGCGCGCCGCGCCCCTTCGACGAGCGGCACGCCTGCGTCGCGCGCGGCGCGCTGGATGGTCTGCTGCGCCTTGTCGCCCAGGCCCCGCCGGGGCGTGTTGACGACCCGCTCAAAAGCCAGATCGTCGGTCGGGCTGACGGCCAGGCGGAAATAGGCCATGGCGTCGCGGATCTCCATCCGTTCGTAGAAGCGCGGGCCGCCGATGACCCGATAGGGCAGGCCGATGGTCAGGAACCGGTCCTCGAAGGCGCGCATCTGGTGGCCCGCGCGCACCAGGATGGCGATCTGGTCCAGCCCCACCGGGTCCAGCCCGCGGCTGCCCGATTGCAGGGCCTCGACCTCCTCGCCGACCCAGCGGGCTTCTTCCTCGCCGTCCCAATGGCCGATCAGGCGCAGTTTCTCGCCGTCCTGGACTTCGGTCCACAACTCCTTGCCCAGCCGGTCGCGGTTGGCGGCAATCACCGCGCTCGCGGCGGCCAGGATATGCGGGGTGGAGCGATAGTTCTGTTCCAGCCGGATCACGGTTGCGCCGGGAAAATCACGCTCGAACCGCAGGATGTTGCCCACTTCGGCCCCGCGCCAGCCATAGATCGACTGGTCATCATCGCCCACGCAGCAGATGTTGCTGTGCCGCTGCGCCAGCAGGCGCAGCCACATGTATTGCGCGACATTCGTGTCCTGATACTCGTCCACCAGAATGTAGCGGAACCAGCGCTGGTAGCGGTCCAGCACGTCGGGGTGGTTCTGGAAGATGGTGACGCAATGCAACAGCAGGTCGCCGAAATCGCAGGCGTTGAGGGTCTTCAGCCGGTCCTGATAGGCCGTGTAAAGCTCGACCCCGCGTGCGTTGAATGCGTCAGCTTCGGATGCGGGCACGCTGTCAGGGCGCCAGGCGCGGTTCTTCCAGTTGTCGATGATCCCGGCCAGAAGCCGCGCGGGCCAGCGCTTTTCGTCGATGTTCTCGGCCGCGATCAACTGCTTCATCAGCCGGATCTGGTCATCGGTGTCCAGAATGGTGAAGCTTTGTTGCAGCCCCACCAGTTCGGCATGACGGCGCAGGAGCTTGACGCCGATGGCGTGGAAAGTGCCCATCCAGGGCATGCCCTCGACCGCTTCGCCCAGATACTGGCCGACACGGGACTTCATCTCGCGCGCGGCCTTGTTGGTGAAGGTCACGGCAAGGATTTCGTTCGGGCGCGCGCGCGCGGTGTTCAGCAGGTGCGCAATCCGCGCGGTCAGCGCCCTTGTCTTGCCGGTGCCCGCGCCCGCCAGCATCAGCACCGGCCCGTCCAGCGTTTCCACCGCCTGCCGCTGCGCGGGGTTCAGCCCGTCCAGATAGGGCGCAGGCCGCGCGGCCATCGCACGCGCGGAGAGCGAGGCGGCCTCGAAGGCGTCTGACTCGTCGAAACTGCTCATGCGCGGCACCTTAACGGCGGCAGGGCGCAAAGAAAAGCTGTGTTCATTGATTGTTCATGCTCTGCGCACAAGAATTCCGCAAGGCACCCGCGCAGACGTGGTAGGCTGTGCCACTGGGCGCACTGGGGGGCAGGGAGATGGCAATACTCGGGTTTGCGCTGCATCTGCTGGCGGCACTGGGCGTGCTGGGGCTGGCGGCGAAATACGCCTTCGGCCCGGTCCCGGCGGACTATCACGCGGCGATCTTCGACCGGGGCGGGGTGACCGCGCCTGCGCCGGTGCTGCGGGTGCTGCGCGCGGTCTATCTGGCGCTGGCGGGAATGCTGGTGGCTGTGGCAACGGGGATCGCGGCGCTGTCCTTCGGTGTCTGGCGCGGCGTGGGTGACCCGGTGACGCTTGGCGCACTGGCGATCATGGCACTGGCCGCCGGCGGTGTGTCGGCGCTGGCCACCCTTGCAGTGGAGCGCGAGACCGGGGTGCGCACGCCCTGGCGGCCTGCGCTGGGGCTGGTGGTGCTGGTCCTGGCCGGGGCGGTGCTGATGCTGTGAAGGCTGCTCAGGCGCCGATGAACGCCCGGACGCTCGGCAACAGCAGCGCCGAGAGGGCGCCAACCATCGCTCCCGCCACATAGCGGCGCACGCGGCCGGATATCCGCGGCGCCAGCCCGGCAAGGGCGCAGCAGATCAGCGCGTAATAGGCGACGGTCAGCAGGTCCATGGGCGGAAACGATGCGGCAGGCGGTGCCACCTGTCAATCGGCGCGCCCGCAGGGCGGCGCTTGTGGCGCCCTGCGCGCAGGCTATAGTCGCGCCATGGACACGGACCTGCGGTATCCCGAACTTTCCGACCTGATGGCGCGGTGCCGCCGCCGGGTGCCGCATTTCGTCTGGGAATACCTGGACAGCGCCACCGGGCGCGAGACGGTCAAGGCCGCGAACCGGGCCGCGCTGGATAGGGTGCGTTTTCGCCCCGCCATCCTGGGCGGCGAGGTGACGCCCGACCTGACCACCCGGTTCCTGGGGGTGGATTACGCCGTGCCCTTCGGGATTGCGCCGCTGGGCATGTCCGGGATGATCTGGCCGGGCGCGGAACAGCTGCTGGCGACCTTCGCGCAAGCCGCCCGCCTGCCCTATGGCCTGAGCACCGTCGCCACCCGCCTCCCCGAGGAGATCGGCCCCTTGGCCGGTGACATGGGCTGGTTCCAGCTTTACCCCCCGCGCGACCCGGATATCCGCCGCGACCTGCTGGCGCGGGCGCGCAAGGCGGGGTTCGGCACGCTGGTGTTGACCGTGGATGTCCCCGGCCCCTCGCGCCGTGAACGCCAGCGCCGCGCGGACCTGGCCATCCCGCCAAAGACCACGCTGCGGATGCTGTGGCAGACCGCGCAGCGCCCGGAATGGGCGCTGCGCACGCTCCGCAACGGCACGCCCCGGCTGCGGCTGATGGAAGGCTATCTGAAACTGGACGGCAACGCGCCGTCGACCGCGCACGCAGGCTATCTGCTGCGCGCGGCGCCGGACTGGGACTATCTGCACGCCCTGCGCCGCGAATGGGACGGCCCGCTGATCGTCAAGGGGGTGCTGGAAGGCGATGACGCCGCGCGCCTGCGCGATGCGGGGGTGGATGCCATATGGGTGTCCAACCACACCGGCCGCCAGTTCGATGCCGCCCCTGCCGCGCTGGACGCGCTGCCCGGCGTGCGCGCCGCCCTTGGCCCGGATTTTCCGGTGATCTTCGATAGCGGCGTGGAAACGGGGCTGGACGTGCTGCGCGGGCTGGCGCTGGGGGCGGATTTCGTCATGCTCGGCCGCGCCTGGCACTATGCGCTGGGGGCGCTGGGCGCGGGTGGCCCGGCGCATCTGCTGCATATCCTGCGCGAGGACATGATCGCCAACATGGTGCAGATGGGGATTGCGCGCCCCGCGCTTGCAGTCGCGCGCTTGCTGCGCGAATTGTAACAGAACCTTACAAAGCCTTTGCTGCAGCGCGGAAAGTGGTCTAACAAACTGGCCAATATCCGCCTCAACCCTGTGAAAGGACCACCCATGGCCACTTTCAACAAGATCCTGGTCGCCAACCGCGGCGAGATCGCCATCCGCGTGCTGCGCGCCGCCAACGAGTTGGGCAAGCGCACCGTCGCCGTCTATGCCGAAGAGGACAAGCTGGGCCTGCACCGGTTCAAGGCCGATGAAGCGTATCGGATCGGCGCCGGGTTGGGGCCGGTGCAGGCCTATCTGTCGATCGAGGAAATCATCCGCGTGGCCAGGGACTGCGGCGCCGATGCAATCCATCCGGGCTATGGGCTGCTGAGCGAAAACCCCGCGCTGGTGGATGCCTGCGACGCCGCCGGTATTGCCTTCATCGGGCCGCGCGCCGACACCATGCGCGCGCTTGGTGACAAGGCCAGCGCCCGGCGCGTGGCGATCGAGGCGGGCGTGCCGGTGATCCCCGCGACCGAGGTTCTGGGCGAGGACATGGACGCCATCCGCGCCGAGGCCGCCGAGATTGGCTTTCCGCTCATGCTCAAGGCCAGTCACGGGGGCGGCGGGCGCGGCATGCGCCCCATCCAGAACGCCGGGGAACTGGAAGCCAAGGTCCGCGAAGGTCGGCGCGAGGCCGAAGCGGCATTCGGCAATGGCGAGGGGTATCTGGAAAAGATGATCCTGCGCGCCCGCCATGTCGAGGTGCAGTTGCTGGGCGACACGCACGGGAACCTCTATCACCTGTTCGAGCGCGACTGCACCGTTCAGCGCCGCAACCAGAAGGTCGTCGAACGCGCCCCCGCCCCCTATCTGACCGACGCCCAGCGCGCCGAGGTCTGCGATCTGGCGCTCAAGATCGGGCGCGCGGTGGGCTATCAGAACGCGGGCACGGTCGAATTCCTGATGGATATGGACTCGGACGCGTTCTTCTTCATCGAGGTCAACCCCCGCATCCAGGTCGAGCACACGGTGACCGAAGAAGTCACCGGCATTGATATCGTCAAGGCGCAGATCCGCATCGCCGAAGGCGCCACCCTGGCGCAAGCCACCGGCGCGGCCAGCCAGGGTGATATCACGCTTTCGGGCCACGCCACGCAGTGCCGGGTGACGACCGAGGACCCGCGCAACAATTTCATCCCCGATTACGGCCGCCTGACCGCCTATCGCTCGGCCACGGGCATGGGCATCCGGCTGGACGGGGGCACCGCCTATGCCGGCGGCGTCATCACCCGCTATTACGATTCGCTGCTGGTCAAGGTCACCGCCTGGGCGCCGACGCCCGAGGAATCGATCACCCGCATGGACCGGGCCCTGCGTGAATTCCGCATCCGCGGCGTGAGCACCAATATCGATTTCGTCATCAACCTGCTGAAGCACCCCAGTTTCCTGGACTACAGCTACACCACGCGCTTCATCGACAGCACGCCCGAGCTGTTCAACTTCCGCAAGCGGCGCGACCGGGCGACCAAGATCCTGACCTATATCGCAGATATCACCGTGAACGGGCACCCCGAGACCGCGGGCCGCCCGACTCCGCGCCCGGACCTGAAACTGCCCCAGCCCCCCGCCGCTCTTGGCACCCCGGCCGAGGGCACCCGCACCCTGCTGGAGCGCGAAGGCCCGAAAGCCGTGGCCGACTGGATGCTGGCGCAGGACCGCCTGCTGATCACCGACACCACCATGCGCGACGCGCCGCAATCGCTGCTGGCCACGCGGATGCGCTCCATCGACATGATCCGCGTGACGCCGGCCTATGCCGCGAACCTGCCCGGGCTGTTCAGCGTCGAATGCTGGGGCGGCGCGACCTTTGACGTGGCCTACCGCTTCCTGCAGGAATGCCCGTGGCAGCGCCTGCGCGACATCCGCGCCCGCCTGCCCAATGTCATGACCCAGATGCTGCTGCGCGGCGCCAATGGCGTGGGCTACACCAATTACCCCGACAACGTGGTGCAGGCCTTCGTCAAGCAGGCCGCCGAAACCGGGGTCGATGTGTTCCGCGTGTTCGACAGCCTTAACTGGGTCGAAAACATGCGGCTGGCGATGGATGCGGTGCTGGACACCGGCAAGCTGCTGGAGGGCAGCATCTGCTACACCGGCGATGTGATGGACCCGGAGCGGTCCAAGTATGACCTGAAATACTACGTGGCCATGGGCAGGGAACTGCGCGACGCGGGCGCCCATGTGCTGGGGCTCAAGGACATGGCGGGGCTGTTGAAACCCGCCGCCGCGCGGGTGCTGGTCAAGGCACTGAAAGAGGAGGTCGGCCTGCCGGTCCATTTCCACACCCATGACACCAGCGGCCTGGGCGGCGCCTCGATCCTGGCCGCCGCCGAAGCGGGCGTGGACGCCGTCGATTGCGCAATGGATGCGTTTTCGGGCAACACCAGCCAGCCGACGCTGGGATCGATCGTCGAGGCGCTGCGCCGCACCGACCGCGACACCGGCCTGAGCATCGAGGCCATCCGCGCGATTTCGGATTACTGGGAGGAGGTGCGCGCGCATTACGCGGCGTTCGAAACCGGCCAGCAGGCGCCCAGCTCCGAGGTCTATCTGCACGAAATGCCCGGCGGGCAGTTCACCAACCTCAAGGCGCAGGCCCGCAGCCTGGGGCTGGAGGATCGCTGGCACGAGGTCGCGCGGACGTATCGCGATGTGAACATGATGTTCGGCGATATCACCAAGGTCACGCCAAGCTCCAAGGTCATCGGCGACATGGCGCTGATGATGGTCAGCCAGGGGCTGACCCGCGAAGACGTGGAAAACCCCGACAAGGACATGAGCTTCCCCGACTCGGTGCTGGAACTGATGAGCGGGCAACTTGGCCAGCCCCCCGGTGGCTGGCCGGAAGCGATCCAGAAGCGTATCCTGAAGGGCCGCGAGGCGATCACCGACCGGCCCGGCCTGCATGTGGACCCGGTGGATCTGGAAGAGACCCGCGCGGCGCTGTCGAAAGAGCTTGAGGGTTTCACCGTCGATGACGAGGATCTGTCCGGCTATCTGATGTATCCGAAGGTGTTTCTGGACTACATGGGCCGCCACCGGATGTATGGCCCCGTGCGCACCCTGCCGACGCGCACCTTTTTCTACGGGATGGAACCGGGCGAGGAGATCTCGGCCGAGATCGACCCGGGCAAGACGCTGGAAATCCGGCTGATCACCCTGGGCGAAACGCAGGATGACGGCGATGTGCGGGTGTTCTTCGAACTCAACGGCCAGCCGCGCACGGTGCGGGTGCCCAACCGCACGGTCAAGGCCAGAACCGCGCAGCGCGCCAAGGCCGATGCCGGGAACCCGGCGCATCTGGGCGCGCCCATGCCCGGCGCTGTGGCGGCAGTGGCCGTGGGCGCGGGGCAGAAGGTCAAGGCGGGCGATCTGCTGCTGACCATCGAGGCGATGAAGATGGAAACCGGCCTGCATGCCGAGCGCGACGGCACGGTGAAGGCGGTGCATGTCCAGCCCGGCGCGCAGATCGACGCCAAGGACCTGCTGCTGGAATTCGAGGACTGAGAAAGCGCCCCCTCAGGGGGTCGGGGGGGCCGCCCCCCCCCCCCCCCCCCCCCC
>JAFIEE010000097.1 GCA_020832705.1 Paracoccaceae bacterium
GGCAGACAGCCCCCCTTGCGCCGCCAGCCAGGGGCGCCCGCGCCCGGAAGGCAGGGCCCCTCACAGCGCCGCCGCCGCGCGGGCTGCCTGGTCATAGGCACCCGAGAGTGTCCGCAACAGTGCCGCCACGCGGCTGATATCGGCCGGGTCATGGCCCAGTTGCCGCGCCGCGCGCACCACCAGCGCTTCGCGCACCTCGCCGTAGCGGCGACACAGGGCGGCGCCGGCGTCGGTGATCCGCACGGTCTTTTCCTTGCCCTTGCGCCCTTCGGCGACCAGCCCGTGCCCGGCCAGCTTGCGGATCGCATAGGTCGCCAGATGCGTGTCCTCGATGTTGAGCACCAGGCAGATATCGGCAAGGGTCTTGGGGCGTTCGCGGTGATGGACCAGATGCACGATCAGCACCTCCAGGGGCGACAGGGCCGGGCCGCCCGCCGCCACCATGCAACGCACCATCCAGCGCTGGAAGGCGTGGTTTGCCATGGTCAGCGCGAACTCCACTTCCGACAGCGCCGGCAGCGAGGAATTGGCCAGATGCGCCGAACTGACCACCGGCCCGATATCGGGAATGGCCGGGCGCGCGGGGTCCGCATCCGGCGCCGCGTCGGGGGCAGGGGTCAGCGGCTCATCATCGTGCCGGGCAGCCATAGTGCGATCTCCGGAAACAGGGCCAGAATGGCGGTGGCAAGGACAAGGATCAGGAAGAAGGGCAGCGCGTAGCGCGCGATCTGGAAGATACCGCGCCCGGTGATGGATTGCAGCACGAAGAGGTTGAACCCCACCGGCGGCGTGATCTGGCTCATCTCCACCACCAGCACCAGGAAGATGCCGAACCAGATCGGATCAATCCCGGCGGCGATCACCATGGGCAGGATCACGCTGGTGGTCAGCACCACGATGGAAATGCCGTCCAGAAAGAACCCGAGCACGATGAAGAACACCAGCAGCGCCGAAAGCAGCGCGAATTGCGAATAGCCCTGCTCGCCGATCCAGGCCGCCAGCAGGCGCGGGATGCCGGTGAAGCCCATGGCCACCGTCAGGAAGGATGCCCCGGCCAGGATGAAGGCGATCATGCAGGTGGTGATGGCGGCGCCGCGCAGGCTGGCGATGAAGCTTGCCCGGTCCAGCCCGCCGGTCAGCCCTGAAATCATGAGCGCGCCGGCCACGCCGACCACCGCCGCCTCGGTCGGGGAGGCCAGCCCGCCATAGATCGACCCGATCACCGCGACGATCAGCAGCACCGTGGGCATCAGCAACCCCAGCGCCCGAAGCCGCGCGCGCAGGGCCGGTTTCTCGGGCGGGGGCGGCATCGACGCGCGGTTGATCACCGACCAGATCATCACATAGCCCGCAAACATCGCGGCCAGCATCAGCCCCGGCAGCACGCCTGCCAGAAACAGCCGCGCGATGCTTTCGTCAGCCGCCGCGCCATAGACGATCAGGATGATCGAGGGCGGGATCAGGAAGCCGAAGGTGCCCGCGCCTGCCAGCGTGCCGATGGCGATCCGCGGGTCATAGCCGCGGGCCTTGAGTTCGGGCAGCGACATGCGCCCCACCGTGGCCGTGGTCGCCGCCGAAGACCCCGAGACGGCGGCAAACAGCGCGCAGCCCATGATGTTGACGTGCAGCAATCCCCCCGGCAGGCGCCGGGTGAACGGCGCCAGCCCCGCGAACATGTCCGCCGAGAGCCGTGATCGGAACAGGATTTCCCCCATCCAGATGAACATCGGCAGCGCCGTCAGGTCCCAGACGTTGAGCGAGCCCCAGACCCGGGTCGCCAGCACTGTTCCCGCCGGCGCGGGCGAGGCAAGCTCCATCGCCACCAGTCCCACCGCCAGCAGTGCAAACCCCACCCAGAGCCCCAGCAGCAGGAAGCCGAACAGCGTGATGACAAGGATGATCGACAGCAGTGTCAGGTCCATCACTTCGCCCCCTCGGTCTCGCGGCGCATTTCCTCTTCGCGGAACGAGGGATCGCCCCGCAGCGCGGCCACCAGTTCATCCAGCAGCGCCACGCAGAACACCGCAAAGCCGGTGGTCATCACCGACTGCGGGATCCACAGCGGGATGCGCACGCGGCCGAAACTGACCCGCCCCGAAGTCCAGGCATCCAGTGCCCTGAGGCCGATATGCCAGGTGGCGAAAACCGCCAGCGCCAGCGCGGCGGCCAGCACCAGCACCGTCAGCACCCGCGTCACGGCAGGCGGTGCCAGCCGCAGCGCCAGCGTCACCCGCACATGACCCGCCGCGCGCAGCGTATAGGCCAGCGCCAGCGTGGCCGAGGCCACGAACAGGAAGCCGCCGATCTCCGCCAGCGACGGCACCGAAAGGCCCCAGCGTGCGAACCCGAGGGTCAGCAGCACCCGGTCGATCACCCGCCCCATGACCTGCACGAACACCAGCGCCGCAATGGCGATCATCGACAGGCAGGCGCCGACCATGGCGGCCCCGTACAGCGTGTCCAGCGCCTTGCGCATGGCCCACCTCCGCAGATGTGTCGGAAACGAAAGCGGGCGGGTTTCCCCGCCCGTCCATCACGCCTCAGTTGCCGCGATAGGCATCGATCACCGCCTGCCCGGCGGCACCGGCCTCGTCCAGCCATTCGGCGGTCATGGTCTCGCCGATCTCGGCCAGCCGCGCGGCCAGCGCGTCCGAAGGCTGCATGATCTCCATGCCGCCAGCCTCCAGCGCGGCGATCTTCTCGGCGGTTTCGGCCATGGACATTTCCCAGCCGCGCAGTTCGGCGGCGGCGGCGGCGTCCATCACGGCGGCGCGCTGGTCGTCCGAGAGCGATTCCAGCGCCGACGCATTGGCAAAGACGATATTCTTGGGCAGCCAGGCCTGCGTGTCGATGTAATGCGAGGTGAAGTCCCAGGCCCGCGCATTCGCCCCGGTCGAGGGCGAGGTGATCATCGCCTCCACCCGGCCGGTGGAAAACGCGGTCGGAATGTCGCCTTCCTCGATCTGCGTCGGCGTGGCGCCCAGAAGCACGGCCAGCCGTTCGGTGGCCACGTTATAGGCGCGGAAGCTCAGCCCCTGCATGTCGGCGGGGTCGGTGACCGGCTGGCGCAGATAGAGGCTCTGGCCCGGCCAGGGGACCGAAAACAGCACCGTCAGCCCCTCGGCCTCGAACCGCTCCTCGACCGCCGGGCGCGAGGCTTCCCAGAGCGCCTCGGCCTCTTCATAGCTGGCGGCCAGGAACGGGATCGAATCCAGCCCGAAGATGGGATCGTCATTGGCCAGCCGCGACAGCAGGATTTCGCCCAGCGGCACCACGCCCTGACGCACCACGTCATGAATTTCGGCGTGCCCGAACAGCGAATTGCCCGAATGCACGGTGATGTCGATGGCGCCGTCCGTGGCCGCGCGCACATCGTCGGCGAACTGCATGATGTTCTGGGTGTGGAAGATGCCGTCGCCATAGGGGGTGGGCATGTCCCAGCTCTGTTGGGCGAGCGCAGGCGCCCCGGCCAGTGCCAGCGCGGCGCCCAGCATGTGCGAACGTGAAAGGATGGTCATGGGTCTGAACTCCCTGTTGTCTCGCCCGGCCAGTGCGGGCTTTTCGGCGCCGTTTCCCCGGCGTCACCTCAGAGGTTGACGATTCGCCTGCAATTTGTCAACAAATTATCAGTGAAGGGCCGCGCGGCCGGGGAATCAGGGGAAGTGACGATGTCGGAACAGGCCGAACGTTGGGATTTCTGGATTGACCGGGGCGGCACCTTTACCGATGTGGTGGGCCGTGCGCCGGACGGGGCGCTGCAGCCGCTCAAGCTCCTGTCGGAAAACCCCGGCTCCTATGATGATGCCGCCATCGAAGGGATCCGGCGCCTGCTGGGCGGGCGGATCGATCCCGCGCGCATCGGCACGGTGAAGATGGGCACCACGGTCGCCACCAACGCGCTGCTGGAACGCAAGGGTGACCGCACGGCACTGCTGATCACGCGTGGATTCCGCGATGCGCTGCGCATCGCCTATCAGGCCCGGCCCGATATCTTCGCCAAGGAGATCATCCTGCCCGAACAGCTCTATGAGCGGGTGATCGAGGTGGATGAGCGCCTGCGCGCCGATGGTGCGGTGGAAACGCCGCTGGAGCCTGAAGGGCTGCGGGCGGAGCTGGAAGCGCTGCGCGATGCCGGGGTCGACGCGGTGGCGATCGTGCTGATGCACGCCTGGGTGAACCCGGAGCATGAGCGCACCTTGGGAAAGATGGTGCGCGGCATGGGCTTCGGCCAGGTTTCGGTCAGCCACGAGGTTTCGCCGCTGATCAAGCTGGTGGGGCGCGGCGATACCACGGTGGTGGATGCCTATCTCTCGCCCATCCTGCGCCGCTACGTGGCCCGCGTGGCCGAGGCGCTGGGCGCCACCGGCGCGGGCGAGGCCGGGCCGACGCTGCAGTTCATGATGTCCTCGGGCGGGATGACGGCGGCCGAGGCCTTTCAGGGCAAGGACGCCATCCTTTCGGGGCCTGCGGGGGGCGTGGTCGGCATGGTGGAAACCGCGCGCGAAGCGGGGTTCGACCGGGTGATCGGCTTCGACATGGGCGGGACCAGCACCGATGTCGCCCATTGCGCGGGCGACTATGAACGCGCCTTCGACACCGAGGTTGCGGGCGTGCGCATCCGCGCGCCGATGATGCGCATTCACACGGTTGCCGCCGGGGGCGGGTCGATCCTGCATGCCGAACCGGGCCGGTTCCGGGTGGGCCCCGATTCGGCGGGCGCGGACCCCGGCCCCGCGGCCTATCGCCGTGGCGGGCCGCTGACGGTGACAGACGCAAATGTGATGCTGGGCAAGCTGCAGCCGGATCTGTTTCCGGCGATCTTTGGCCCCGGTCAGGACCAGCCGCTGGACCGTGACACCGTGGCCGCGCGCTTCGCCGAGATTGCCGCGGCCGAAGGCAAGGCGGCGGAAGAGGTCGCCGAGGGCTTCCTGCAGATTGCCGTGGAAAACATGGCCAACGCGATCAAGAAGATCAGCGTGCAGCGCGGCTATGATGTCACGCGCTACCTGCTCAACAGCTTTGGCGGGGCAGGGGGGCAGCATGCCTGTCTGGTGGCCGATGCGCTGGGCATGGAATCGGTGCTGATCCACCCGCTTTCGGGGCTTCTGTCGGCCTATGGGATTGGCCTGGCGCGGGTCGAGGCCAGCCGCCAGCAGGGGCTTGTCCAGCGGCTGGCGCCCGAAAACGCGCCCGCCATCGACGGTGCGCTCGACGCGCTGGATGCGCAGGTGCAGGACGATCTGGCCGCGCAGGGCGTGCGCGACATGCGCCGCCGCCGCCTGCTGCACCTGCGCTATGAAGGCACCGACACCGCGCTGCAGGTCGCCTATGACGGCGACCAGACCGCCGCCCGCGCGGCGTTCGAGACCGCGCACAAGGCGCAATTCGGCTTCACCAGCCCCGAGGCGGCGGTGGTGGTCGAAGCGGTCGAGGTCGAAGGCGCCGAGACCCGCGAAGATGCCGGGGCGGGTCAGGCCACCCATGCCGCCGCGGCCCAGGCCCACAGCGACACCACCCGCCGATTCTGGTCCGGCGGGAAGTGGCATGATGCCGCCGTCTTCCGCCGCGAGGGGCTGACGGCGGGCCACACCATTCCCGGTCCCGCGCTGATCATCGAAGCCAACCAGACCATTGTGGTCGAACCCGGCTGGCGCGCGCAGATCACCGCCGCCGACCACGTTCTGATGACCCGGGCCGAAGCCATGTCCCGCCGCGCCGCTGCAGGCACAACCCAGGCCGATCCGATCCTGCTGGAGGTGTTCAACAACCTGTTCATGAATATCGCCGAACAGATGGGTGTGGCGCTGCAGAACACCGCGCATTCGGTCAACATCAAGGAACGGCTGGATTTCTCCTGCGCGGTCTTCGATGCCGATGGCGCGCTGGTGGCCAATGCCCCGCATATGCCGGTGCATCTGGGATCGATGGACCGCAGTGTGGAAACGGTCATCCGCCTGAACCCGGACCCGCGCCCGGGCGATGTGTTCGCGCTGAACGCGCCCTATAACGGCGGCACGCATCTGCCCGATATCACCGTGGTCTCGCCCGTGTTCGATGATGCGGGCGCGCGCGTGCTGTTCTGGGTCGCCGCGCGCGGGCACCATGCCGATGTCGGCGGCACCGCGCCGGGGTCGATGACGCCGCTGGCCACGACCGTCGATGAAGAGGGCGTGCTGATCGACAATTTCAAGCTGGTCGAAGGCGGGCGCTTCCGCGAGGACGCCTTGCGCCATGTGCTTACGGACCACCCGTATCCCTGCCGCAACCCGGACCAGAACATCGCCGACCTGAAGGCGCAGGTGGCCGCCAATGAACGCGGCGCGGCCGAGCTGCGCCGGATTGTGGGCGAGTTCGGGCTGGAGGTGGTGCAGGCGTATATGGGCCATGTCCAGGACAACGCCGCCGAAGAGGTCCGCCGCCTGCTGGGGCGGCTGGAGGATTGCGCCTATGACTACCCCACCGACACCGGGCAGGTGATCCGCGTGGCCATCACCGTGGACCGCGACGCGCGCACCGCCACGGTGGATTTCACCGGCACGTCCGAGGCGCAGGACAACAATTTCAATGCCCCCGAACCGGTGACCCGGGCGGCGGTGCTCTATTGCTTCCGGGTGATGGTGGAGGCCCCGATCCCGATGAACGCAGGCTGTCTGCGGCCCATCCGGATCGTGGTTCCGAAGGGGTCAATGCTGGCCCCCGAATACCCGCGCGCAGTGGTCGCGGGGAACGTGGAGACCAGCCAGCATGTCACAAATGCGATATTCGGCGCCCTCGAATCCGTGGCAAACAGCCAGGGAACCATGAATAATCTGACATTTGGCAATGATCGCTACCAATACTACGAAACCATCTGCTCGGGGTCGCCGGCAGGGCGCATGAACAGCGGGCGCGGGTTTGACGGCACCTCGGGCGTGCATGTGCACATGACCAATTCGCGCCTCACCGACCCCGAGGTTCTGGAACTGCGCTTTCCGGTGCTGCTGGAGGATTTCGCCCTGCGCCCCGGCTCGGGCGGGCAGGGTGCCTTCCGGGCGGGCGACGGCACACGCCGCCGTATCCGCTTCCTGGAGCGGATGGATTGCGCGATCCTGTCGTCGCACCGGACCCGCGCGCCGCAGGGCGTGGCCGGGGGCGGGCCGGGCGAACGGGGGCAGACACTGGTGCACCGGCTTTCGGGCCGGACCGAGGAGCTTGCCGCCTGCGCGCAGACGGTGCTTGAACCCGGCGAATGCGTGACCATCCTGACCCCGACCGCAGGCGGGTTCGGGCGCAAGAAAGACGCCTGACCGCGCCGCGTTTCATGCTAGACTGGCCGCGCTCAGCACCACCCGGGAGGCAGGATGACACCGGACGAACAACCCCGCCGCGAGGTGCAGGACGACCTGCCGCTGCGGCTGGTCTACATGATCCTGATCGCGATCATGATCAGTGTGGCGCAGTCGATCCTGTTCGCCATCGGTTTGATCCAGTTCGTGATCCTGCTGGTCAACAACCGCGAACCGAACGAGCGGCTGGCCGATTTCGGCTGCATGTTCGGCGCCTGGGTCGCCAAGGCCGCGCGCTACCTGAGCGTCGCCACCGACGCCAAGCCCTGGCCATGGCGCGAAATGGACTGAACGCGCGCCCTGCTGGTTACCGCTTGCAACACGCGCAGTGCAAGGCTACCCAAAGCCCGGCGCCGGAAGGGTGGCAGAGTGGTCGATTGCAGCGGTCTTGAAAACCGCCGATGTGCAAGCATCCGTGGGTTCGAATCCCACCCCTTCCGCCACTTGCCCTCGCGAAAGCGTTCTCCCGATCCGGATGCGGCCGGATTTTTCCGTTTTATTAGAGAGTTATGCGGATGGGGCTGTTAACCGCCACTGCCCGCCATAAATGGCGTGGCGGGCAGTGGCTTCCAATCACCAGGAAGCCGGATTTTCATAAGACAAGAACATGAGTCACCCTTCACACGTAAGCGCTGCGGCGTTGCCCTATGCGGCGAGGCTTGACGGCTGGCGGCTCTCGCCCTTGGCGCGCTCACCATCCTGCTTCTGATTCTCAACCTCCGCCGCACAGCCGAGCGCGCAGGTCGCGCCGCCGAACGGCTCGACCGGCTGGAGCAGACCGATGCCATCCACCGCCAGATGCTGGACGCTGCCCCACGCCGCCCTCGCAGCCGCGACGATCTTCTTGACCGACTGCGCGGGGATGGGGTCCGACGCCCTGCCCAGTGCCTGCCCGCCGGTGGTAGAATACAGCCCGGTCGAACAGGCGCGCGTGGCCGAGGAACTGGCCGCGCTGCCGCAGGCGGCAATGACAAACGAGTGGCTAGCTGATTTGCAAGGTCCTGCACCCTTCTGATCCAGTTCGTTGAAAAGGTGACGATCACCTGATGCCGGATGCCCCTTGCCACATTCAGCACTGTCAAAGGTTTTCAGTCGCGGCTCAGGTTGACCCAGATCGTCTTGAGTTCGGTGTATTGCTCATGGGCGTGGATGCCGTTGTCGCGCCCACCGAAACCGCTGGCCTTGAACCCGCCGAAGGGGGTGGAAATCTCGCCTTCGGAATAGGTGTTCACACCTACGGTCCCGGCGCGCAGCTTCCGCGCGTAGCGGTGCGCCTTGGCAATGCTGGCGGTGTAGAGAGTGGCTGCCAGGCCGTATTGTGTCTGGTTGGCCAGTTCGATCGCCTCCTCGTCGCTTTCGGCACGCGTGACGCCGACGATGGGGCCGAAGATCTCCTGCTGGTAGATGTCCATCTGCGGGGTGACGTCGGCGAAGATCGTGGGCTTGAACATCAGCCCTCCGGCACCTTCGCCGCCCGCCACCACGCGCGCGCCCTGTGCCTTGCCGCTTTCCACAAGCCCCGAGACCTTGGCGAAATGCTCGGTGCTGACCAGCGGGCCCTGCCGGGTGCCCGGGTCCAGCGGATCGCCCAGGGTCCACTGGGGCACCTGTTTCGCCAGTTCCGTCACCAGCTCGTCATGGACATCCCTGTGCGCGATGATGCGGCTGTTGGCGGTGCAGTTCTCGCCCATGTTCCAGAAGATCGCGTTGGCCTGGGTCTCGGCGATATCAGCAATATTCGCGGCATCAGACAGCACCACCGCCGCGCTCTTGCCACCCATTTCCAGACAAACCTCCTTGAGGTTCGATTGCGCCGCGTATTCCAGGAACTTGCGCCCTACCTCGGTGGAGCCCGTGAAAGTGATGGCATCGACATCCATATGCCGGCCCAAGGGCTCGCCCACATCCGGGCCCATACCGGTGACGACATTCAGCACACCCGGCGGCACCCCAGCCTCGAGCGCCAGTTCGGCCAGGCGCAGCGCGGTCAGGCTGGTCTGCTCGGCGGGTTTGACCACCACCGAATTGCCGGTGGCCAGCGCCGGACCGATCTTCCAGGCCATCATCAGCAGCGGAAAGTTCCAGGGCAGCACCGCGCCGACCACGCCCAGGGGTTCACGCACCACCAGCGCCAGTGCATCGGGCGCGGTGGGGGCGATCTGGTCATAGAGCTTGTCCTGTGCCTCGCCGTGCCAGCGGATGGCGTTGGCGGTCTCGGGCAGATCAATCTCCAGACAGTCGGACACAGGCTTGCCCGAGTCCATCGCCTCCATCACGGCCAGTTCTTCGCGGTGGGCCATCAGGAGATCGGCCAGCCTGCCCAGCACCGCCTTGCGCGCGGCTGGGTGCAAGCCAGACCAGACCCCGGCCTCGAACGCACGCCGGGCGGCGGCCACGGCGTCATTCACATCAACGGCACTGCAGGCAGGCAGTGTGGCGATCAGCGCGCCGGTATAGGGGTTGCGCGTCTCGAAGGTGGCGCCGCTGGCGGCGGGCACGAAACGGCCATCGACAAAGGCGCCGGTGGGCAGTTTCAGACCGGAGGCAATCTTTGCGTATTGGGTCATCGGGCGGTTCCTTTGACAGTTGCGGACAATGCGGGCATGAGGTTCACAACGGGCCGTCCGGCATCAGGGATGCGCGCCTTGCGGCTGGAATGATCTCAGAAACGCCGAAACCCGCTTCAGCCCGGTGGACAAGTCATTCCGGTTGTTTCCGAAGCCGATCCTGACGTATCCCTCCATCTCGAACGCACTTCCTGGGGTAAACAGAACGCCGGTTTCTTCCAGCAGGGAAATACAGAAGTCGCGCGATGGGATATCGACGGCATACTTCAGGAGGGCGGTGGTGCCCGACGTCGGCTTGACGTAGCTGACAAGCGGTTCGCCTGCGACCCATTCATCGAGCAACGCCAGGTTTTCGCGCGTGATGCGGCGACTCCGGGCCAGGATCCGATCTGCGTTTTCAAGGGCAATCGTTGCGAAGTGATCGTCCAAAATGCCAACACTGATCGTGTTGTAATCACGATGGCACAAGACTTCTTGAATGATCTCTGGGGGCGCGACCACCCAGCCGAGACGCAAACCGGCCAGTGAAAACGCCTTGGACATGCCCGCCGTCGATATGCCCTTTTCATAGAGATCGGCAATTGACGCCGTTACCCCATCGCCATCCTGGTCCGTGCCGCGATAGACTTCGTCGCACAATACCCAGGCATCCGCGGCGCGCGCGATGTCGATGATGCGGTGCAGGCATTCGGCCGGCATCAGGACACCCGTCGGATTGTTGGGGTTCACCATCGAGATCAGGCGCGTTTCAGGTGTTGCGGCGCTGGCCAGCGCATCAAGATCAGGCTGGAAGCCATCTTCTTCGCGCAAGCGCACAATCTGCACGTCGGCGCCATAGCTTCGCGGTATCGAATAGTGCTGCTGATACGTCGGCAGAATGGAAACCACACGGTCGCCGGGGGACACAAGCGCTGCATAGACCAGTGCGTTGGCCCCGATCGTCCCGTGCGTGACGGCGACGTTTTCGTGCCCCTGTCGTGCGTAAAGTGCGCATATCGCGTCGCGCAGCCGATCCGAACCCTCGATGGCACCATACGTCATCTGCATCGGAAGAAGCTCCGACAGCGCGTCCGAATTCCGGCCTGCGAGCGCCAGCAATTCGGCAATGCTGAGCGATTCCACACATGTTTCGGCAAGGTTCAACGTGCATCGCGTTTCGTACGCGTTCATCCAGGTCTCGACCCCAAACTCCTCGATCTTCAAGATCCGTCTCCTGTTCGCATGGATTGTGGCGAGGCCCAGCGCATGGCCGCGTATCGAGTCCCATTTTTTCGCACTGCAGCGCTGGACACCATCCTCCTTTGGGATGATGGCAGGCGGGCGGACACAACGCTCTATTGTCGGGATTTGAAAGACATCCCGAAGAGCAGAG
Source organism: Paracoccaceae bacterium (assembly GCA_020832705.1). Classification (GTDB taxonomy): domain Bacteria; phylum Pseudomonadota; class Alphaproteobacteria; order Rhodobacterales; family Rhodobacteraceae; genus Rhabdonatronobacter. The sequence continues at coordinate 11,265 of JAFIEE010000097.1, forward strand.
GCGCCTTGATGAATCCCTATCCTATCGCCAGCGTCCGATCCGCGTTCCCGGCGCTGTCCGGAGCGCAGCCAACGCCCGTCTATCTGGACAATCCGGCCGGAACACTGGTCCCGCGCATGGTCGTCTCGGCGGTTGCGGACGCGATGGAGACGGCAAGCAGCAATCTGGGCGCCTACTTCGACGCATCGCGCCGCGCCGATGAAATCTGGAGCGAAGCGCATCGCGCCGCAGCCGATCTCCTGGGCGCGGCCTCGGAGCGCGAGATCATCATCGGCCCGAACATGACAACACTGACCATGCATCTGTCCCGGTCCATCGGGCGCGCGCTGTCGCCGGGTGACGAAATCATCGTCACGCGCATGGATCATGAGGGGGACATCTCGCCGTGGCTTCTTCTGGCGGAAGACCTGGGGCTTGTGGTGAAATGGCTTCCCTTCAACACCGAAACCTGGCGGATCGAGCCTGAGGACCTGATTCCTCTGCTGACGCCACGCACCCGCTTGCTGGCGATCAATCATGCCAGCAACATGACGGGATCCATCAATGATATCAGAACCCTTTCGGCACTGGCCAAGGATGCGGGCGCCTGGGTCTATGTGGATGGGGTGCAGTTCGTGCCGCATCTGCTGCCTGATGTTCAGGCGTTGGGATGCGATTTCTACGCCTGTTCCTCATACAAGTTTTTCGGCCCGCACCTTGGTATTGTCTGGGGCCGCGAGGAATTGCTGTCCGCACTTGAGCCATACAAGTGCCGCTGCACCAGTGACGAGCTTCCCGTGAGGTTCGAGACGGGAACGCCGCAGACCGAGCTTCTGGCCGGGTTGACCGCAACAATCGACTACCTGGCCACGCTTGGCGATGACGTGGACCAGCTTGAGGCGCGCCGCGCTCGATTGGCAAAAGGGTATGGGCGCTTTGCAGACCATGAAATGGGCCTGAGCCGAAAACTGATCGCGGGTCTCGAGCAGCTTCCCGGCATCACCGTTCACGGCATCCGCAATCCGAACAGGTTTTCCTGGCGTGTCCCGACAATCTCTTTCACGCACGCGCAGGTCTCGACGCACCAGATCGCCAGGACACTCGCGCAGCAACGGATCAACGTCTGGTCCGGGCATAACTATGCGCTGGAGCCCGCCCGCCACCTCGGCCTGGACGAGGACGAGGGCGTCGTGCGCATCGGGATCGCCCATTACAATACCGAGGAAGAGATCGACCGCACCTTGAACGCCATAAAGACAGCGGTTTGCTGAGGGCCTGTCCTGGCAAGACCGACGACCGAAGGCCGCGGCGACAGACCTTGGCGAGAAGGGCGTGATCGGCGTTGGACGGGGCAGGGAGGCCGGTTCCCTGTCGCATCAATGTCCGACTTGGATACAGACCGTTGGGAAACGAAGAGGTGTCGTCATGGATTTCGCGTCGGACAATACGTCGGGCGTGCCGCATCAGGTCCTGGAGGCAATGGCAAATGCCAACGACGGCTACGCCATGGGGTATGGCAATGACGCGCTCAGCACTCTGGTCCAGGACCGGGTCCGCGAACTGTTCGAAGCACCGAGCGCGCAAGTGCGTCTGGTCGGCACGGGAACAGCCGCGAATGCGCTGGCGCTGGCGATTCTGTGCCCCCCGTGGGGTTCTGTATACTGCCATGCCGCCGCGCATGTGGACTGCGACGAGTGCGGCGCGCCCGAATTCTATACCGGTGGCGGCAAGCTTGTGCTTGTGCCGGGAGCGCATGGCCGGATCACGCCCGAGGCGCTGGACGACATGCTGGCCCGTGCCGAGCGTTCGGTGCATCAGGTCCAGCCTTCGGCGCTGTCCCTGAGCAACCTGACCGAGGCCGGAACCGTCTATGACCCGGACATGCTGGCGGCGTTGACCGGGGTGGCCCGGTCACACGGTCTGGCGGTGCATCTGGACGGCGCGCGCTTTGCCAACGCCCTCGCAACTGTGAGTGCTGGACGTAATCTCCCCAAAACGGCTGGATGAATTTTCCCCAGTTTG
>JAFIEE010000098.1 GCA_020832705.1 Paracoccaceae bacterium
GGGGGGTGTGGGCCTTGGTGGCGGGGGGGGGGGGTTGCGCATTGGGCGGCCGGGGGGCCCCACCACCCCCCCCTCCCCCGCCCCCCGGGGGGGGGGGGCCCGGGGCCCCCCGCCCCGGGGCCGGGCATTCCCGGGACGCGGGGTTCAGCCGCCGGTCCCGGTGTCGGGCTTCGCCGCAGCCCTGTCGATCAGGGCCTGCGCCTCGTCACGCAGGGCGCGCAGGTCGGCGATGGTGACGGCCAGTTCCGCGTGCTGGCGCGTCAGTTCCGCCACCTGACGGTCGGCCATCTCGACCCAGGTGCGCAGTTGCGGCACGGTGCCTTCGGTCTGATAGATTTCAAGCCACTGGCGGATTTCCTCGAGGCTGAAGCCGAAGCGCCGCCCGCGCAGGATCAGGGTCATCCGCGCCATCTCGCGCGGGCCATAGAAGCGGTTGCGACCGTCCTTTTCCGGGCGCAGCAGTTCGATGTATTCGTAATAGCGCAGGGTGCGGGGCGTGACCTCGAACCGGGCGCACATCTCCTTGAAGCTCAGCCGCTCGCCTGCACCACTCATCTGCCGCGTCCTCCCGCTGCAAACCATAGCGCCCGCCGCGCGGTGCGGCAACGGCTGGCGCGTGCGCCCGCTCCATTCGTGCCGGACCGGCGGCGCAGGGGTTGCGCCCGGCCCGCGCAGGGCGCAGAACATGACGGTCCCGACATCGAACCCCGGAGCGCGCCATGTCCCCGCCCCCCGCCGATGCGCCGCAGCGTTTCATCGAGGCCCTGCCCTTTGCCCGTGCGCTGGGGATAGAGCTGGAGCATATCGGCGACGGACACGCGCGCCTGTCCATGCCCTGGGATGCGCGCTTCGTGGGCGACCCGGCCACCGGCGTGATCCATGGCGGCGCGGTCTCGGCGCTGATGGACACCTGCTGCGGGGCGGCGGTGCTGTCCTTTCCGGGCGCCATGGGCACTGCGACCATCGACCTGCGCATCGACTACATGCGCGCCGCCCGGCCCGGCGCCCGCATCACCGCGCAGGCCGAATGCTACCACGCCACCCGCACCGTGGCCTTCGTCCGCGCGACCGCCACCGATGGCGAAGGCGAAACCCCCGTGGCCAGTGCTGCCGGGGCCTTTGTCATCGAGCGCGCGGCCAAGACAGGGAGCGCGCCGTCATGAGCCGCCGCCCCGCCCCGGAACCCGTGCAGGTGATCAAGCAGCGCCGCGATGCCGCCCTGGCCGCGCTGGTGGGCGGCGTGCCCTACATCGGCTTTCTGGGCGTGCGGTTCGAGCGGCTGGGCGATGAGCTGACCGCGATCCTGCCCTTCGACGACAAGCTGATCGGCAACCCGGTCCTGCCCGCGATCCACGGCGGGGTCACGGCCTCGTTCCTCGAGGTTGCGGCGATCATCGAGCTGAGCTGGGCGATGATCTGGGCCGACATGGAAAGCGGCAGGCTGGACCCGCTGACGCTGGACCCCGAACACTTGCCGCGCCTGCCCAAGACCATCGATTTCACCGTGGATTACCTGCGCTCCGGCCTGCCGCGCGATGCCTATGCGCGGGCGCGGATCAACCGCTCCGGGCGGCGGTATGCTTCGGTGCATGTCGAGGCCTGGCAGGACAACCGCACGCGACTGTTTGCGCAGGCGACGGGGCATTTCCTGATGCCGCAGGCCCCGGAATCAGCAGGGAGCGCGGGGTGAGCCGGACCGCCCCTGCGCCGCTGACCCACCGGCGCGTCCTGAATATCGCCGTGCCGATCGTGCTGGCCAATATCACCGTGCCGATCCTGGGACTGGTGGACACGGGCGTTGTGGGCCAGATGGGCGCGGCCCCCCCCCACGGGGCGGGGGGGGGGGGGGCGGGGGGGGCGCCCACCGGCGACGTGGTATTTGGCGTTATTGGCCAGGGGCCCACCGGGGGGGTCGCGCCCATCGGCGCGGTGGGGCTGGGTGCGGTGGTGCTGACCACCGTCTACTGGATCTTCGGCTTTCTGCGCATGGGCACCACGGGGCTGGTGGCGCAGGCGCGCGGGGCAGGGGATGCGGCGGAAACCGGGGCGATCCTGACGCGGTCCATGATGGTGGGGCTGGGCGCCGGGCTGGCGATGATTGCGCTGCAGGTTCCGCTGGTCTGGGCCGCCTTCACCATCGCCCCCGCCAGCGCCGAGGTCGAATCGCTTGCGCGTGACTATCTGGCCATCCGCATCTGGGGCGCCCCGGCGACGATCTCGCTCTATGCGCTGACCGGCTGGCTGATCGCCACCGAACGCACGCGCGGGGTGCTGGCGCTGCAGTTCTGGATCAACGGGGTGAACATTGCGCTGGACCTGTGGTTCGTGCTGGGGCTGGGCTGGGGCGTGCAGGGGGTGGCGATTGCCACGCTGATCGCCGAATGGTCGGGGCTGGCGCTGGGGCTGTGGCTGTGCCGCGCGGCGTTTTCGGGGCGGCAGTGGCGCGACTGGCCGCGGGTGTTCGACCGCGCGCGCATCCGGCGCATGATGCAGGTCAATGGCGACATCATGCTGCGCTCGGTGGTGCTGCAGGCGTCATTCACCACGTTCCTGTTCATCGGCGCGGGGTTCGGCGATGTGGACCTGGCGGCCAATCAGGTGTTGCTGCAGTTCCTCGCGGTCATCGCCTATGGACTGGACGGCTTCGCCTTCGCGGCCGAGGCGCTGGTGGGGCAGGCGGTCGGCGCGCGCTCCATCATGGCCATGCGCCGGGCGGGGGTGATGACCAGCGTCTGGGGGTTCGGCACCGCGGTTGCGCTGGCAGCGGGGTTCTGGGCGCTGGGGCCATGGGCCATCGACGTGATGGCCAAGGATCCTGCCGTGCAGGCGGCGGCCCGGCTCTACCTGCCATGGGTGGTGGCGGCGGCGGTGATCAGTCTGGCGGCCTACATGCTGGACGGCATCTATATCGGCGCCACCGGCACGCGGCAGATGCGCAACACGGTGCTGTTTTCGGCGCTGTGCTACGCGGGGGCGATCTGGGCGCTGGTGCCGGTGTTCGGCAACCACGGTCTGTGGGCGGCGCTGCTGCTGTTCAACGCGCTGCGGGGCCTTACGCTGGGGCTGCTTTACCCGGGGCTGGAGCGGCAGTGCTTCGGCCCAGAAATGCGGCGGGCGGCCTGAGCCCCTTGCACCGGCGCTCCGGGAACGTCATCTAGGAACCCGAAAAAGGAGCGAGCATGAGCAAGAGCCTGAAACGCGTGCGCGCCGCACTGGAGGCGGCCGGGATCACGCCCGACATCCGCGAGCCGGGCGAGACGCGGACCGCCGAACAGGCGGCCGCCGCAGCAGGGTGCGCGCTGGACCAGATCGTCAAGTCCATCATCTTCGCAGGCAGCGAGAGCGGGCGTATCTGCCTGTTCCTGACGGCGGGCGGCAACCGGGTCTGCGCCGACAGGGCCTCCGCCCTGGCGGGCGAGGCGCTGGGCCGGGCCGATGCGGCGGCGGTGCGGGCAGCGACGGGCTTCGCCATTGGCGGCGTGGCCCCCATCGGCCACCTGACCCCCGGCCCCACCTGGGCCGATCCGCGCCTGCTGGCGTTCCCGCTGGTCTGGGCCGCCGCCGGAACCCCGCGCCACATCTTCGCCATCGACCCTGCGCGGCTGGTCGATCTGGCCGGGGCGCAGGTCGCGGAGTTCACGGCATGAGCCTGCCCGATCCGCAACTCTACCCCGAATTCTATGCCGATGTGCCGATCAAGCGCGCGCTGGCGTGGCTGCTGGATACGGTCATCACGCTGCTTCTGACGCTGGTAGCGGTGGTGATGACCCTGTTTGTCGGCGCCTTCATCTTTCCGGTGCTGTTCATCGCCGTCAGCGTGGCCTATCGCACGGTCACGCTGACGCGCTACGGCGCGACGCTGGGCATGATGGTCACCGGCATCCGGTTGCGGTTCCTTGATGGTCGCAGCGTCGATCCGGCGACGGCGGCGCTCTACAGTCTCCTGCACGCGGGGATCATGCTGTTCGTGCTCACGCAGATCGCCTCGATCGTGACGATCCTGATCACGCCGTTCCGGCAGGGGCTGCATGATCTGGCACTGGGCACCACCATGCTCAACCGTCCCGCAGCTGACTGAGCGCAGCCACGGGCTCACGCAATCGATGCTTGGCGAAGGGCTGCGCGCTTGCTAGGCTCAAGGCACTGACCTGACGGAGAGACTTGCGCCCATGCGCCACACCCTGCCGATCGCCCCGCAGTTCTATGTGACTGCGCCGCAGCCCTGCCCCTATCTGGAAGGGCGGATGGAGCGCAAGCTGTTCACGGCGCTGCAGGGTGACCACGCGGGCGCCATGAATGACACGCTGTCCAAACAGGGGTTCCGGCGGTCGCAGAATGTGCTCTATCGCCCGTCCTGCGCCGAATGCGCGGCCTGCCTCTCGGCGCGCATCCGGGTGGCCGACTTCCGGCCCACACGTTCCATGCGCCGGATCCTGCGCCGCAACCGCGACTTGCAGCGCGAAGCGACCAGCCCATGGGCGACCGAAGCGCAATATGACCTGTTCCGCCGCTACCTGGACAGCCGCCACGCCGATGGGGGCATGGCCGACATGGACGTGTTCGAATTTGCCGCCATGATCGAGGAGACGCCGGTGCGCTCGCGGGTGATCGAATACACCGCCCCGCGCACCCCGGGCAGCGCGCAGGCGCTTGCGGCGGTCTGCCTGACCGATGTGCTGGATGACGGGCTGAGCCTGGTCTATTCCTTCTTCGATCCGGAGCGGGCAGGCGACAGCCTGGGCACCTACATGATCCTGGACCATATCGAGATGGCGCGCGGGGCGGGGCTGCCCTTCGTCTATCTGGGCTATTGGGTGCCGGGCAGCGCCAAGATGGATTACAAGGCCCGGTTCAGTGCGCTCGAGGTCTATCATCAGGGCGAATGGCGCCGGATGCAGGACCCGGAGGATTTTTCCGACACCACGCATCCGCTCTCGGTGCCGCCGATCTCGGAGCAGGTGGCCCGCATCAGGCTGCCGGATTCGATGCCGGCCAACGTGCGCATCCCCGGGGCGCGGGGCGGGCGGCGCAGCGTCGGCTGAACGGTTTCCGCCAGAAGTCACCCCGTAACGGCAGGCGCGGCGCCTGTTGGTAAACGCGCGATTCGGATCGGTCGCGGATTCCTGCGCGCGCCGGTTGGCGGGCCGTGCAAATCGCGTGACAAGTCAGGGCAACTGTGGTGCAATGTTCGTGTCATGTATTCATCACGGGAGGACGCACATGTCACTGAGCGCGCACGTCGAGGAACTCCGCAGGAAGCATGAAACCCTTTCGGATCAGGTGGACAAGGCACAGCGGACCCCGGGCGCCGACCCCTACAGGATTGCCGAGATGAAGAAGCAGAAACTGCGCCTGAAGGAAGAGATTCACCGGCTGGCCACCAACTGACCGGGCCCGCTCCGGGTTGCACCGATCCCCGGTCCGGGGGGCGCGACCGGGTGAAACGGCGTAATCCTTGAATACGGAAACGGCCCGCACGCGCGGGCCGTTGTTGTTTTCCGGTATGCGGTGACGCCGCGCGCGCGGGTCAGCCGAAGAACTGCGCGCCATTGGCGCTGATTGTCGAGCCGTTGATGAAGCTTGCGTCGTCCGACACCAGGAAGGCGACGCAGCGCGCGATCTCCTCGGGCTCACCCAGCCGTCCGGCGGGGATCTGCGCGATGATCGATTCGCGCACCTTCTCGGGCACGGCCATGACCATTTCGGTGGCGATGTAGCCGGGGCAGACCGCATTGGCGGTGATGCCCGCGCGCGCGCCTTCCTGCGCGAGGCTGCGCACGATGCCGATATCGCCGGCCTTGGTCGCGGCATAGTTGACCTGCGCGAACTGGCCCTTCTGCCCGTTGACCGAGGAAATCACCACCACGCGGCCGAACTTGCGCTCGCGCATGCCGGGCCAGACGGGGTGGATGGTGTTGAACACGCCGGTCAGGTTGGTGTCGATCACCTCCTGCCACTGTTCCGGGGTCATGCGGTGGAAGGGGGCGTCACGGGTGATCCCGGCGTTGGCGACCACGATCTCGATGGGGCCAAGGTCGGCTTCCACCCTGGCGATCCCGTCCTTGCTGGCCGCGTAATCGGCGACATTCCACTTGTAGGTCTTGATGCCGGTTTCCTCGGTGAATTTTGCCGCGGCTTCGTCATTGCCGGCATAGCTTGCGGCGACGGTGTAGCCGGCGTCCTTCAACGCCTTGGAAATGGCGGCGCCGATCCCGCGCGATCCGCCGGTGACAAGGGCAACTCTGGACATGATTCTCGCTCCTTCAGTCAATTCTTGAAAAATGTGCTAAAGCACAAGGCGGCGCTGCGCAACATTGTTGCGCGGCGCCGCCTTCATGCGGTCCCTGCCGCGGCTCAGCGCTCCAGGCACATGGCAACGCCCATGCCGCCGCCGATGCAGAGCGTGGCCAGCCCCTTGCGGGCCTCGCGGCGCTGCATTTCGAACAGGAGCGTGTTCAGGATACGGCAGCCGCTGGCGCCGATGGGGTGGCCGATGGCGATGGCGCCGCCGTTGACGTTCACCAGGTCCGGGTTCCAGCCCATATCCTTGTTCACCGCGCAGGCCTGCGCGGCAAAGGCTTCGTTGGCCTCGACCAGGTCCAGGTCCTCGGGCTTCCAACCGGCTTTTTCCAGCGCCTTGCGGCTGGCATGGATCGGCCCCACGCCCATGATCGACGGGTCCAGCCCGGCGGTGGCGTAGCTGGCGATGCGCGCCAGCGGGGTCAGGCCGCGGCGTTCGGCTTCCTCGGCGCTCATCAGCAGCACCACGGCGGCGCCGTCATTCAGGCCGCTGGCGTTTCCGGCGGTCACCGAGCCGTCCTTGGCAAAGGCCGGGCGCAGCTTCTGCATGTTCTCGATCGTGGCGCCGTGGCGGATGTATTCGTCCTGATCCACCGTCACCTCGCCCTTGCGGGTCTTGATGGTGAACGGCACGATCTCGTCGGCGAACTTGCCGGCCTTCTGCGCGGCCTCGGCCTTGTTCTGGCTGGCGAGTGCGAATTCGTCCTGCTGTTCGCGGCCGATCTGCCATTTCTGGGCCACGTTCTCGGCGGTCTGGCCCATGTGGTAGCCGTTGAAGGCATCCCAAAGCCCGTCGCGGATCATCGAGTCGATGAACTTCACATCGCCCATCTTGTGGCCTGCGCGCAGATGCGCCACATGCGGGCTCAGGCTCATGTTTTCCTGCCCGCCGGCGGCGACGATGGCGGCATCGCCAAGCTGGATGTGCTGGGCGCCCAGCGCTACCGCCCGCAGCCCCGAGCCGCAGACCTGGTTGATCGACCAGGCGGCGGATTCGATGGGCAGACCGGCGTTGACATGCGCCTGCCGTGCCGGGTTCTGGCCCTGACCGGCGGTCAGCACCTGCCCGAGGATCGTTTCCGACACCTCGGCCTTGTCGATGCCAGCGCGCATGACCGCGGCTTCAAGCGCGGCGGCGCCCAGGTCGTGCGCGGGGGTGTTGGCAAAAGACCCGTTGAATGAACCCACGGCAGTCCGGGCGGCGGAAACGATAACGACGTTGGTCATGGATGCTCCTCTCTCCAGCATGGCGGAGCCCCGATTCGCCGGTGGCGCCGGGTTCGGGGCCAACGGACCCCGGACAACGACGCATGCGCGCTCCGCGCATCGCGCCTTCTGATTACGCGCAAGAAGGCTGTTTTGCAATGCTGCAGTGCAGAAAAAGCGCGGATTGCGAACGTTTCGTTCGGCGGTGGCGCACAGACTGTTTCGAAGGCAACAAGCCCGCCGGAATGGACAACGCTTTCATCTGCGGTTAAGGAAAACACCGAGGGAAAGATGCAAAAGACACACGCAAAATATCACCTTGGACAGATCGTCCGCCACCGCAAGCATCCGTTTCGCGGCGTGGTGTTCGACGTGGATGCGATGTTTTCGAACACCGAGGAATGGTATCAGTCGATCCCCGAAGACAGTCGCCCGGCCAAGGACCAGCCTTTCTATCACCTGCTGGCCGAGAACGACCAGAGCTATTACATCGCCTATGTCTCGGAGCAGAACCTGGTGCCGGATGAAACCGGTGAGCCGGTTGAGCATCCTGATCTTTCAGAGATTTTTGGCGATTTCCACGGTGGGTTCTATCAGCTTCAGGTCGAACTGAACTGAAAGTTTCCCCCGGCGCAGCGTCCAGTCGGTCGCCGCCGCCAGCGCATGCCGATGCGCCCTGCCCGGGGAACCCGGCCAGAGGGTCCGTTATCCGGCTGTTACGTTCCCGGCGTTACCCGCGCACCGCAGGCGCGCGCCTGCGGTGCGCGGGTGTTCGGTGGGCGTACGCTTGCGGGCCGCCCACTGCCGCCGAATCCCCGCCGTGCACCGGAGCGGCGCGGATATTTCCGGCCGTATCCACGGCGCACTATGTGCCGCGCCTTGCACGCCGCCTCCGATTCCCGACTTTTACCCGACCTTTGTCCGCTGCCTTGTCCGCTGCCTTGTCCTCTGCCTTGTCCTCTGCCTTGTCCGCTGCCTTGCCGCGCGCCTGCCGCCATGGCTGATGCCGGTCCTGTGCGTCCGAGGGAAAGACGCAGGCCGGATCAGCAGGTCATGGGGGCAGTCGCCCGCGCAGGGCAGGCCGCGCGCGGTCCCGCCGTGTTGTTCCTCACCTGCCGGGAACAGAGCGGTTCCGTTCCTCGCAACGAAACATGGCGGGATTCGGGCAGAACCGCGGCGAGGCCGTGACCTCCGGGTGCCTTCCGCCCTGCGACGACCCCACGGCGCCCCGGGTCCGGTGGCTTTCAGGCCCGCCCGCTGCGCCCCAGCGGGATGGTCAGGCGCAGCCGGTTACGCCCTCCGGCGCTGCGATACTCCAGCCGACTGCTCAGGCTGCGGATGATGTACCAGCCGAACCCCCCTTCCGGCAGGCTCCAGGGTGGTTCGGGCACTTTGTCCGGCGGTGTGCCCTCGGGCAGGGCGGCGCCGCGGTCGCTCACCGTGCAATGCGCCGCGCCGGGGTCCAGCAGGACCGACAGGTCCACCGGCCCCACGGCATCGGGGTAGGCATGTTCGGTCACGTTGTTGCAGACCTCGGCCAGCACCAGTTCGATGGTGCCGGCGGTTTCCGGGTCGATGCAGGCCTGCGCCAGGAAATCCCGGAGCGCCAGCATCGTGCTGCGGGTCTCGTGATCGCCGCTGGTGAAGCGCCGCCGGAAGCGTGGCGGTCGCCCCCGTGCCGCGGGCCGGGCCGGATCGCGCGACATCGGACTTGCGGGCGCGGGTCTGGCCGGGCGGTTCGGTGTCATGGCACGCTCCCTTCAGGCCGTTGCGCGGGCCGACCCTGCATCGCCCGAGCCCGACCCGCCGGTCCCGCTACCGCCGCACCCGCCGCTTCCGGGCGCAGCGACCGGCGGCACGCGATCATGCAGGGTGAAGACGCTGTCCATCCGGGTCAACCGGAAGACCTTGGCGACGTTCGCGGTGAGCGCACACAGTTCCAGCGCGCGGCCCGGACCCAGCAGTTTCATCGCGGCGACCACCGAACCAAGCCCGCTGCTGTCCAGGAAATCCACCTGCGACATGTCCAGCAGCACCGGCGTTCCGGGCTGTTCCGCGGCCTCGCGCATCGCTTCCTTGAAGCCCAGCGCCACCGCGGCATCGAGGCGATGTTCCTCGATCCGGATCAGAAGCGCGGCGCCATGCGGCGTGATCGAGAGTTTCATGGCATCCCCTGTCATCTGCTCTGCACACCGATGCTAGACGCGAAGGGTTACCAACCGGTATGCAAGCGCCATGAAACAGTGACGAGGAGAAAGCGACCATGCAGGAGGTCACCATCATCGGCGCCGCACGCACCGCCATGGGCGGGTTGCAGGGCGTCCTTGCCGGGGTTCCGGCGGCGGAACTGGGGGGCACGGCGATTCGAGCCGCCATGGCGGGTGCGGGTGTCGATGGCGCGCGGGTCGAGGAAGTGCTGATGGGCTGCGTGCTGCCGGCGGGGCAGGGGCAGGCCCCGGCACGGCAGGCGGGATTCGCCGCCGGGCTGGACCAGACGGTCCCCGCCACCACATTGAACAAGATGTGTGGCTCGGGGATGAAGGCGGCGATGATCGCCCATGACCGGATTGCGCTGGGGGCGGCGGAATTCATCGTCGCGGGTGGCATGGAAAGCATGTCCGGGGCGCCGTATCTTCTGCCGAAGATGCGCGCGGGCGCGCGGTTGGGTCACGGCGAGGTGATCGATCACATGTTTCTGGACGGGCTGGAAGACGCCTATGACCGGGGCCGCCTGATGGGCACGTTCGCCGAGGATTGCGCCGATCGTTACCAGTTCACCCGCGCGGCGCAGGACGACTACGCGCTGGGCTCGCTGTCGAATGCGCTGGCGGCGCAGCAATCGGGCGCTTTCGAGGCAGAGATTGCGCCGGTGACGCTGCGCAGCCGCAAGGGCGCGGTGACCGTGAGCGCCGACGAGCAGCCCGGCAACGCGCGCCCCGAGAAGATCCCGCATCTGAAAGCGGCGTTCCGCAAGGATGGCACGGTGACGGCGGCCAATGCGAGTTCGATCTCGGACGGGGCGGCGGCGCTGGTGCTGGCCTCGCGCGCGGCCGCCGAGGCCGTGGGCGCGCCGGTGCGCGCGGTGCTGCGCGGCCACGCCAGCCATGCGCAGGAACCCGGCTGGTTCACCACGGCGCCGGTGCCCGCCGCGAAGAAGCTGCTGGACCGGCTGGGCTGGAGCGTCGACAGCGTGGACCTGTGGGAGGTCAACGAGGCCTTTGCCGTGGTGCCGATGGCCTTCATGGCCGAAATGGGCGTGCCGCGCGCGAAGATGAACGTCAACGGCGGCGCCTGCGCGCTGGGCCATCCGATCGGTGCCTCGGGGGCTCGGATCATGGTGACGCTGCTGCATGCGCTGGAGGCGCGCGGGCTGAAACGCGGGCTGGCGGCGATCTGTATCGGCGGCGGCGAGGGCACGGCGATTGCCATCGAGCGGGTGTGACCTGTTGCCGCGGGTGTCCGCACCGCTGGCGCGGCGCAGGCCGGCGGGGAAAAAAGCGCCCTCGGGCCGCGCCCACCCACCCACCCCGCACGCCCCGAGGGCGCTGCACGCGCGCAGGCCGCGCGGGCCTGGACTTCAGCGCGTCCGTATCGCGCCGATCCCGTCCCTGTGCTGCGGGCCGTCGGTCGAGGGCAGGCTCCGGACCAGGGGCGGACCGGCATCGGCTGATGGCGGCAGCGCTGGTGCCGGGGCGGGACGTGGCGCTTCGCGGTGCCGGTCAGCCCGCCGCGAACATCGGAAAGGTCACCCCCAACGCCCAGGCCAGAACCAGCCCCAGCCCGATCCCCCCGGCGGCCGGAAGCCCCGTCCGCCGTCCGACCCAGCCCGACATGGTGCCGAAGAGCGCAAAGAACAGCACGATCACCGGCAGGATGATCAGCAGGAACATCAGCCCCGCGAAATCCAGCGCCACCGCCGCCATGAGCGAGGCGAGAAACGCCCCGCGCGCCACCAGCACCCGCCACAGCCGGTCGGTGCCGCCCCCGGTCAGCAATGCCTCGCCCAGCATGAAGGGCACCGCGCCCAGTGCCAGCCCGGCAATCACCGTGGCGCGGCCCGCATGGGGGACGAAATTCGCCACATAACGGTCCAGCGCGCCGCCCAGCACGGCGATGCCGAACAGCGCCACGCCGCCTGCGATCCACCACACCCGCGCGGGAAAGGCGCCGCGCAGATGCCCGCCCCGGGCCAGGAGCGCCAGCACGATCCCCCCGTAAAGCCCCAGATGCAGCGCCAGGTAATCGGCCACCAGCACCGGCAGGACCTGCACCTCCCAGGGCCAGAGCGCCAGCGGCACCACCACCGCCGGCAGCAGCGCCGCCCACAGGAAGCGCCCGCGCGGCACCGGCGCCGGGGCAGGGCCTGCGGGCAGGGCGCGCGCCAGCGGCCAGCCCAGCGCCACCACGCCCACAAGAAGCAGCGCGATCCAGCCGCCCCGCACGGGCACGGGCGCATCGCTCGCGCGTCCGAAGGCGGCATCCAGCCAGGCGCGCGCCTCGGCCAGCGACACCGGCGCATAAAGCACGCCGACATGCTCCACATGGGGTGCGATCACGGCGCGGCGGCCGGTGCCTGCCGCCGGGTCGCCCAGCGTCCGGAACGCCTGGGCGTCCGGGTCCACCATCCGCACCGCGCGCAGGGCCTCCTCGGCCAGGCGCGCCTCCCATTGCCCGGCGATGACCAGCAGGTTGCGGGGGGCATCCGCCGTCACCGCGCCGCTGAACATGGAGACGGCGACCACCGCATCCCCCGGCGGGTCCGCCAGCGCCTGCCGCACCACGATGTCCGAGGCCATGGAATGGCCAAGGTAAACCAGCCGCCCGTCGGCGCGCGGATGTGCCAGTGCCGCGCGCGCCACGCGACCGGTTTCCGCCATCAGCAGCCGTGTGGTCCCGTCGAGCGATTCCACATCCCCCGACATCGGGCGCGGGTTGCGGCCATGGCCCTCGAAATCGAAGCTTGCCACCACATAGCCCGCCTGCGCCAGCGTCAGCGCGAAGGGCTCCATCAGCGGGCGCGACCCGGCGAATCCATGGGCGATGACGACGACCGGCGCCGGGCCGCCATCCGCGCGCAGGTAAAGCGTGGCGGGCGTGCCGCCCGCGACCGTCAGCGGCACGATCTCCAGCCCGGCGCGGTCGGCTTCCAGCCGCAGGACCGAGAGCGCGATCGCCACGACCGCCAGTGCCGCTATCATCAGGCGCATGCGCAGCCCCCTTGATGCCCGTGAACGGAATACGCCGGACAAAGCGCCCCGGATTGCCGCGCGGCATGGCGCGCGTGCGGTGGCGCCTGGCCGCCACGCCGGTCAGGCCGCACAGCATTGGCGGTCGGGCGGCGCGAGGGCCCCGGCCCTTGCGCGGGGGCCGGCGGCCCCCCCCC
>JAFIEE010000099.1 GCA_020832705.1 Paracoccaceae bacterium
TCTTCCAGCAGGTTCGACCCCGGCGCGATGCCATTGGCGTCATTTTCAGCCACCAGCGCATAGCCTGCCTCGCCACCAAGCTGGAACGCCAGTTCCCCCCAGGTCGTGCGGATCGGACGGCCGTAGTCCTTCTGCCGCTTTGCCGCGTCCGAGGGGCCATAAGACGTGCCCACCAGCACCGCCCGGTTCACCTTGCCCGGCACGGTCAGCCCTTCGCGCGACAGCAGCTGGTCCAGCCCCGGCAAATCCTCGACCGGCGTGCCGCCCGCCATGTGGTAGAGCGCCAGCATCGAGTGGGTCTTGCCGCCGCCGAAGTTGGTCTGCAGCTCCACCACTGGATCGCCGCCGGTGCCCGACAGCCGCTTGGCCGCGCCGATTAGCAGGGTCGACAGGCCCGAGGTCAGATAGGTGCGCGAGAAGAACTCGGTCGGGTTCCGATACTCCGACGGCGCGCTGCCGTTGTGCACCTTGGCAAGGTCGGCGGCAAACTCCGCCTGCTGGAACTCGCCGGTCGCCACGTCCCGGTGCGGCTCCACCACCTCGCGCCACGGCAGCAACCCCGCCACCGTCTCGACCGAGATGTCGGACCGCTGGCTCTTCTTCCGCTCTTCGTTGCGCTGCAATTCCGTGAACTTGGTGCGCAGGATCGTGTCGCGCATCTTGCCCAGCTGGTCGGCCACGTCCGAGGCGCTGATCGCCTCCATCAGCCGCCGCATGCTGTCCAGCGCGCGTTCGGCATCGTCATAGGTGAAGGTGCCGTTGTGCGAGAGCTTGTTGCGCACATCGACCAGCTCATTGACGATCGATCGCTCGGCACGTCCCAGAACCGCCTTGAACGCATCCATCCAGAACCGGTCCATCGCGTTCAGAAGCGCAGCCTGGTCCCACACGATCTTGCCGTTCGAATCCGGGCGTAGCCCGGGCAGCTTCTCCACGACCTGCACTTGCCAATGCCCCTGCAGGGACGCGTCAAGCCGCCGTTCGACAAAGGGGATCAGCGCCTCGGGCAGCAGTTCCATGCCCTCGAACACATACTGGCGCGTGCTTTTTGCCATGGTGAGCCCCTCAAACCTCAAATCTCATCTGACCGCTCTTGTTCGACAGCGGTGCTGTGGCCGCTTCACGGGTCAGGTCGGTCCAGTCCGCGATCAACGCGTTGTAGGCGGTCGCCTCCTTCGCGTCGCCCCGCTTTTCGCAGATGCTATACAGCACATAGGCCAGGTCGCGCACATCGCCGGCCTTGGCCCCGTACTTCTTCAGCATCACCGCCGCCTCGTACCCGATCCCGTACTTCTCGTGCAGCCGCACCAGATGCTGGCAGCATTCCCAGATGGTCAGGTGATCGTCCGCCTCCGGGTCCCAGTCCGGGTCCATCTCGTCGCGCTTCAGGATGCGCACCTTTCCGGCGGCGCTTTCCACGATCCCGGCATGCTTCACGCTTTCGACCGAGATGCCGCGCGCCGTGGCGATGTTGTTCGCCGTGCCATAGTCGCCCGCCTTCAACCCGTTCTGTTCGAACCAGGTGATGGCAAAGCGCGTGTCGGCATCGAACTCGCCCTGAATGCCGCCAAGGTATTCATCGAGCTCGCGGTTGATCAGTTGCAGCGCGGCCTTCACCGTCATCGGGCTGTCGTCGGATTCCAGAACGGCCTTGTAACGCGAGAAGACGCCCATGCCGGGGCCGATGGCCGATTGCGGCATGTCGGCCGGGGCGATGTTGGCGGCCTGCAGCTCGCCGATGGCCGGGGGCAGTTCGCGTTTCAGGGCCCGGATGAACTCGGCCCGAGTGATGACCTCGGCCGAGGCTTCCTTCTTGCGGCAGACAAGAACGACGGAGTTGGAAAGGGCGTTCGTACCCATGGCGACCTGCCGTGTCCGCATTTCGGTTCGAACAGGCCAGGTCCCTACAACTGAAAGCCCGGAATCCATAACGCCTTGCAGGAAAGTCGCCCAGCCCGCCGACGCAATACCGTCTTGTTCGATTTCGGCTTGTTTGAACGCATAGTAGATCGTCGAAGGGAAATCCGTTCCAGTCTGTTGCACCGCATTTCCGATTGCGACTTTCATGCCTGAATAAAAGTGCTCTTCTGCCGCCTCCTGCGTCTTATGTCGGTATTTTGTAGCAACAAGCTCTTCAAGCTTCGGTGTAGCGATTGACGAAAACAACTCAGGGAACACGCCACGAAGGGCCGCTCTCATCCACACGTAGAAGAAATCCGAGAGATCAGCATACTCAACATTATGGTAGTAAGGAGGATCCGTAGAAAGAACGGACCCTTCCGGGAACCTCACTGTTTGTGCATCACCCTGATTTATCTCGCCCTGACCGCAAGGCAGGCCAAGCAACCCGTTTGAACACATCTCATAACCAGCCTGCAACGAACCGGTGGCGGAGCCCAGCGGATTAGTTTCCGCGAAGTCCCAGAGCATTGCAATCGCCTGACGGCCAAATATGTGTTGTGCTTTAGGGCCAACAGGATTCCATCGAACTAGGCTGTTTCCTGACATGACAACCCGATCAATTGCAAAGCTTAGAAACACCAAAATCGCTTCTGCGTAGGCCCTGGCACTCTTTGACTCTCTGGATATCAACCCAGGCCCTTCTGAAAGCCCTGATGCTTGCGCGTCAGCCTCGACCCGCTGGGCTACATCACCCAATATCTCAACGAGAGAAGCCAACGCGGCTTGCTGCCGCTCAATGAAGTAATCACGAAAGACGTGAAAACCATAACGACGGCCCTGCGCATTACTCGCAAAGGTTCCACGGCAAGCGGCGTCTGTGAAGGCAAGGATTTCGCTGGTGGCGTTCTTCTGCTCTGCTGACGCGGCCATTGAGGCTTGAAACGACTCAGGGTCGATATCGAGATAAATCCGCGTCCGTTTTCCTTCCGCAACTACTGCCATAGGGACGTATCCGAGACGACCATTCTCGGCGGCCGTGTCGATATAGTCACCTTTGATCGGCGCATCGGAGAAGATGCACCGGAAAGTTGCCTGTCCTGCCTTAGTGCCCTCTTGCGCTTTTTCAAAGGCTTGCTTGCTTCCCTTTCGAACAACTCTGAAGCTGACTGTCTTGTTCACTTTGTCGACTTCCGGCTCAATCCAAGTTTCCTGTCCTTTCTTGGTTGATAGAACAAACGAGGAAACGATAGGAACTTGAGCGTCCGCAAAGGCTGGGTCCGGGCTGGGCACTGTCCGCGCCCAAATCCATGCAATTACCGTTGCCTTGCCACCCCCATATTCCTTCGGCAGGTCCACCTGCGGGTAGAGATGCCCGATGCGCTCCCACGCCTTCTCACGCATCCAGCCGCCGTAAAATTTCACATCCTCGGCCAGCCCTTCCGCGTTGCGGTAGAACGACCGCTCCTTGATGCCGGTGTGGATGGGGGGCATGTCCTTGAACTTCGGCGGAATCTCGATCATCGCCTTGCCGATCATTACCGCCACCGGGTTCAGGTCGGACCCATAGGCGGGCAGGCCCAGCCGCTGCGCCTCGAGCGGGATCGACCCACCGCCCGAGAACGGGTCATAGACCGGGGGCAGCACCCCACCGCAAGACCGCCGGATTTCCGCCCGCGCGCGTTCCAGCACCTCTTCGTTGGTCGAGTTCTCCCACTTCACCAGGTCTTCGATGATGGCAAACAGCCGCTGCCGCTCACGCTCCTGATCCTCATGGGTGGGGAACTGGTCGGGGTGGCTGGAGGGATCATCCACCAGCTGCGCAAACAGCACCGCCCGACACGCAGCCAACGGCCGCCGCGCCCACCACAGATGCAAGGTGCTGGGGTGCCCATGCCGGATCGACTTCTCCCGCGCCGAGGCGGCGTTGATGGCCTCAAGCGGGATGGCGACTTCGATCAGTTTCTTTTTGTATGTCATCACAGTTCCACCTCGATCCATTCGAAACTTGGGAATCGCCTGCCTGTTCGCGAAAACCTCAACTCCCCTAACAAAGAGCCATCCGAAAGGACACTTCCGTAGAACGCGCCGCCCTCGAATTCGGACGACTCATCCCTTTGCAGACCAGGCTTCAGCTCCATCAGACCTGCTGTTCTTTCTTGGTCAGCAGGAGACTGCAATGCCCCGAAAACTTTCAGGTCAAGACCGACTACCTCTACCTGTATTCCCCCGCGGGGCGTGTCGAATGGGAAGAACCGCCATTCCTGAAAGTCATCCCAAAACTCACGAGTTGAAAGGTCTGGATATCGCGGCGCAATCGAAGTGATGCTGATCACGAACTTCTGACGCCCCAGCGTGACCACCGGAACCTGCCGTCGCTCCGGCTCACCCGCCCCAGAGCGGAGCCTGTCAGCAGCCGCATCAAATCCCATGAACGAAAGCCATGCGCCAAAGTTTGCGCGACGTACGGCATCAGCCGGAAGCTCTACCGGGTTTTCAAGAGATTCCGGCTCTGGATCGACGAAAGCAATCATCGATCTCTCGTCAGATGCGTCGCCGCTCTCACGCAAAAATGTGCCGATGGCAAAACTCTTCTTAGGCTGTGGGGTGATATACTTGTCCCATCCGTCCAGTTGATCCAACCCGTCACTGAGCGCACCCTTAATGTTAGGTTTACTGTCTGGCGTGGCGAACCCTCCCTTTGACTCGGCCAGGACCCACTCTTTGTTAGCGTTCTCTCCTATGAAGTCAGGAGCTTTGGTCTTTCCTGCTGGCCAAGGTTTATTTTGCGCAGCCGCGTATTGCTTCCATACTGTTTCGAAGCGACCCAAATAGGCGTAGCCATTCTCTTCAAGAAATAGCAATGCCATTCCTTGTGCGATCCGACCTGCAAGACTCGAGCCGGAAAAATCTGCGTAATGGCTGGCCATGCCATTGTTCAGGGTAAGTTCACTCTTTCCCCAATGGAAAAGGTGACTGTTCTCCAAGAGGAAGCCAACTGTACCGGTCCAAAGATTCGGTATTGAAGTTGCTCTTAGGCAATCGGCCTTCTTTACGGCATGCGCCAACCGCCAAGCGCTAAACTTTACGTTTCCTGACGCGTCAGGAAAGGGACGGACATGAGCGCGCGGCTTCTGAACTTTCGCCTTCTCAAGCTCGTGGATCGGCAACCCGCTCTTTCCAGAAAACGCTTTGACGACGTTGGGCGGCAACGAAATCCAAGGTTTCAGGGCCGTCAGGGAATTCACTATCATTGTGGTCCTTCTGCCCGCTCGAGCAGACGCTTGAGATTGAACTGGATCGCCGTGTGCTCGAACGCAGGTTCGTGATCCGACAGCGCCCCACGCACATACCGCGGTTCTTGCGCGTAGCCACTCTCGATCTGCACGATGGCCAGAATGTATTTTCCGGGTTCGTGCAGCGAGGTGATGATTTCCTGCCGGGTCAGCATGACAGTGTCGGCGCCATCGATGCGGCCTTTCACCTCGATGAACCGCAGATGGCCAGAGCGGGGATCAAAGGAGGCGATGTCATAGCCCACCTTCTGCGCCGACACATCGAGCGGCTCATTCCCCAGCGCCCGCTCGGCCTTGATGACCGCCTCCATGGCCTTCAACTCGCTGATCCGTCGGGCCTCCGGATCTTCGGCAAAGGCGTTGGGCCTGGCCCCAGTTGCGGCGGCGGCCTTCGCCAGAAGCAACCCTTTCGGCACAACGACCATGCCACCCCGTACCCGCGGCGGTTGGGCGGAAATGAAGCGCTCCTTGTCCAGCAGCTCCATCCGGCGTTTCAGACGGTCGGCCAGGTCTTCGGCCCGGCGCTCTGCATTCTGCCAGTTCAGGCGGGTCTTCTTCCCTGCCTTCTCATCCTCGCGCAGCTCGGCGGCCCGGTTGTCCCAGAAGTTGATTTCCTTCTTGAGGCGGGCCTTTACCTCCTGCTCGACCTTGGCGACCTCAGGTAGGCGCCGCGCCTTCACTTCGGCCACATGGCTCTGCGCGAGGTCGACTGTGGCGAAACGGATGGCGGTTTTCTCCAGATCGTTTCGCAGCCAGTCCTCGTGCAGCTTGTCGGAAACCAGTGCGATTTCCTCGGCCGTGGCGGGGCGAAGATTAAGGTGCGGGGCGATCCCCGCATTTGCGGCTTTCCCTGACTTGTCGATCGAGGCGAACTGCAGCTTCTCCGAGATGACGTGGGGCTTGCCGGTACTGGTCGGGCGGCCGTCCTGGACGCTGTGTTCCAGAAGGAAGATAGCCGACAGGTCCTGGTCAAGGTCGGTTTCATCGACCATGACGGCACCCTGTTTCATCAGGTGGTCGTGCTGTTCGCGCATGATGCTGATGACAGCTTCCAGCAATGGGTGGCCCGGGCAGACGAAGGTCGCCACCGGCTGCTGGTTGACCTTGCCCTTCTCGAAGCAGATGCGTTCGTACTTCTTCTGGACCGGAGAGCCGGTCCCGATCTGCCGGTCACGTTCGCGGATGCTGACCGGAACATGGGTGATCTCCCAACGCCCCTCTTCCCGCGGCTTGATCTGACCACCAAGGCGCTTGAACGCCTCGACGAAGAAGCTCTGGATATGGTGCGGCTGCAGGCGCTGAGCCTCGGCGCGTTCCATGTCGATGCGGATTTCCTGTACTTTGGCAGCTGGCATCGTATCGTTGGTCAGCGCGCGACGCGCCAGAAGGTCCAAGAGATGCTGCTGATCGACGGCCCCATCGACAGCCTGGAACAGCCTGGCCTTCACATCGGGTTGCTCACCGTACTGGATCGCCTCGAACAAGAGATCCTTTAGCGCCGTGCCGTCGAACAGCTCGCCAAGGACGTCGTAGACCCGCCCGCCTAGCGCCTCGCGCGCCGCCTCCAGCTTTTCCAGGAGCCGAGCGTAGACCTCGCCCTCGCGCGTATCGGCCGCGACGAGGTTCCAGAGGTGGCACACCTCGGTCTGGCCGATCCGGTGGATACGGCCGAACCGCTGCTCGATCTTGTTCGGGTTCCAAGGGAGGTCGTAGTTCACCATCAGGTGGCCACGCTGGAGGTTCACACCTTCACCAGCCGCGTCGTTGGCAATCAGCACCAGCATGTCCCGGTCCTGCATGAACCGTTCGACGATCTTCCTCCGATCCTCGCGGGACACTCCGCCATGGATCACCTCGACCGCATCGGCACGGCCTAGGCGCGACCTCACGCGATCATGCAGGTAGTAGAGGGTGTCCTTCGGCTCGGTGAAGATGATGAGCTTGCGACGGTTGCCGTGGGAATCGACCATCAGCTCATCATCGAGGATGCGGTTGAGCTGCGACCACTTGGTGTCCTGGCCGGAGCTGAGAACGCCTAGGGCCATGCGTTCGAGACTTTGGAGGGTTTCCACCTCGAGCGCCAACTGATCGACCGTTTCTGCAGTGGTCGCGGTGGTAGAAATCCGATCCTCGATGTCGTCGATTTCGTCCTGGCCAAATTCCTCGATGTTCTGCAGCAGGTCATCTGGCATGTCAGAGAGATCGAAACCGGAGCGTTTGCCACGAACCATTAGCCGCGCCTCAGCCAGCTCTGTTTCCAAACGTTCGCGGCGTCGCTTCAAAGACTGATAGATCGCTGCAGGTGACGAAGCCAAGCGACGCTGCAAAATCTGAAGGGCAAACCCCACGTTGTTCCGCTTCTTGCCGTCATCGGCTGCGAAGCGCTGGACACGGTTCATTTCATTGCGGACGTACTCGGTCACTGCAGCATAAAGCCCCGCTTCCTCAGACGAGAGCTCGTACTTGACCGTGTAGGCCCGGCGCTCTGGGAACAGCGGGCGCCCATCGAAACGCAGCAGTTCCTCTTTCGTCAGGCGCCGCATCATGTCAGCCGTATCGGCATAATGGACGCCGTCACGGAACCGGCCCTCGAACCGGTCACCATCCAGCAGCGCCATGAACAGTTGAAAGTCCTGCTCATGCCCATTGTGCGGGGTCGCCGACATCAAGAGCAGATGACGACACGCCTCGCCAAGCTTCTGACCGACACGATACCGCTTGGTGTACTTGGCTTCACCGCCGAAGTAGGTCGCGGACATGCGGTGCGCTTCGTCACAGATGATCAGATCCCACTCCGCCGCCTGTGCCAGCTTGTCCTGCAGCTCCTCGTTCCTTGCCAGGACGTCCAGCCGAGCTATCAACCGGTTGCGGTCGCTAAATGGATTTCCCGATCGGGAGTTCTCGATCATGTCCCGGGTGAGGATATCGAATTCTAATCCGAATTTCTCTCCGAGCTCGTCCTGCCACTGCTCGACGAGACTGCCGGGCGCAACAACAAGGCAGCGCTCAAGATCGCTTCGAGCGATCAACTCCTTGATCAACAGGCCCGCCATGATGGTCTTTCCGGCCCCTGGGTCATCCGCCAACAAGAAGCGCAGCGGCTGACGCGGCAGCATCTCGCCGTAGACGGCGGAAATCTGGTGAGGAAGCGGATCGACCAAGCTGGTGTGAATAGCGAGATAAGGGTCGAAGTAGTGCGCCAACTTGATCCGATTAGCCTCAGTCACCAGTCGGAGCAAGTCGCCATCCGCATCGAACGACCATGCGCGTCCACGAGTCTCGAGTTCAATTCGGGCCTGGTCGTCGCGATAAAGAGTGGTTTCAGCAACACCACCTCCTAGCACGCGATAGACTAGGTTGATCGCCTGATCCCCGATCCATTCGACGGAAACAACCTCGACGGGTTGACCTGGCACAATGCCCCTCAGGTGGGCACCGTTCTTGATCTCCTCGAGTCCTGTCATCTCGTCTCCGGTCATTCACTCCGCCTACATGCTCTAGCACACCCCCCCCTTGAGGGGCATCGCAAAATCACCTGAAAGCTCAGCAATTACGGCATTGTACGACTGACCCGTGTGTTTCTTGTTGATCCATCAATTCGTCGTTTGATCCCCCACCACTTCCTCCACGAACCCGCGCCCCTGCTGCACCCGCTTGCCCAGGGCGTCGACGAAGCCGTCGAACCGCTCGCGGCCCTTGGCCTGGGCGGTGGCCTGGACCTCTGGTGGGATCGGAGGTGTGACGGTCAGCCAGAAGCGCACGAAGAGAGCCAAGGTCTCAGTGGTGATGCGCTGGTCGCGTTCCAGCCGGGCGATCTGGCGGGAGAGGCGGTCGAGCCTGCGGGTCAGGGCCGCTTCCTGCATGTCGGCGTGATCGGGGGACAAGAAGGACTCCACCGCCGCTTCGACCACGGCCGAGCGGGTGACGCGCTTGCGGCTGGCGAGGTCGTTGATCCGGCCGATCATCTCGACGGGCAGCGACAGGTTCAGGCGGTCGCGCATCGGGCCCTCACAGCGGGATGCCGTCGTTGCGGTCGAGCGAGGCCTGACGGGCGACCTGCGCCATCTGCTGCCCCAGCGCATGGCGCTGGCGCGCGGCGTCCTCCGGGCTGTCGTCGAGCATCATCTCGAATTCGCGCGCCGGGGCCTTGGTGGTCTCGGGGGTGACGGCGACATGATCCGGCAGGTCGGGCTCGCGGCGCAGGCCGGCATTGGCCTCGTCGGGTTCCGTCGCTGCCCGGTCGGCAGCCTTTGGCGGCACCGGGGGCGGCAGGGTTGTCCAGATATCCGCATCGGGCACCACCTCGACCGCAGGTTCGGGCGGCGGCAGCACCCGCTCCACGAAGCGCGGGTCCTTGAAATACCGCGCCTTCTTCGCCCGGATCGGTGGCAGGCCCGCGACCATGACGATCTCGTCGTCGGGGGGCAGCTGCATAATCTCGCCCGGGGTCAGCAACTGCCGCGCGGTCTCCGATCGCGACACCATCAGATGGCCGAGCCAGGGCGCCAGCCGGTGCCCGGCGTAGTTGCGCATCGCCTTCATCTCGGTCGCGGTTCCCAGCGCATCCGACACGCGCTTTGCCGTGCGCTCGTCATTCGTGGCGAAACTCACCCGCACATGGCAGTTGTCGAGGATGGCGTTGTTCTGGCCATAGGCCTTCTCGATCTGGTTTAGCGACTGCGCGATCAGGAAGCTCTTGATCCCGTAACCCGCCATGAAGGCCAGCGCGCTTTCGAAGAAATCGAGCCGCCCCAGCGCCGGGAACTCGTCCAGCATCATCAGCACCCGGTGGCGGCGCCCCTTGTCCTGCAGATCCTCGGTCAGGCGGCGGCCGATCTGGTTCAGCACCAGCCGGATCAGCGGCTTGGTGCGCGAGATGTCCGAAGGCGGCACCACCAGATAGAGCGTCGAGGGCTGCGCGCCGCTTATCAGGTCATTGATCCGCCAGTCGCAGCGCCGGGTCACATGGGCAACGACCGGGTCGCGGTAGAGGCCGAGAAAGGACATCGCCGTCGACAGCACGCCCGAGCGTTCGTTGTCGGATTTGTTCAGGAGTTCCCGCGCGGTCGAGGCGATGACCGGATGCGGCCCGGCCGCGCCCAGATGGCGCGTGGCCATCATCGCCTCGAGCGTCGCCTCGATCGGGCGGCGCGGGTCGGACAGGAAAGCCGCGACACCCGCCAGCGTCTTGTCGGGCTCGGCGTAGAGCACATGCAGGATCGCGCCCACCAGCAGCGAATGCGAGGTCTTTTCCCAATGGTTGCGCTTTTCCAGCGAGCCTTCGGGATCGACCAGCACATCGGCCACGTTCTGCACATCGCGCACCTCCCATTCGCCGCGCCGTACCTCCAGAAGCGGATTGTAGGCGGCCGAGGTCATGCTGGTCGGATCGAAGCGCAGCACCCGGCCGTGGTGGGCGCGGAACCCCGCGGTCAGGTCCCAGTTCTCGCCCTTGATGTCATGCACGATGGCCGATCCGGGCCAGGTCAGCAGCGTCGGCACCACAAGGCCCACGCCCTTGCCCGACCGGGTCGGCGCGAAACACAGCACATGCTCGGGCCCGTCATGGCGCAGGTAATCACGGTCGAGCCGCCCCAGCACCACCCCATCGGCGCCCAGCAACCCCGCGCCAGCCACCTCGGCCCGGGTCGCCCAGCGGGCCGAGCCATAGGTGTCGAGGTCAGCCGCCTCGCGCGCGCGGATCACGGACATGGTGATGGCGACGGCGATCGAGATGAACCCGCCCGAAGCCGCGATGCCCGCCCCTTCCCAGAAGATGCGGCGGGCATAGGCGTCGAAGAAATACCACCACCAGAAGAAGGCGGGCGGCGGATAGACCGGCATCCCCCAGAGGTCGAACCAGGCCGGGCCCAGCTGCGCCTGAAACCCCAGCCGCCAGGCCACCCACTGCGTCGCGCCCCAGGTCGTGACGAGCACGATGAGGGCCACGGCCAGGATCTGGCCCCAGAGGATTTTCGTGGCGGTCATGGTGGGTTATGGTTCGGGCGCCGGGCGCCCGGTCAAGCGGCTTCCGCTGGCGGTCGCAGGATCGGCGGCTGTGGCGTGCAGATCGGAGCAAAGGCGTCGGGGACCCAGTCCAGCACACTACGGACAGCTATGCGGACCTTGCGGACGTTCACGAGGCATGCGACAAATATTTGCCTGTCGAGCATCCGTGAAGAGAGCGGTTTTCAGACTGTGATCTGATCCCCGTTAGCGGCTGGGAAGACCGTATAGTTGTCGAGGGAAGATGGCAGGTGGCGCAAAAGGGTCTCGATTGAGAAATACCCACCGAGCGCAATGTTTCGATAATGCGTGAGGAAATATGCCTGAGTTTCGCTATCATCGAATGACCGAAAACGACTTTGGCTGGAAGCGACCGCATACGGGGCGCTTGGGGATCGGAAGCGGCTATGTGTCGGAACAGGGTTTCGGGCATGAAGACTGGAACTTTGCAGGAGATGTCTGGGATGATGGAAGATATCATCTCTACTTACGAATGCCGCCCAAAAGGGAGGACTTGAACAAAACTTTCAGCGTTGTTTTCGGCCTCCACACCAAGTTGGGTGCAATGATAGTAGGCTTTGCTGAGAACGTCAGGTACACTCAAGCAAACCTAACGGACCAGATTTGGGATCGTCGTGCGAGAGAAGTGAAGGCTCTCGAAGAGGACGGACAACTCGGCCCGCGATACCGCGGGCAAAGCATCCAGAAGATCAAGAAGGCCCTTATTGACGAGCGCGGAATATATAACGTTTCGATCTCACCTGCTGATCTGCACGTGATGGAGCAGCCGACACTGATTTCTCCCACTGCATACAGAGTTTCGACACCCCTGTATCGTATTCTGCCGATGACGGCCAAGGAATACACAGCGGTAACCGGAGCGGCATCAGACGCAGATATTACGAACGCGGCAGACTTTGACCATGACAGCAGCTTCCCCGAGGGCGCACAGGTCGAGAGGCTTCATAGGGCGCGGGAACGAAGCAGAACGCTGGTCAAACGTGCAAAGGAAGCTTTCTTGCAGACCCATGGCACCCTTCACTGCGAGGCGTGTGGTATGGTTCCGTCCGAGCACTTCAAAGATTCTTCGCTGGCAGGCAAGGTCATTGAGGCGCACCATAATGTGCCAATTTCCAACGCTGCGCACTCCGGTGCGACCAACGTCACGGAACTAAGTATGCTTTGTCCCTCCTGTCATCGGGCCATCCACTCGATACGGCCTTGGCTTTCGGTCGCAGAGTTGCGGGATCGTCTACAGCGTTAACTTTTCAAATGCTATGCATTCGGACCGACCCGACGGTCCGCTCTAGGCTCGTCGCCCCGCTTCCGCTCACACCCCCAACCCCCGCTTCCGCCCGAGGCTCCAGTCGATCCCGCCGCCATCGCGCACCACGCCGCTGACATGCTGGCCCAGCCGCGGCTCGATCTCGCGTGACCAGGGGACGAGCTGGAAGCTGCGGCCGCCGTCCGGGCCGAGGCCTTCGATCATCGCGTAGCGGCCCGAGGATAGGCGCAGCTGGCGGCGGTAGGTGCCGGTGACATGCTCGCCAGCACCCGCGGGCCGGTGCGGCAGGCCGGTCTCGGCCGACAGCCTTTCGCCCACCGCGTCAACCTCGCGCTGGCGCAGGGTGGCCAGCAGGTTGCGCTGCAGGATGATCCGCTGCCCCTGCCGCTCGG
>JAFIEE010000100.1 GCA_020832705.1 Paracoccaceae bacterium
CCCCCCCCCCCCCCCCCCCCCCCCCCCCCCCCCCCCCCCCCCCCCCCCCGGCCCAACGGGAGCGGTCGCATCCGAGATGCGGCCAGCGACGGGCGGGAGCCCCCTTTCCCCGCAAACGCCGCGCGCCGTCCCGGCCCGGCCCGGCCCGGCCCTTCAGCCTGCCGCCTCGGTGACCTTGTGCGCCTCCAGCGCCCCGATAACGCTATCCACCACCTCGGTCATCAGGGCCTCGTCCTCGGATTCGGCCATCACCCGCACCAGCGGTTCGGTCCCCGAGCGCCGGATCAGCAACCGCCCCCGGCCCTGCAGCCGCGCCTCGGCCTCGGCGATCACCTGCCGGATGTCCGGGCCGTCCAGCGGATTCGCCCCGGGCGCGTGCCGGAAGTTGCGCAGCAACTGCGGCACCGGCTCGAAACTGCGCGCCAGGTCCGACGCCGCCTGCCCGGTCTCGCCCATCGCCGCCAGAAACTGCAGGGCCGCGATCAGCCCGTCCCCGGTGGTGGTGTGATCGGTCATGACGATATGCCCGGACTGCTCACCGCCCAGGTTCCAGCCGCCCTTGCGCATCCGCTCCACGACGTAACGGTCGCCCACCTGCGTCCGCTCCAGCCGCACACCGTGCCCGTGCAGGAAGCGCTCAAGGCCAAGGTTCGACATCACCGTGGTCACCAGCGTTCCGTCCGCCAGCCGCCCCTCCTCGGCCCAGCGCCGCGCAAAGAGCGCCAGCAACTGGTCGCCATCGGCCACCTGCCCGCGTTCGTCGATGATGATCACCCGATCGGCATCGCCATCGAGCGCAATCCCGATATCCGCGCCGCGCGCCAGCACCTCGGCGGCGCAGGCCTCGGGATGGGTGGAGCCACACTGCTCGTTGATGTTGGTGCCGTTCGGATCAACCCCGATCGCCGTGACATCGGCCCCCAGTTCCCAGAGCACTTCAGGTGCGGCCTTGTAGGCGGCGCCATGGGCGCAATCGATCACCACCTTCATTCCCGCCAGCCTGCGGCCCCGGGGAAAGGTCGTCTTGGCGTATTCGACATAGCGCCCGCGCCCGTCATCGATCCGCTTCACGCGCCCGATGTTCGCGGGCCGTGCGAGTGCGACCTCGCCCGCCAGGATCGCCTCGATCTCGGCCTCGGCGGCATCGGACAGCTTGAACCCGTCCGGGCCGAAGAACTTGATGCCGTTGTCATGATGCGGGTTGTGGCTGGCCGAGATCATGATGCCCAGATCCGCCCGCATCGACCGCGTGAGAAACCCCACCGCCGGGGTCGGCACGGGCCCGAGCAACAGCACGTTCATGCCGGTCGAGGCCAGCCCCGCGGTCAGCGCCGTTTCCAGCATGTAGCACGACAGCCGCGTGTCCTTGCCGATCACCACGCGGTGACCGTTCTGGCCATCGGTGCGGAAATATCGCCCCGCCGCCGCACCCAGACGCAGCGCCATTTCGGCGGTCATCGGATGCGTGTTCGCCGTGCCGCGCACACCATCGGTTCCGAAAAGTCTTCTGCTCATCATGCCTCCTGCCCCGAATCGGGGGCGTTCAATGCCTGCCACATGTCCAGCGCCTGCCGGGTCTGGGCCACGTCATGGACGCGCAGCACATGCGCCCCCTGCCGCGCGCCGTGCAACGCCACCGCCAGCGACCCCGCCAGCCGCTCGCCCGCGGTCTCGACCCCGGTGATCGTGCCGATGAACCGCTTGCGCGACGCGCCCAGCAGCACCGGCAGACCGGTGTCATGAAAGACCGACAGCCAGCGCAACAGGGCCAGGTTATGGTCCAGCGTCTTGCCAAAACCGATGCCGGGGTCGATCACGATCCGCGCGCGCGCAATCCCGGCAGCGGTGGCGGCGGCAACGCGGGCGTCGAGCCAGTCCAGCACCTCGGCCACGACATCATCGTAGCGGGGATTGTCCTGCATGGTCTGCGGATCGCCCTGCGCGTGCATCAGACAGACCGGCACCCCGGCCTCGGCAACCAGGGCGGCCATGTCGGGATCATGGGTCAGGGCCGAGACATCGTTGACCATGTCCGCGCCTTCGGCCAGCGCGGCGCGCGCCACCACGGCATTGCGGGTGTCGATGCTGATGGGCGTGGTGATGCCCGCGGCGCGCAGTTCGGCGATCACGGGAACGGTGCGCGCGATTTCCGCGTCAGGGCTGACCGGCAACGCACCCGGTCGCGTGCTTTCACCGCCGATATCCAGAAGGTCCGCCTGCCGCGCCATCGCAATGCCCGCCGTCACGGCGGTGGCGCGGTCCGCCAGAACGCCGCCGTCGGAAAAGCTGTCAGGCGTGACGTTCAGGATACCCATGATCCGCGGCCGGTCCAGGGTCAGACCACAGAGCGCCGGGCGCGGGCGGGACAGGCGGTCGCGCTGCACTGGGTCAAGATCGGTGGTCAGAAGCTCCTCGCGCGTGCGCCGCCCTTCGACGACATCGACCTCTTCCGCCCAGACCCAGGCGCTGCCGGCCAGCGGCAGCGCGATGTCATGCCGCGGGGCGGGACGGTCCAGGGCCGATGTTCGCGGCAGCGGCCGCAGGCGCAGGGTCAAGCCAGCCTCCATGTCCGCGCGCGCCCGTGCCGGGCGGGTGCATCGTCATCCAGCAACAACATCTGAGCGATCAAGCAGAATGTCACCACCAGATCAAGTGCGCCGCGCCCTCAGCCCGGCCATGTTTCAACGGGCACGCGGGTTCCCGCCGAAAGCTGCACGCCCGGCGGCACGATCAGGGCGGCCGCAGCCAGCGTCTCGGCCAGCCAGAGCGCCAGCGCGGCGCCGTCACCGGCCCGGTCCAGCGGCCCGTCGGCACTGTCCAGCACCAGCTTGGCGGGCGCCCAGATCAGGCACTGGCCCTGCCGCAACGCCCAGTCGATTTCGGTCCGGCTGTCGATCACCATCAGGCGCCGGTCGCGCGAGGCGAGTTTCCAGGCGTTCTGCTCGATGGTCAGCAGGTCGATCCGGCGCTGCACGGCGCGCACCGCGGCCTGCGGGCCGCGCGCCTCGGGCAGCCCCACGCACAGCACCACCGGCAGTCCGCGCGCCTTGAGCGCATCGAGCCGCGCGCCGAAATCCGGCGCCTCGATCATGGCGTTGTCCACAAAGGCCACCAGCGGATGCAGCGCGCGTTCCTGCCCGCTGTCGCTGACCGCGCGCACCGGCAGGGCCGCGCGGTTGCGCACGATCTCCACCCCCAGCGCCCCGGGGCCGCGGTCCAGCTTCTCGATCCGCACGAAGGCGCGCATCGCCTGCGGTTCGGCCAGGATCCGTTCGGCCACATGTTCGGCCAATGTTTCCAGCAGGTTCAGCCGCTGCGATGCAAGTTCGTCGGCAATCGCCTCGACAATCCGGTCATAGGACAGGATGCGGTCGACATCATCCTCCAGCGGCGCCGGGTGCGGGCGGATCTCCACCACCACGTTGAAACGCAGCCGCTGGGGCGCGCCGCGCTCGGTCTGGAAGGCGCCGATCTCGGCCGAAACCACATGATCGCGCAGGCTGATCCGGTCGCGCGGGTCGGCGGGCGCGGTGGCCTCGGATCGTTCCTGCGGATGGGCAAAGGCCAGGTGAATGTCGCTCATGGGTCGCGCCGCCGGGTGTTGCTGCCACTTTCGACCACCCGATACCGCGAAAGCACGCCGATGCCCAGACGCATCGCGCGCCCGGCGCCAGCGTCAGGTCCGGGCGTCAGGTCCGGGCGTCAGATGTTGTCGGCGCGATAGAACAGATGCGCGCCGATCCGTGCGGTGCGGTCAAACACGCGCGACCAGCGCGGTGCCACCTGCGTGGTGTGGAAATAGGTCGCCCCTTCGGTCAGTGCACGCGGCGCGCCCGATTCCATCAGGTCCGCAATCCGCCGCGCCAGGGCGCGGGCCTCGGCCTCGTTCATGGCCAGCGAATTGCCGTCGCAGGCAAAGCTGAACTGACACCGCCCGTTGGTCACGCCGCGCGCGCCCTGATTGATCACCCCGCAGATGGTGTTCGGAAAGGCCGGCGAATCGACCCGGTTCAGGATCACCTCGGCCACGGCGAACTGCCCCTTGATGCTTTCGCCGCGCGCCTCGTGATAGAGCGCGTTGGCCAGGCATTCGCCCTGCTCGGACAGCACCGGCGCATCCAGCGCCAGCAGCCAGGCGCGGTCATAGCGCACCTCGATCTCCGCGCCGTGCGGCACCGCCGGACGGGTCAGCCGGGCGACATGCTGCGCCGCCACCCGGTTCATCCCGTCGCGTTCAAGCGAGATCAGCCTTGCCACCGGGTTGTCCGTCGCCTCGGCCGCCGCGGGCGCAGCGCCCAGCAGCAAACCGAAGGTCACGCAGGCTGCCATGCCCGCCACCAAACGCCACCGCGTCATGTCGTCACCTCAATTCGGGCGCAGATGCGGGGGGCGGGCCGTGGCCTCTGCCGACGCCCCTGCTCTGGGCGCTCCCGGTGCGCGGAGATACGACCTCGCAAAAGCGTGAAGGCCGCAGATTTGCGCTGCGGATAGCCGAGGGAGAGCGATTCGTCCAGCAAGCGACCGGGGCGTGTCGCATTCATGCGCGGAATCGCGCCGACTGGGCCGGGGCGCGCGGGCGGGAACCGGACCGGGGCGGCGGGCACCCGGCGCCTTGCATCCCTCGCGGGCGCTCAGCCCTCCAGCCGCGTCAGGTCCGCCACCTGCAGGCAGGCCGCGCGAATGCGGTGCAGCAGATTCAGGCGGTTGCGGCGCAGGATGGCGTTGTCGGCGTTGATCTGCACGGCCTCGAAGAACGCGTCGATGGGGGCGCGCAGGCGGGCCATGGCGGCCATGGCGGCGGCGAAGTCCTCGGCCTGCATCGCCGGGGCGATGGCGGCCTCGGCTTCGTCCAGCGCGGCGAAAAGCGCGGTTTCCTCGAGGCCTTCGGCCAGTTTCGGGTCGGGGCCGAAGGAGTATTCGACGCCGTCCTGTTCCTCGGCCTGGGTCAGGATGTTGTTGGCGCGCTTGAACCCCTGGACGAGGTTCTCGCCGTCATCGGTTTTGAGGAAGGCGCTGAGCGCCTCGGCGCGTTTGACGAGGAGGGTGAGGTCGTCGTTGCCGGGAGTCGCGCCTGAAGGCGCGCTACCAGAAGTATAGAGGCAGGCGTCGATGACGTCGTGGCGGAGGCCCTGGTCGCGCAGGTGGACCTTGAGGCGGTCGTGGAAGAAGGTGAGAAGATCGGCTCCGAAAACGGTTCCCTCGGCTTCGCTGATATCGGATGCAATTCCCTTCAGTTCGTTGAGCTTGTCCTCGTCAAACGCCCCCTCGAGTGCCGTTTTCATTCTCCGCACCCATTCTTCGCCGTCGTCAAGCACCCAGTCCCGCACCTTGCTGGTCCGGATGCGCTCGATGGCCGTTGAGACATCATCGATGTCGTCAACGTCTGCCGCGGAGAAATCATGCGGAAGGTCCCATGGTCGGCGCCACGGACTGAAACGTGACTGAGCAATGATATCCGCCAGGCAAACCGACAACTGGTTCGCAAGCACGATTCGGATCACCCCCAGCGCGGCCCGCCGCAGCGCAAACGGGTCCTTGCTGCCCGTCGGCTTCTCGTCGATCGCCCAGAACCCGGTCAGCGTGTCGATCTTGTCGGCCAGCGCCACGGCCACCGAAACCGGGCTGGTGGGCACGCTGTCACCCGGCCCCAGCGGCTGGTAGTGCGCCTTGCACGCAAGCGCCACGTCCTCGGGCAGGCCCTGCGCGCGGGCGTAGTAGACGCCCATGACGCCCTGCAGTTCGGGGAATTCGCCCACCATCTCGGACCGCAGGTCGGCCTTGGCCACGCGGGCAGCGAGGGCGGCCGCGTCGGGGTCGGCGCCGACCAGCGGGGCGATCTCGCGGGCCAGGGCTTCGATGCGAGAAATGCGATCTTTCTGGCTGCCAAGCTTGTTATGAAAGGTGACGTTGGCCAGCCCTTCGGCCATGCCCTCCAGCCCGCCCTCGCGCACCCGGCGCAAATCGTTTTCCCAGAAGAACTTGGCATCCGAAAGTCGCGCGGCCAGCACCTTGCGGTTCCCGGCCAGGATCGTGGCCCCGTCATCCGCCGTTTCGCGGTTGGCGACTGTCACAAATCGGACAATCTGCCCGGATTTCGGGTCGCGCAGGGAAAAGAACTTCTGATGCTCCTTCATCGAGGTCTGCAGCACCTCGGGCGGCAGGTCCAGGAAGTCGGCGCCGATCTCGCCCACCAGCACCACGGGCCATTCCACCAGCCCCGCCACCTCGGCCAGCAACCCCGCATCCTCGACCCATTCCAGCCCCAGCGCGAAGGCCTGCGCCTGCGCCTCGGCGCGGATATGCTCGGCCCGTTCCCCGGCATCCAGCACCACGAAGGCGCGGCGCAGCTTGGCGGCATAATCCTCGAACCCGGTCACCGCAAAGGGCTCCGGTGCCATGAAGCGGTGCCCGCGCGTGGTGTCGCCCGCTTCGATCCCGTCCACCGTGAGCGGCACCACCTGCGCGCCGGACTCATCGGACAGGATGCACAGGATCGCATGCAGCGGCCGCACCCAGCGCAAGTTGCCCGCCCCCCAGCGCATGGATTTGGGCCAGGGGAAATGGCGGATCACATGCTCCAGCACCTCGGCCACGATCTCGGCCGCCCCGCGGCCCGGGGTTTCGATGGTGGCGAAGAACACCTGCCCCTTCTTGTCATCGCGCGCTTCCAGCTGGTCCCGGCGCAGCCCGGTGGCGCGCAGGAAGCCCTCGATGGCCTTGTCCGGCGCGTCGGTGCGCGGGCCGCGGCGTTCCTCGCGCCGGGTGGGGCTCTGGGGGCTCAGCCCCTCCACCGCCAGCGCCAGCCGCCGGGGCGTGGCGAAGGCTTCGGCATGGGCGTAGGTCAGCCCGGCCTCGACCAGCCCGTCGGTCATCAGGCGCTTGAGGTCCTGCGCGGCACGCGCCTGCATCCGGGCGGGGATTTCCTCGGAGAAGAGTTCGATCAGCAGATCGGGCATGACGGGCTCACAAATTCAGCGTTCAGGGGGCGGCGGGCAGCCGGGCGGCACCGGGTCGCCGTCGAAATGCGCCTCGCCGCAGGGGTTGATCTGATGCCAGGCAAAGGCGCGGCCATCCGGGAAGACCGCCACCACGCGGTCGATCCCATACCGGATGTGTCCCTGCCCCAGCACGGCGGTCGCGCGCCCTTCCTCCAGCGCGGCGCCGATGGCGTGGGCGTCGAAACAGTCGAACCAGCCGGGCGCGATCCGGGGCGCGGCCTCCGGATAGGGGGTGAACTGCGCGACATCGGCATCAAGCGTGAAACAGGCGCGGTAACGGATCGGGGCGCTGTCGGAATCGATCCCCTCGAATCCGCGCACCGCGACCGGTTGCGCCGCCGCCGCACCCACGGGGGTCAGCAGGACCGTTTCCTGCGCGGGCAGCCGGTCATAATAGGCGTAGACGGTCAGATACCACGCGCCCACCCCGGCCAGCAGGGTGCCGCCCACCAGCAGGACCACCAGAAAGCGGGCCAGGGTCATGCGGCGGCCCCATCGGTGGCGCCGCCCGCCTCGGTCCGCAGGAAGGCATCGGCGCAGAGCTTCGCCAGCGCGCGGACGCGGCCGATATAGGCCTGCCGCTCGGTCACCGAGATCACCCCGCGCGCGTCCAGCAGATTGAAGATGTGGCTGGCCTTGATGCACTGGTCATAGGCGGGGTGGGCCATGGTGATGGCGCGCCCGGCACTGTCGGTGGCGGGGGCGCCCAGGATGCGCTGGCATTCGGCCTCGGCGTCCTGGAAGTGCTGGAACAGCATGTCGGTATCGGCCTGATCGAAGTTCCAGCGGGAGTATTCCTGTTCCGTCTGGCGGAAGACATCGCCATAGCTGAGCGGGATGGGCGCATCCGGATCGTTGAACGGCATCTCCATGACGTGATCCACGCCCAGCACATACATCGCCAGCCGCTCCAGCCCATAGGTCAATTCGCCCGACACGGGGCGGCAGTCATGCCCGCCGACCTGCTGGAAATAGGTGAACTGCGACACTTCCATCCCGTCGCACCAGACTTCCCATCCCAGCCCCCAGGCACCCAGGGTCGGGGATTCCCAGTCATCCTCGACAAAGCGGATATCGTGCAGCGCCGCGTCAATCCCGATGGCGCGGAGCGAGCCGAGGTAAAGCGCCTGCAGGTCCGGGGGCGAGGGTTTGATCAGCACCTGATACTGGTAATAGTGCTGCAGCCGGTTGGGATTGTCGCCATAGCGCCCGTCGGTGGGGCGGCGCGAGGGCTGGACATAGGCCGCCGCCCAGGGCCGCGTGCCCAGCGCGCGCAGCGTGGTGGCCGGGTGAAAGGTGCCTGCGCCCACCTCCATGTCATAAGGCTGCAGCACCGCGCAGCCCCTGCTGGCCCAGTAACCTTGCAAGCGCAGGATGATTTCCTGGAAACTGCGCGGTTTTTCCGGGGCTTGGGGCATCACGGCCTCGTATCACGGCGGGGGGGTGGGTTGGCGATGTGTCTCCATAGGCAAGCCACGCGGGAGGGTCAACGGCACTGGCCCGGTTTTGAGGTGCCATGCGAGCGCCTTCTGCTAAGTTATCAAAGCGAATCAGCAATATGCCGGGGACAGCCGTGACCAGAGTATTTCGAACCGCCGCTTTCGTGATCCTTGCCTGCGTGCTTTCGCTGGCCGTACCAGCCCGCGCGCAGGATGCCTTCTGGGTGCAGGTCGAGGCCCACATGTCCACGGCCGAGACGATCGAACGCGCCGAGTCCTATCAGTTCAGCGTCGGCGGTGCGTCGGGGTTCCGGCTGCCCAGCGGCTGGAATGCCGTGGTGCTGGGCCCCTATGAAACGCGCGAGGATGCCGACGCCGTGCGCCGCCAGTTGCTGTCCGAGCGGCTGATCCCGAACGACGCCTTTGTGGCCGACGGGCGCGGCTTTGGCACGCGGCTCTATCCGGCGGGCGACACGGCGGCGGAAGCGCCTGCGGCACCCGCCCCCGAAGCCCCGGCCCCCGAAGCCCCGGCCCCCGAAGCCCCGGCACCGGAAACCCAGGCGACGCAAACCCCGGAACCGCAAACCCCGGCCCCCGAAGCCGCAACCGCGAGCGTGAGCGCCGACCCGGAACCGGAGGCGCCAGGCGAACCCGCAGAGCCGCCCGAGGAAACCCTGCGCGAGGCGCAGGCCTCCGAAGCGCGCCTGACCCGGGACGAGCGCGCGGCGATCCAGGTGGCGCTGCAATGGTTCGGCTATTACAACCTCGGTATCGATGCGGCCTTTGGCCCCGGCACCCGCCGCGCGATGTCCGCATGGCAGGAAGACCGCGGTCTGGATGCCACCGGCGTTCTGACCACCCGCCAGCGCGAGGCACTGATCCGCGCGTATTCCATGGAGCTGGCCGCGCTGGGCATGGAGGAATGGGAAGACGAGCGCGCAGGCATCCGCATTCAACTGCCCAAGGCGATGGTTCAGTTCGACCGCTATGAGGCGCCCTTTGCCCATTTCGCCGAGCGCGATGACAGCGGCGTGCGGGCGCTGCTGATCAGCCAGTCGGGCACGCAGGCGACCCTGTTCGGCCTGTATGAGATCATGCAGACGCTGGATATCGTCCCGCTGGAGGGCGACCGGCAGCGGCAGGCGAATTCCTTTGTCCTGACCGGACAGAGCGACACGGTGCGTTCACATACCTTCGCGCAGTATCAGCGGGGCCAGATCAAGGGCTGGACGCTGATCTGGACGCCGGCGCGCGATGAACAGATGGAACGCGTGCTGCCAATGATGCAGGAGAGCTTTGCGACCTTCGGCGACACTCTGCCCGACGGGATCGGCGAAGCCAGCGCCGTTCAGCGGCGCGACCTGCTGTCGGGGTTGACGGTGCGGCGCCCGGAGCGCTCGCGCTCGGGCTTCTATATCGACGCCACAGGCACCGTGCTGACATCGAGCGAGGCGGTCGACCAATGCCAGCGGGTCACCATCGATGAAGCCTATAATGCCAGCGTCATCGCCCGCGATGATACCCTGGGCATTGCCGCGCTGCGCCCGGAAACGCCGCTGGTGCCGCTGGCATTCGCGCAGTTTGCGAACGCCGCGCCGCGCCCGGCCAGCCAGATCTGGGTGTCCGGCTTCGGGTTCGAGGACGTGCTGACCCGGCCGCTGCTGACCGCCGGTTCACTGGAAGACGTGCGCGGGCTGCAGGGCGAGGACACGCGCCTGCGCATCGGCGCGCGGGTGATGCCCGGCGACAGCGGTGGGCCGGTGTTCAACGGCAACGGCGCGGTGATCGGTCTGCTGCTGCCGCCGGGTGATACCGGCGACCGCCTGCTGCCGCCCGAGGTGAATTTTGCCGCCAGCGCCGATGCGGTGCGCGCGTTCCTGAGCGAAAACGACATCCGCGTCGGCACCCAGAGCGAAACGGTTTCGGTCTCGCCGGAATTGCTGACCCGCACGGCGGGGGATCTGACGGTGCTGGTGTCCTGCTGGAACTGACGGCGCCGGGCGGTAGCTGGTGCGGCGGTCAGGGCGCGCCCGCTTGCGCCGCCCGATAGCGGTCGCGCCACAGGTCGCGCTCGGCGCGCAACGCCGCAAGGGCATCGAAAAGGTGGTCGTTGAGGTGCGCCGTGACCTGCGCGTCACTCAACTGCGCCTGCAGTGCCGCGCGCTCCTTGTGCAGTTCGTTGATCGTGCCGCGCAGGTCATCGATCACCTGCTCCATCCGGGCAGCATCGGCGGGCTGCTCATGCGCCCGTTCGGAAGCGACCATGGTCACATCAGCCCGCAGCGCCCGATACCGCTCGCGCCACAGGGCACGTTCGTTGCGCAGGGCAGCGACGGTTTCGGACAAATACGCGGTCCGGTGCGCAATGGCTGCTTCAGCGCGTGCGTCACTTGCCCTTCTGGCGCGCTCGGCCTGGGCCTGTTGCGACTCCGGTACAGCTGCGTCCGCTGCTCCCGCCCGAAAGCGCTGGCGCCACAGGTCACGCTCGGCGCGCAGCGCCGAAACCGCTTCGCGGAGATGCTCGTTCTGACGCTCGAGCGACCGCAGTCTGGCCAGATCGGTGCGCCCTGGATCGCCCCGATAGATTTCCAGCCGCCGTTGATAATCCGCACGCCTTTGTTCTGCGGCCTGCAAATGGCTTCGCGTGCGCGTGTGTGCCGCCTTTTCACGATCGAGCGCTTGACGGGTTTCTTCGAATTTCCGCTCGAAGAACTCCGCTTCCTCGCCAGGAAGCGGTCCGGTGAACGCCGGGTTGCGCAAGCGCGTCATCGAACGGTCGAATAAGAACGGGCGCGGCGAGCCCATTGTCGGCCCGGCTGGCATGGGCGGGGGCGGCGCGGACTCGGGCGGCGGCAGCGGTTGCGTCTCCTGCGACCAGTGCCGGACAGGCGGCGCCGTCTTCTCTGCCCCTTCCGCCTCGTCGGTGCCCTGCCCCGATGTCTCTGCGTCTGCCAGTCCGGCGCCACCCGCGACCGCCAGGGCCACCAGACACGCCGCCATGATGATGAACTTGTGCATCCGCCTGACCCTTCCCGCGCACCTCTTTCGACAAGGCTACAGCAAGGACGAAGAATCGCTAAGAAATCAAATGCGGCGCAGGATCGGAACGGGCACGCGAAAACACCGGAAATTCACGCCGCCGTGACGGTTGCAGCCTCCCGGGCACCTTCCTATATAGCCCGCGAAGGCGGAGCGCTTGCGCGACGTCATGACTGAACGCGGGCCGGGGCCGTTGCGGACTTGCCCGCCTGCCACATCGCTTGAATGCAGAGGATGCTGTCACATGAGCAAAGTCATCGGTATTGACCTCGGGACCACGAACTCCTGCGTTGCCATCATGGATGGGGCGCAGCCGCGGGTGATCGAGAACTCCGAAGGCGCCCGCACCACGCCGTCGATCGTGGGCTTCACCGAAAATGAACGTCTGGTCGGCCAGTCGGCCAAGCGTCAGGCCGTCACCAACCCCTCCAACACCGTCTTTGCCGTCAAGCGCCTGATCGGGCGTCGGCTGGGCGATGCCGAGGTGGAGAAGGACAAGAAACTGGTGCCCTACAGCATTGTCGATGGCGGCAATGGCGACGCCTGGGTCGAGGTGCGCGGCGAGAAATATTCGCCCAGCCAGATTTCGGCCTTCATCCTCCAGAAGATGAAGGAAACCGCCGAAAGCTACCTGGGCGAGAAGGTCACCCAGGCCGTGATCACGGTTCCGGCCTATTTCAACGACGCCCAGCGCCAGGCAACAAAGGACGCGGGCAAGATCGCGGGCCTCGAGGTGCTGCGCATCATCAACGAACCCACGGCGGCAGCGCTGGCCTATGGTCTGGACAAGAAGGACAGCAAGACCATCGCCGTCTATGACCTTGGCGGCGGCACCTTCGACATCACCATCCTGGAAATCGACGACGGGCTGTTCGAGGTGAAATCCACCAACGGCGACACCTTCCTCGGCGGTGAAGACTTCGACATGAAGATCGTCCATTACCTGGCCGATGAGTTCAAGAAGGAGAACGGCGTCGATCTGACCGGCGACAAGATGGCCCTTCAGCGTCTGAAGGAAGCCGCCGAGAAAGCCAAGATCGAGCTGAGCTCCAGCCAGCAGACCGAGATCAACCAGCCTTTCATCAGCATGGACAAGAACACCGGTCAGCCGCTGCACCTGGTGATGAAGCTGACCCGCGCCAAACTGGAATCGCTGGTGGGCGAACTGATCCGGAAATCGCTGAAACCCTGCGATGCCGCCCTGAAGGATGCCGGCCTGTCCAAGTCCGACATCGACGAGGTGGTGCTCGTTGGCGGCATGACCCGCATGCCCAAGGTGGTCGAGGAAGTGACCAAGTTCTTCGGCAAGGAGCCGCACAAGGGCGTCAACCCCGA
>JAFIEE010000101.1 GCA_020832705.1 Paracoccaceae bacterium
CCCCCAACGCCTGTGCCGTCGCAGGGAACCTGCGGCGGTGCAGGGGGCGGGAGCAGCCGCTTCCCGCCCCGGTACGCCGGACACTGTGGCCCGGTCGCCCCGAAACCGGCTTGCTGCGAAGGTCGGGCTGGCATCCGGGGTGCCGCAGGGCCATATGTCGCGCAGGGAGGCGCGCATGGAACATGACAGGATCCCCGAAGCCGCGCTGGCCTGGCACCGGGCCGGGCGCGGCGCGGCGCTGGCCACGGTGATGCGGACCTGGGGCTCGGCACCCCGGCAGGCGGGTGCACAACTCGCGGTTTCGGGCGATGGCGAGATGATGGGCTCGGTCTCGGGCGGCTGTGTCGAGGGCGCTGTGGTGGCCGAAGCGCTCGACGCCCTGGCCGACGGTGCCCCGCGGGTGCTGCGCTACGGGGTCAGCGACGGGGATGCCTTTGCCGTCGGGCTGGCCTGCGGCGGCACCATCGAGGTGCTGCTGGAACCCGTCGCCGACTCCGCGCTGCCCGAGGCCATGCTGGCCGAGATCACCGCCGCCCGGGCCGAACGCCGCCCGCTGGCCTATGGCGTGCATCCTGAAAGCTGGGCGCGTCGGCTGATCCCCGGCGCCGACCCGGAGCAGGCCGACAGGTTCCGCGCCGACCGATCCGGCCCCGCCGAGGATGGCGAGGTGATCACGCTCT
The DNA here is from genome assembly GCA_020832705.1 of Paracoccaceae bacterium. Lineage (GTDB taxonomy): Bacteria > Pseudomonadota > Alphaproteobacteria > Rhodobacterales > Rhodobacteraceae > Rhabdonatronobacter. Next base: position 681 of record JAFIEE010000101.1, read on the forward strand.
TCAACCCGCCGTTGCGGCTGATCGTGGTCGGCGCGGTGCATATCGCGCAGGCGCTGGTGCCCATGGCGCGGCTGGCGGGCCATGACGTGACAGTGGTGGACCCGCGCGCGGCCTTTGCCTCGGCGGCGCGGTTCCCGGGCGAGACGCTGGTCGAGGACTGGCCCGATGAAGCGCTTGCGGCGCTGGGCCTGGATGCACGCACCGCGGTGGTCACCCTGACGCATGACCCCAAGCTCGATGACCCGGCCATTGCGGCGGCGCTTGACTCGGAGGCCTATTACCTGGGCTGCCTCGGCTCCACCCGCACCCATGCGAAGCGCCTAGAGCGGTTGCGCGCGGCGGGTCGTGACGATGCCGCGCTGGCGCGCCTTCACGCCCCCGTGGGCCTGGACATCGGCGCGCGCACCCCCGCCGAGATCGCCGTGGCGGTGCTGGCGCAGATCACCGCCACGCTGAGGCGCGGCTGATGGAGTTCGGAGAGGTCATGCTTGATCAGGCCGCAGGGGCGGTGCTGGCGCATTCCGTGGCACTGCCCGGCGGGGGACGGCTGCGCAAGGGCAGGGTGCTGGACGCCGCCGACATCGCCACGCTACGCGCCGCCGGGGTTGACGCGGTGACCGTGGCGCGGCTGGCGCCCGGCGATGTGGACGAGGACGCGGCCGCCCGGCGCCTGGCCTCCGCGCTTGTCCCGGACCCCGAGGCCGCCGGGCTGGAGTTGCGCGCGGTGGGCACCGGGCGGGTCAACATCCTGGCCGCCGCCGCCGGTATCGCCCGGATCGAGGCCGCGCGCATCCATGCCATCAACCGCGCCGACCCGGCGATCACGCTGGCCACCGTGCCGCCCTGGCAGCGGATGGAACCGGGCGAGATGGTGGCGACGGTCAAGATCATCGCCTATGGCGTGGACGGCGCGGCGCTGGCGCGGGCGTGCCACGCGGCGCAGGGCGGGCTGGCGCTGGCGCGGCCCGTGCTGCAGACAGCGGGCCTGATCCAGACCAGCGTCGGCGGGCCCGAGAACCCCGGCAAGGGCCGCGCCGTCACCGCGGCGCGGCTGGACCGGCTGGGCGTGGCCTTGGCGGGCGATCAGGTGGTGCCGCACCGGGTCGCCCCGCTGGCCGAGGCGCTGGCCGAGGCGCCGGGCGCGGTGCTGCTGATCCTTACCGGTTCGGCCACCTCGGACATACGCGACGTGGCGCCCGAGGCGCTGCGCGCCGCCGGGGGAAGCGTCGCGCATTTCGGCATGCCGGTGGACCCGGGCAACCTGCTCTTTGTCGGCGCGTTGCGCGGGCGGCCGGTGATCGGCCTGCCGGGCTGCGCGCGTGCGCCCGCGCTCAATGGCGCCGACTGGGTGCTGGAGCGGGTGATCTGCGGCGTGCCTGTGGGGTCCGAGGAGATCATGGCCATGGGCGTCGGTGGCCTGCTCAAGGAAATCCCCACCCGCCCGCGCCCCCGCAACCGAAAGGAAACCCGGTAGGGAGGGGGCGTGGTGCCGGACGGCGCGGGGCGCAGGCCTGCCGGATCGCCGCGGGGACCCGCCCCCCCCCCGCGCAGATCCGACCCGCACGGTTTCGGGCGTCCGGACTGTCCGACAACAAGGGACACACAAGACGACAGTCCGGATCCATCCTGGCGCGCCCATGGGCGTCACGTGTCGGTGCCCGGACCTGTCGGCGTGGCAAGCTGTGGCTCAGGCCACCGGTTCGCGGGTCCGGCGGTGATCATCCTGGGTCAGAAGGTGGCAGGCTGCCTGTCCGCTGGCCGTTGTCGTCTGGGCCGGGACAATCTGTCGGCAGATGTCCATGACATGCGGGCAGCGGGGGTGAAAGGCGCAGCCGGGCGGCGGATTGATCGGGTTGGGGATCTCGCCGGTGACGGGGGTGCGCCTGCGCCCGGACAGCGCCAGATCCGGCACCGCATCCAGCAGCATCCGCGTATACGGGTGCTGCGGCTCGACAAACAGCCGCTTGGCATCGGCAATCTCGACCAGCCGCCCCAGATAGAGCACGCCGATGCGGTTCGACATATGCCGCACCACGCTCAGGTCATGGCTGATCAGCAGATATGTCAGGCCGAACTCATCCTGAAGGTCGCGCATCAGGTTTAGGATCTGCGCCTGCACCGAAACATCGAGTGCCGAAGTCGGTTCGTCGCAGACGATGAACTCGGGACGCGAGGACAGGGCGCGCGCAATCGCGATCCGCTGGCGCTGACCGCCGGAAAACTCGTGCGGAAATTTCGCCGCATCAGAAGCCGACAGGCCGACAAGCTCCAGCAGGCGCCCGACTTCCTGCCGCACGGCGGCCCCCGTCAACAGCCCGAAGGTATGGATCGGCTCGGCGATGATATCGCCCACCCGCCAGCGCGGGTTCAGGCTGGCGAACGGGTCCTGAAAGATCATCTGGAAGCGGCGGCGCAGCGCACGCATCGCCGCCCCCGAGGCGAAATCCATCACCTGCCCGTCAAACCGGATAGTTCCCGCCGAGGGTTCCAGCAAACCCACGATCATCTTGGCGATGGTGGATTTGCCCGACCCGGATTCGCCCACCAGCGCAAAGGTCTCGCCCTTGCGGATCTCGAAACTGACATCGGCATTGGCGGTCAGGAATTGCCGCTCTTCACGCTCGATCACGCGGTTGAGCCAGGGTTTCGACACATCGAAGCGCCGGGTCAGCCCTTCGACGGAAAGCAGCACGTCAGACATTCTCTGCCTCCCCTTGAACCGCCGCGTCATAGAGCCAGCAGGCCATCTGCCGCCCGCCCGCCCGCGCGATCAGTTCCGGGCGATCCACCTTGCAGCGATCAAAGACGCGGGTGCAGCGCGGGTTGAAGGCGCAGCCCTGCGGGATGGCGTTCAGTCTGGGCATGGAGCCGGGGATCTGCGTCAGCCGGTCAGCGGTCTGGGTCAGGGTGGGGATCGAGCCCATCAACCCCACGGTATAGGGGTGTTCGGCGCGTTGGATCACATCGCGCACCGGGCCGATTTCCGCCAGCCGTCCGGCATAAAGCACGGCCACACGGTCGGCGGTTTCGGCAATCACGCCCATGTCATGCGTGATCAGCATCACCGAGGCGCCCCTTTCGGCGCAGATTTCCTTGAGCACGTCGATGATCTGCGCCTGCACCGACACATCCAGCGCTGTCGTGGGTTCGTCGGCAATCACCAGCTCGGGTTCGGCTGCCAGTGCCAGCGCGATCACCACGCGCTGCCGCATCCCGCCCGAGAAATGGTGTGGATAATCGTCGATCCGTCGAGCGGCCGCCGGAATACCTACACGGTCAAGCAAGGCAACGGCACGCTTGCGCGCGTCCTTCTCGGACAGGTCAATATGCGTGCGGATGGTTTCGATCAGTTGCTCCGCCACGGTGTAGAGCGGGTTGAGGCTGGTCAGCGGGTCCTGAAACACCATGCCGATCCGACGCCCGCGGATGCGGCGCATTTTCTCGGGGGGCAGGTTGTCGATGCGTTCGCCGCGCAGCAGGATCTCGCCGCCCGCGACTCGGCCCGGCGGCTCCAGCAATCCGATGATCGCGGCCCCGGTCAGCGACTTGCCGGCGCCGGATTCGCCCACCATGCCCAGAACCTCGCCCTCGGCAATATCGAAGGAGACCTTGTCCAGTGCGCGCAATGTGCCGCGCCGGGTGGGGAATTCGACCACCAGATCGCGGACGGACAGAATCGGTGTCGACATCAGCGCAGCCTCGGGTTCAGGGCGTCGCGCAGCCAGTCGCCCAGCAGGTTGACCGACAGCGCCAGCGCCAGCAGCGTCAGCGAGGGGAACAGCAGGATCCACCACTCGCCCGAAAACAGGAACCCCTGCCCGATGCGGATCAGCGTGCCAAGGCTGGGCTGGGTTGGCGGCACTCCGACGCCAAGGAAACTGAGCGTCGCCTCGGCGATGATGGCCAGCGCAAGGCCGATGGTGGCGATGACCAGCACCGGCCCCATCACATTGGGCAGGATGTGGCGCAGCAGGATCTTGGCCGGGTGCGCGCCGATCACGCGCGCGGCCTGCACGTATTCCTTGCTCTTTTCCACCATCGTCGCCCCGCGCACGACGCGGGCATATTGCACCCAGTCCGACAGGCCGATGGCGACGATCAGCACCCAGATCGCCATTGCCTCGCGATAGGCGGGGGGGATGAAGCCGCGCGCGACCCCGAAGATCAGCAGCGCCAGCAGGATCGACGGAAAGGTCAGTTGCACATCCGCGACCCGCATCAGCAGGCTGTCCACCCAGCCGCCGCGATAACCGGCGATCAGCCCCAGCGTGATGCCCAGAACCATCGCAAACAGCACCGCCATGAAGCCCACAAACAGCGAGATGCGCGCGCCGAAAAGGATAGTCGAAAACACATCACGGCCCTGATTGTCGGTGCCCAGCCAGTAGACATTGCCAGTGAATGCATTGGGTTCCATCGGCGGCGTGAAGCCATCCATCAGGTTCAGCGTGGCCGGGTTGAACGGGTCATGCGGGGCAATCCACGGCGCGAACACCGCCGCCAGAATGATGATCAGCGACACCACAGCGGCAATGATCGCCAGCGGCGAGCGGCGGAAGGAATAGGCGATATCGCTGTCCCATGCGCGGGCAAGGGCGTTGGGGCGGCTTTCATCAGGCGTGAACTCTGTCATCGATGCGCCCCCTCAACTCTTGGCATTCGCGCGGTCAACGCGCAGGCGCGGATCGACCGCGTAATAGAGCAGATCGACAATCAGATTGATCACCACGAAGACCAGCGCGATCAGCATCAGATAAGCCGCCATCACCGGCACATCGACAAACTGCACCGAACGGATGAACAGCGCGCCCACGCCGGGCCATTGAAACACGGTTTCCGTGATAATCGAAAAGGCGATGATGCTGCCCATCTGAAGCCCGGTAATGGTGATCACCGGCACCAGCGTGTTCTTCAGCGCATGGCCGAAATGCACGGCGCGGTTCGACAGCCCGCGCGCGCGGGCGAATTTGATGTAATCGGTGCGCAGCACTTCCAGCATCTCGGCGCGCACCAGCCGCATGATCAGCGTCATCTGATACAGCCCCAGCGTGATCGCCGGCAGAATCAGCGAAGCGCGCCCCGATTCGGTCAGCAAGCCAGTGCGCCACCAATTGCCGATATAGACGGTCTCCCCCCGCCCGAAGCTGGGCAGCCATTGCAGTTCCACCGCGAACACCCAGATCAGCAACACACCGATCAGAAAGGTGGGCAGCGACACGCCGATCAGGGACACTGTCATGATGGTGCCCGACACCCAGCTGCCCCTGCGCAGCGCCGTATAGACCCCAAACCCCACGCCAAAAGCAAAGGCCAGTATGCCCGAGACCAGCGCCAGTTCCAGCGTGGCGGGCAAGCGCGACAGGATCAGCTCCATCACCGGTTGCTGCAGTCGGTAGGAAATGCCGAAATCACCCGTGGCGGCGCGGGCGATGAAATTCCAGAACTGCACGATAAAGGGGTCATTCAGCCCCAGCGCCTCGCGGATTTCGGCGCGTTCGGCCAGCGTGACTTCCTGCCCCACCATAGAGGCAATCGGATCCCCGACAAAGCGAAACAGCGCAAACGACACCAATGCCACGGCCAGCATCACAATGACCGATTGCACCAGACGGCGCAGGATGAAGGCGATCATGTCAGACCTCGGATAACGGGATCAGGTCAGCAAAGCTGCCCCAAGGCAAAAAGACCCGCGCGGGTTGTCGCCGCGCGAGTCCATTCGTCAAGCCATTCTCAGTCGAATGTCACCGTGGTCATGCGCGGCTGGTTTTCCGGATGCACATCCAGATTGATGCCATCGCGCATGGCATAGGCCAGCACCTGGTTATGCACATTCAGGAAGATGCGATCTTCCATCACCTGATCCCAGATTTCGGCGATGACCGCGTCGCGCGCCTCCAGGTCGGTCATGGTGGCCAGCGATTCGATCTTGGCGTCGAGTTCCGGGTTGGAATAGCGCGCGCCGTTGAAGGCACCATAGCTGCCTTCGCGCGAGTGCACGAGGAAATCGAACACATACTGGCTGTCAAAGGTCGGAACGCCCCAGCCCAGCATGTAGAAATCGGTCTCCCAGTTCTCGATCAGCGGGAAATGCAGCGACCGGGTCTGCGCGTTCAGGTCAACATTGATGTTGATCCGCGCCAGCATCCCCACCAGTGCCTGACAAATCGCTTCATCATTCAGATAGCGGTCATTGGGGCAGTCAAGCTGGACCGAGAAACCATTCGGATAACCGCCCTCTGCCATCAATTCGCCCGCGCGGGCAAGATCCGGGTCGCCGAAGGCGTGCATCTCTTCTGTCCAGCCATTGACGAAGGGCGGCAGCGGCGCAGCCGAGGGCTGCGATTCACCACGCATCACCACTTGCTGGATGGCGTTACGGTCAATCGCCAGCGACATGGCCTCGCGCACTTCAGGGCTGGCGAAGGGGTTGCCTTCGGCATTGGAAGAGGCCAGCGATTCCGACACCATGTCATAGCTGAAGAAGATGTTGCGGTTTTCCGGGCCGCGCACCACGCGGATGCCGTCGGTCTGTTCCAGCCGCGCGATATCCTGCACCGGCACATCCTGCACGATATCCACTTCGCCCGACAGAAGTGCTGCCACGCGGGTCGCGGCTTCGGAGATCGGGGTATAGATGATCTCGGTCACGGCGGGGGCATCGTCCCAATGATCCGCGAATGCCTGCAGGACCGTGCGCACTTCGGGGTCACGTTCGACCAGCATGTAGGGGCCGGTGCCGTTGGTGTTGCGCACCGAATAGGCTTCTTCCCCGGCAGCGAAATTCGGCGCGGTTTCAACGCCATTCGCTTCGGCCCAGGCCTTCGACATGATGAAGGTGTTGGTCAGGTTCTGCACATAGAGCGGCGCCGGGCCGGACATCCGCACATGCACGGTGGTGTCATCCACGGCGGTCACTTCCTCGACCGCCGCATGCAGCGCGGCCATCCCCGACGGCGGCGTGCGCGCGCGGTCCAGCGAAAAGACGACATCCTCGACAGTCATGTCGCTGCCGTCATGGAATTTCACACCCTCGCGGATGGTGAAGACCCAGACGTTTTCGTCTTCTTCGCTGATGCCCCAATCGGTCGCAAGGCGCGGCGTCAGGGCGCCATCGACGGCGCGGCCGACCAGCGTCTCATAGATGTGATGGTTCAGCGTATGGGTCGGCCCTTCGTTCTGGCTGTGCGGGTCCATCGTCAGCGCATCGCCCACGCGCGCCCAGCGAAGGGTCTCGGCATCGGCGGCGACGGTGGTAAGCATCAATGCCGCCGCGGCGGTGCTCAGGATGAGCCCGGCGCGCGCGGAACGCAGGAGTCGCTTCGTTGTCTTTGTGATTCTCCCTGGTCTGGATTGTCTTCGGTGCGGCCCGTGCCGGGCCCACGCGAAACTGGCCAAGTGTTCCGGGCTTTCCGGGGTGAAGTCAAGGGACGGGTCGCTTGCCCTGGCGGGAGGCACGGACGGTGCGCAGACCTGGCCCCTGCGCACCCCCCCGATAGCGCGTGACCGGCCACCGCCCCGCGCCCTGCGGGCAGATGGCGCTGCGCCGGGCCTTGCGCATCGCACCGGGCCGCGCGCTGTGCCGCACTGGACATGCGGCGCGGATGCGGGCACAACCCCGACCCAGACCCGGCCCGCCGGGGTCGGCAGGGTGACGGAGGATGCCCCCATGCCCGATGATGCGCAAAACCCGCGGCTGGACCTGCACGTGCGCAAGCAGGCGATGCTGCTGGAGGAAATCCACCACGACGGCGGCCCCCCGGCCGCTGCCCCGCAGCGCAAGCTGGCCATGGTCAGCGTGATCGCCAACCCGTTCGCCGGGCGTTTCGTGCCCGATATCCTGCCCTTCGTCGACGTGCTCAAGCCCCTTGGCCGGGCCATGGCGCGGCGCATGGTCGACATGCTGGGCGGCGACCCGGCCGTGGTGCAGGGCTATGGCAAGGGCGCCATCGCCGGGGCAAACGGCGAGCTGGAGCATGCCGCGCTCTGGCATGAACCCGGCGGCTGGGGCATGCGCGAGGTGCTGGGCACGGCGCGGGCCATCGTGCCCTCGACCAAGAAACTCGGCGGGCCGGGCACGCGGCTGGACGTGCCGGTGACGCATATCAACGCCTCGTATGTGCGCAGCCATTATGACGCGATGGAGGTGGGGCTGAACGATGCCCCGCGTGCCGATGAACTGGCGGTGATCCTGGTCATGACCACCGGCGGGCGCGTCCATGCCCGCGTCGGTGGCCTGCGCGCCGAGGATATTTCCGCCCATGACGGGCTGCGCTGAGCCGCGCCCCATCCCAAAGGACCCACGCCCATGATCCGCACCACCCTTGCCGCCCTTGGCGCGCTGTTGCTGGCCATCCCCGCCACCGCGCAGGAGCGTGAATTCCGCCTCGGGCTGATCACCCCGCCCGTGCACGTCTGGAACCAGGAGGTCGCGGCGCTTTCGGACACGCTGTCCGACCTGTCCGGGGGGCGGTTCACCGTTACCGCCTATCCGTCCGGGCAACTGGGAAACGAAGCGGCGATGCTCCAGCAGATGCAGACCGGGGCGCTGGACATGGCCTGGCTGACCACGGCGGAAATCACCACCCGCGTCCCGGACATGGCCGCCCTGCATGCGCCGTTCCTGGTGGACAATATCGCCGATGCGGCGCGCGTCCTGCGCTCGGATGACGCGCGCGAAATCCTCGATGCGCTGCCGCGCGCCACCGGCACCGTGGGGCTGTGCTATGCCATGACCGGCATGCGCCAGCTTGTGACGCGCGCGCCGGTGGACTCGGCCGCCGATCTGCGCGGCATGCGCTTCCGCATCACCCCCGCCCCGCCGATCCGCAGCTTCTTCGAGATGTTCGGCGCCGCCCCCGCGCCCATGCCGCTGACGCAGGTCTATGATGCGCTGGCCAATGCGCAGATCGACGCCATCGACATGGATTTCGAATCGATCATCAATTTCCGCTACCATGACCACGCGCCGCATCTGATGGAGACAAACCACCACATGTTCGCCATGGTGGCGCTGGTATCGGCCCGCGTCTGGGGCGGGCTGTCCGAGGATGACCGCGCCATCATCACCGACGCAATGCAGATGCACTGCGACCGCACCATCGACCGCTTTGTGGCCGAGGAAGCCGACAAGCTGGAGCGGCTGAAAGCCGAGCCCGGCGTGCAGGTGACCGAAGCCGTGGGCCCCGCGTTCTTTGGCGATATCGTCGAACGCTGGGACGCCGAGTGGCGCGAGCAGACCCCGTTCGTGGACCGGCTGCGCGCGCTGGTCGCGGATTTCTGAACGCGCCATGGTCCGGCTGATCCGCGGACTGTCCGAGGCACTGATCGCCGTGGAGCGCCGCGCACTGATGGCGCTGGTGGCCGCCGTGGCGGTGCTGGTGCTGCTGAATGTGGGCGGGCGGGCCATCGGCTTCACCCTGGCCTGGGCGGATGAGCTGGCGATCCTGGCCATGGTGCTGGCCGCCTTCGTGGGCGCGGCGCTGATGCTGCGCGCACGCATGGACCCGGCGGTGCTGATCCTGCACGAGGTGCTGCCCGCGCGCGCGGTGGCGGTGCTGCGCGGCGCGGTGTCGCTGGTGGGCTTCGGCTTCGGGCTGGCGCTGGTCTGGATGTGCTGGCGCTGGCTGGACCCGGCCGGGCTGGCCGCCAGCGGGTTCGATGTCGCCGAATTCGAGATGACCCGCTTCAACTTCGTCTACACCGAGGTGACGCCGGTGCTGGGCCTGCCCTTCTGGTGGTTCTATCTGGTCATGCCGTGGTTCGGGCTGTCGCTGAGCGTGCACGCGCTGGCCAACCTGACCGAGGATGCGGGACTTGCGCCCGCCCGCGCGCTGGACCGCGATCTGCGCGGCGAGGGCACGCCATGACCGCTGCGGGGTTTGTGCTGCTGCTGCTGCTGGGTGTGCCCATCGGGCTGGTGCTGTGTCTGGCGGCGGTGCTGTTCATCGTGGAAACCGGCAACCCGCTGCTGTTCGACAGCTACGCCATGCGGCTGTTCGGGTCGCTGGACAATTTCGGCCTGCTGGCGATTCCGCTGTTCATCCTGATCGGCGAGGTGATGAACGGCGCGGGCATCACGCGGCGGCTGGTGCGGCTGGCGGCGGTCTTTGTCGGTGCGTTCCGGGGGGGCCTGGCGCAGATCAACCTGCTGGCCAACATGCTGGTGGCCTCGATCCTGGGCTCGGCCACCGCCCAGATCGCCATGATGAGCCGGGTCATGGTCCCCGAAATGACGCGCGCAGGCTACGACAAGGCACTGGCCACGGGGATCACCGCCTATGGCGGGCTGCTGGGGCCGATCATCCCGCCGTCGATCGTGTTCGTGGTCTATGCGGTGCTGGCGCAGGTGGCGGTGCGCGACATGCTGATCGCGGGCATCCTGCCGGGGCTGCTGCTGGGCGGGCTGTTCATGGGCACGGTCGCCGCGCTGGGCTGGCGCCACGGCTTTCCGCGGGGCGAGACCCCGGCCCCCGGCGCGCGGCGGGCGGCACTGGTGCAATCGCTGCCGATGCTGACGATTCCGCTGGTGATTGTCGGCACCATCCTGGGCGGCTTCGGCTCGCCGACCGAGGCGGCGGCGCTGGGGGCGGTGGTGGCGCTGGGGCTGGGGCTGTTCGTCACCCGCAGCCTGCGGCTGGCGGATCTGCCTGCGATCCTGCTGCGCACCGGGATCAACACCGCGCTGGTGCTGTTTCTGGTGGCGGCGGCGGGGGTGTTTTCCTGGGCGCTGATCTACGGGCAGGTGCCGCAGATGGTGGCGGGCTGGGTGCAGGCGGTCGCGAAAACGCCCGCAGGCTTCATGCTGCTGGTGCTGGTGCTGCTGCTGCTGGTGGGCACGGTGATCGACGGGATACCGGGGCTGATCATGGTGGTGCCCATCCTGCTGCCCATCGCCACCGGGGTCTACGGGATCGATCCGCTGCACTTCGGGGTGGTGGCGTCGATCACGCTGATCCTGGGGCTTTTGTCGCCGCCCGTTGGGATCGGGCTTTATGTGGCGGCGTCGGTGGCCGGGGTCAGCCCGCTGCGGGTCTTTGCCGTGGCGCTGCCGTTCTTTGCCGTGGCCTGCGCCGCGCTGGTGCTGCTGGCGGTGTTTCCGTGGCTGAGCCTCGGGTTGCTGTAGCGGCGGAGCGCGCGCGGAAAAGTGCCCGCCTCCGCCGCGCGGCGACGCGTCCGCTCAGCCCCCGGCGCGGAACGCGGTGCGCAAGCTGTCGGTGTAGTGGATCAGGCTCGGCCCCTGGCGGGCGGCAGCCTCGGTCAGGGCGGCGGCGAAGGCGGCGGGCGTTTCCGCCTGCGCCACTGCCCAGCCGCAGGCGCGGGCGATGGCGCCCAGGTCCGGGGTCAGGATATCGACCCCCAGCGGCGCGACATTCTGGCGTTCCATCGCCGCCTTGATCTCGCCATAGCCCTGGTTGTCATAGAGGCACAGGATCACCGGCACCCCCGCTTCGGTAGCGCTGGTCAGCTCGGCCAGCGTGAATTGCAGCCCGCCGTCGCCCATCAGCGCCACCACCGGCGCGCCTTGGGCCAGGGCCGCGCCGATGGCGGCGGGCAGAGCATAGCCCAGCGTGCCGAAGCCGGTGGCGGAATTGAAATACCCCCCGGCGCGCGCAGCCGCAAAGCCCAGATTCCCGGCATAGACGGCTTGGGTGGAATCGCCGACGATCAGCGCGCCGGGCAGCGTGTCGCGGATGCGTTCCAGCAGCGCGAGGTCGCCGCGCATGTCGGCCTCCAGCGCGGCCAGCCCCTGTTGCGCGCGGGCGGCACGGGCCGCCCCGTCCCCGGTTGCGCCGCGCCCCGTCACCGCCGCCAGCAGCGCCTTGGCCGTGTGCCCGGCGTCGCCGGTCAGCACCAGCGCGGGCGGGGCGCCGCGCCGGGCCTGCGCCGGGTCGATGTCGGCGCGGATCAGCGCACCGGCGATGCGGAAGCCGCCGTCTTCATACATGTCATAGTCGGTCGGCCCCAGTTCGGTGCCGATGGCCAGAACCACGTCCGCGTCGGCGATCAGCGCGCGGGTCTCGGGCATCGAGGCGCTGAGCGTCACCGCCAGCGGGTCGCCCGGCGGCAGGATACCGCGCGCGTTGGTGGTCATCACCACCGGCGCGTCCAGCGCGCGCGCCAGCGC
>JAFIEE010000102.1 GCA_020832705.1 Paracoccaceae bacterium
GTGGGTGGGTGGGCGCACGGCCCGAGGGCGCTTCACCCGCGCCACCCACCGGCCCGGAGGTCGCTGCGGAGCGCCGTCCGGTCCCCCGTCAGTCACGCCAGAAGCGAGGCAGCAGCAGCACCAGCCCCGCCACCAGTTCCAGCCGCCCCATGAACATGCCGATGATCATCAGCCATTTGGCGGCCTCGGGAAAGCCGTCAACCGCTCCCGTGGGGCCGACCTCGGGGCCGAAGGCGGGGCCGATGTTGCAGATCGCGGTCCAGGCGGCGGTCATGGCGGTGCGCGGCTCCAGCCCCGTCAGCCCCAGCAGCACCGCAAGCATCAGATACCCGCTGACAAAGGCCGAAAACAGCACGATGACCGAACGCACCACCTCGTCCTCGAGCGGCTTGCCGCCCAGCCGCATGAGCACCACACCGCTGGGATGGCGCAACTGCACCACCCGGACCCGCAGCGCCTCGAACAGCACCAGGTAGCGGAACACCTTGAGCGAACACCCGGTCGAGGCCGTGCAGGCCCCCACGAACCCCACCACCATCACCACCAGCAGCGGAAAATCGCCCCAGGACGGCACATCGGCGGTGCCGTAACCGGTGCCGGTGAACAGCGAGACCACGTTGAAGAAGCTTTCGCGCAGCACCACCTCGACCGGCGCATCCGCGCGCATCAGCCGGTAGGCCGCCACCGCCCCCACGGCATAGACTGTCCAGCGCAGGAAGGCGCGCACCTGCACGTCCTGCCACAGCGGCGCCACCCTGCCGTTGACAAGCTGCACGTAGCGGATGAAGGGCAACCCGGCGAGCACCATCAGCACCCCGCCCGCATACTGCGCCGCCGGGCCGAACTTGCCAAAGGATTCGTCCGAGGTGGAAAACCCGCCGGTGGCAATGGTGGTCATGGCGTGGTTCACCGCATCGAACCCGCCCATCCCCAGCGCCATGTAGAGCAGCGCGGCAACCGCGGTCAGCATCAGATAGGTCTGCAAAAGCGCCTTCGAGATATCGACCGCGCGCGGCATCACCTTGCCCATGGTGTCGAAGGCTTCGGTGCGGAAATACTGCATGCCCCCGATCTTCATCACCGGCAGGAAGATCAGCGCCACCACGATGATCCCCAGCCCCCCCAGCCATTGCAGCAGCGACCGCCACAGCAACAGCCCCGGCGCCATGTCGTCCAGCCCGCTGTAAACGGTCGTGCCGGTGGTGGTCACGCCGGACATGGCCTCGAAGAACGCATGCGTCCAGCCGCCCGGCAGCTCCGCCAGCACGAAGGGCAGCGCCCCGAACAGCGGCATCACCGCCCATGTCCCCACCGTCAGCACAAAGGCCTGACGCGTGGACAGGCCGCGCATGTCCTGCCCCCATGTGGCCAGCGCCGTCAGGCCGCCCGCCAGCGCGGTCAGCGCGGCGGCGGTCAGGAACACGGTCGCATTCGCCGACCCGGCGGTCCAGTCGACAAGGGCGGGCAGCAGCATCAGCACGCCCAGAGCCGCCGTCAGCAGACCAAGGATTCGGGCAACGGGGCGCAGGTCAATCATGGCCGAGGCTTGCGGCCTGCCCTGCGGGCTGTCAAGCGCCGCCGGGCGCCGGGCCCGATGCCGGGTCAGGCGGGAGGTCCAGCCGCCGCACCACGCAGTCGGGCAGAAGCCGCGCAACCGTGTCGGCCTCGCAGAGTGCGCTTCCGGGCGTCATCACCGCCGCCGCCGCCGCCGCCGTGCCCTGCGCCAGCGCGGTATCGACCCCCTCGCCGCGCGCCAGCGCCAGCGCCAGGGCGCCGGTGAAACTGTCCCCGGCCCCGACCTTGCTCTGAACCGCAACCTCGGGCGGGCGGCAATGCAGCGCCGCGTCACGGTGGGCCAGCACCGATCCGTCGGCGCCCCGCGCCAGGATCACCACTTCGGCCACCCCTTCGAACACCAGCCGCCGGGCAAGGCTTGCCGAGGCCGCGACATCCGCCAGCGGCTCCCCGGCGAGGGCCTCGGATTCGGCCTGATCCATGCGCAGCACCCAGGGGGCATGCGCAGGCGCGGGCGCGCGCACCAGACGGTCGAGCGCTGCCCCCGAGGTATCGACGATCAGCCGCCCGCGCCCCAGCCGCCCGGCCAGTCGGGCCGGGAAATCCGCGCCCACACCCGGCGGCTGGCTGCCGCTCAGCACCACCGGCCCGGCGGACCCGGCGGCGCCGACGATGGTGTCCAGCGCGCGATCCTCCTGATCCGGGGTCCAGTCGGGGCCGGGCAGGACAAAGCGGAACTGGTGGCCGTCGGCATCGTTCACGGTCAGGCTTTCGCGGGTTTCACCCTCCAGCGGCAAGGCCACCAGATCGGGCAGGGCCGCCGCAAGCAACGCGCGATGCCGCGCCCCGGTCGCCCCCGCCCAGGCCACCAGCGCGCGCGATGTTCCGCCCAGAAAGGCAATCGCGCGGCTGACATTCACGCCACCGCCCCCCGGTTCGGTCTGCACCTCCGACAGGCGCAGCTTCGGGCCGTGCTCGACAACCGGACAGGACGCCGAGATATCCAGCGCCGGGTTCAGGGTCACGGTCAGGATCGGGGTCATGCGGCGGGTCCTGCGTCAGGGGGCGTCCGGCGCCAACCTGTCACCTTGCGCAGGCGCCCGCAAGCGCGGCCCTTTCCTTTCATCAAGGCAGCGCGTATAGCCTGCGCCGGCAGCAACAGGAGCCTCAGTTCGATGCAGGGCAGCGCAAATCTCAACCTGATGATCAAGGCCGCGCGCAAGGCGGCGCGCGCTCTGGTCAAGGACTTCCGCGAGGTCGAGAACCTCCAGGTCTCGTCCAAGGCTGCGGGCGATTTCGTCAGCCGCGCCGACATCGCCGCCGAAAGGATCATCCGCGAGGAACTGACCACCGGGCGCCCGACCTATGGCTGGCTGGCCGAGGAATCCGACGCCGCCCCGGGCACCGACCCCACCCGCCGCTGGATCGTCGATCCGCTGGACGGAACCACGAATTTCCTGCACGGGCTGCCGCACTGGGCGATTTCCATCGCGCTCGAACACAAGGGGCGCGTGGTTTCGGCTGTGGTCTATGACCCGGCCAAGGACGAGATGTTCATCGCCGAGAAGGGGCTGGGCGCCTTCATGAACGACCAGCGGCTGCGGGTCTCGGACCGGCACCGGATGATCGAGTGCATCTTTGCCACCGGAGTTCCCTTCGCCTCCAAGACCACCCTGCCCGCGACGCTTCATGATCTGGCGACCCTGATGCCCGCCTGTGCGGGGGTGCGCCGCTGGGGCGCGGCGGCGCTGGATCTGGCCTATGTCGCCGCCGGGCGGGTCGATGGTTACTGGGAGCGCGAACTGAACGCCTGGGACATCGCCGCCGGGCTGCTTCTGGTGCAGGAAGCGGGCGGGATGGTCGACGGGCTGCGCGCGGGCGAAAACCCGTTGGAATCAGGCAGCGTGATCGCCGCGAATGCCCGGATATTCGACCCGCTGGCCCGCGCCCTGCGCGCGCCACGCTGAGCCAGGACGCGCGGACAGCGGTCGGTTGTCGCGGCCCGTGCTGCCTGCTAGATGTTAGCGGCAACACATTCCGCGCACGCGCCACGGACCAGACCCGCATGACCGACCCGGACACCGACTCCCCCCGCATCCACGACCTGCTGATCATCGGCGGCGGCATCAACGGCTGCGGTATCGCGCGCGATGCCGCCGGGCGCGGGCTGTCAGTGGTGCTGTGTGAAAAGGGCGATCTGGCGGGCGCCACCTCCTCGGCCTCGACCAAGCTGTTTCACGGCGGGCTGCGGTATCTGGAATACTTCGAATTCCGCCTGGTGCGCGAGGCGCTGGTGGAACGCGAGGTGTTGCTGCGCGCCATGCCGCATATCTCCTGGCCGATGCGCTTCGTGCTGCCCTGGCACCACGCCATGCGGTTCGAAAGCGACACGCCGACCTCGAAGCTGCTGGGGCTGACCATGCCCTGGATGAAGGGGCGCCGCCCGGCGTGGCTGATCCGGCTGGGGCTGTTTCTTTATGATCACATGGGCGGGCGCAAGATCCTGCCCGGCACCGCCAGCCTGCGCCTGCGCAAGGCGCCCGAGGGGGCGCCGCTGCAGGAACGGTTCGAAACCGCCTATGAATACTCCGACTGCTGGGTGGAGGATTCGCGGCTGGTGGTGCTGAACGCCCGCGACGCCGCGGCCCGCGGGGCCGAGGTGCAGACCCGGGCCGAGGTCACTTCGGCCACGGTGGCGGATGGCATCTGGCACGTCAGCGTGCAGCAGGGCGGCGAAACCCGGACCCTGCGCGCGAAGATGCTGGTCAACGCCACCGGGCCCTGGGTGGGCAATGTGATCCATGGCAAGCTGCGGCTCAACAGCCGCGAGAAGGTGCGGCTGGTGCGCGGCAGCCACATCGTCACCCGCAAGCTGTTCGACCACGATAAGTGCTATTTCTTTCAGGGCACCGACGGGCGGATCATCTTCGCCATTCCATATGAGCAGGATTTCACCCTGATCGGCACCACCGACGCCGAACACGAAGACCCCGACCAGTCCCCGGTCTGCACCGATGTTGAACGCGACTACCTGTGCAATTTCGCCAGCCAGTATTTCAAGGCGCCGGTGACGCCCGAGGATGTGGTCTGGAGCTATTCCGGCGTCCGCCCGCTCTATGACGATGGTGCCAGCTCCGCCACCGCCGCCACCCGCGACTATACGCTCAGGATCGACCGCAGCGCGGGCGCGCCGGTGCTCAATGTCTTTGGCGGCAAGATCACGACCTATCGCCGCCTGGCCGAGGCCGCGCTGGACAGGATCGGCACCGTGCTGCCCCTGCCGGTGGGCAGATGGACCGCAGGCGCACCGCTGCCGGGCGGGAATTTCCCTCATGATGGCGTCCCTGCGCTGGTGGCGGGGCTGCGGCGCGACTATCCGTTCCTGAGCGGGTTCTGGGCCACGCGGCTGGTGCGTGCCTATGGGCTGGAGGCACGGGCGCTGCTGGGCGGCGCGCAGGCGGCAGCGGATCTGGGCCGCGATTTCGGCGCCACGCTGAGCGAGGCCGAAGTGCGCTGGCTGATGGCCCGCGAATTCGCCCGCACCGCCGAGGATGTGATCTGGCGCCGCTCCAAGCTGGGCCTGCGGCTGGACAAGGCGCAGGTGGCGGCGCTTGACGACTGGATGCGCAACGCGCAGGCCATGACGGCATGACCCCGTGCGCGGGGGCGGCGGGCCGATAACCGAAGGGGGGAACCGATGGGCCATATTCTGGCACTGGATCAGGGCACCACATCCAGCCGGGGGATCGTCTTCGGCCCGGACATGCGGATTGTGGCGGTCGCGCAGGAGGAATTCGCGCAGCACTACCCGGCTTCGGGCTGGGTGGAGCATGACGCGGCCGATCTGTGGGCGACCACGGCGGCCACGGCGCGGGCCGCGATCGAACGCGCGGGACTGTCGGCGCGCGATATCGCCGCCATCGGCATCACCAACCAGCGCGAGACCACGCTGATCTGGGACCGCAAGACCGGCCGCCCCATCCACCGCGCCATTGTCTGGCAGGACCGGCGCACCGCGGATTTCTGCACCGCCCTGCGCGAGGCCGGGCACGAGCCGATGATCACCGAGCGCACCGGGCTGCTGGCGGACCCCTATTTCTCGGCTACCAAGGTCAAGTATATCCTTGATAATGTGGACGGCGCGCGGGAGCGGGCACGGGCCGGGGAACTGGCTTTCGGCACCGTAGATAGCTGGCTGATCTGGAACCTGACCGGGGGCCGCGCGCATGTGACCGACGCCACCAACGCCGCACGGACCATGCTCTATGACATCCACAAGGGCCGGTGGAGCCGCACCATCTGCGATCTGTTCGACATTCCCCTGGAAATGCTGCCCGAGGTGCGCGACTGCGCCGCCGATTTCGGGCATACCCGCGCGGACCTCTTCGGGCACGAGATCCCCATCCTCGGGGTCGCGGGCGACCAGCAGGCGGCGACCATCGGGCAGGCGTGTTTCAAGCCGGGGATGCTGAAATCCACCTATGGCACGGGCTGTTTCGCGGTGCTGAACACCGGCGCAGCGCCGGTTGCGTCCAGCAACAAGCTGCTGACGACCATTGCCTATCAACTGGATGGCACACCCACCTATGCGCTGGAGGGGTCGATCTTCATCGCCGGTGCCGTGGTGCAATGGCTGCGCGACGGGCTGAAGGTAATCCGCAGCGCGCCGGAAACGCAGGGCCTGGCCGAAAGCGCGGACGCGGGCCAGGACCTGATCCTGGTGCCTGCCTTCGTGGGGCTGGGCGCGCCCTACTGGAACCCGCAGGCGCGCGGGGCGGTCTTCGGGCTGACCCGCAATTCGGGGCCTGCAGAGTTCGCCCGCGCGGCGCTGGAATCGGTGGGCTACCAGACCCGCGACCTGCTGGAAGCCATGCAGGCCGACTGGACCCGCGAGGGCGCGCAGCCCACCTTGCGCGTCGATGGCGGGATGGCGGCGAATGACTATGCCATGCAGTTCCTGTCCGATATCATCGGTGCCCCGGTGGACCGCCCGGAGGTGCTGGAAACCACCGCGCTGGGCGCGGCCTGGCTGGCCGGGCAGCGCGCGGGCGTCTGGCCCGGCATGGCGGAATTCGCGCGCGGCTGGGCGGTGGAACGGCAATTCACCGCGCGCATGGACGAAGACCTGCGCGCGGCGCGGTATGCGCGCTGGGTGCGGGCCGTGAACGCCACGCTGGGGGTATAGCAGGGACAAAGCGCCCCGGCCCGGCCACGCGCACGCATGACTCACAGGTTCCCACAGGCTTGCCCGGCGCGTGACGCGCGTGCGGGGCAAGTCTGGCTGTGTTGTCGGATGGACCGCGACCGTCGCGCAGGCGGCAGGCGGGCCTAGCGCGGGCCGTCGCGATCGCGGGCCTCCGGGTCGGGCTGCGAGACGCCCTTGAACACCGCCTTCAGCGGCAGGGCCCAGACGATGCCCAGCACCAGATAGACCATCAGTTCCACCCAGAACGGCGGTCGGTCAAAAAGCGCGATCACGTTCACCGCCACAATGATATAGAGCGGCAGGCCGACCACGAGGATCAGCAGCGACAGGCGGCGGCGGGCTTTGTAACTCAGGTCCATCAGTCTGCGTAGGGGTCCGTGACAAGGATCGTGTCGTCGCGCTCGGGCGAGGTGGAAAGTAGCGCGACCGGGCAGCCGATCAACTCCTCGACCCGGCGGACATACTTGATCGCCGCCGCCGGCAGGTCGGCCCAACTGCGCGCGCCTTCGGTCGATTCGGACCAGCCGGGCATGTCCTCGTAGATCGGCACGCAGCGCGCCTGCGCGTCCGAGGCCGTGGGCAGATGGTCCAGCACCTGCCCGTCCAGGGCATAGCCGGTGCAGATGCGCAGCGTCTCGAACCCGTCCAGAACGTCCAGCTTGGTCAGGGCGATCCCGTTCACGCCCGAGATGGCACAGGACTGGCGCACCAGCACCGCATCAAACCAGCCGCAGCGGCGCTTGCGCCCGGTGGTGGTGCCGAATTCATGCCCGCGCTCGCCCAGCCGCTGGCCGTCATCGTCCAGCAATTCGGTTGGAAACGGCCCCTCGCCCACGCGGGTGGTATAGGCCTTGACGATCCCGAGGACGTAATCCACCGCCCCCGGCCCCAGCCCGGTTCCGGTGGCCGCCTGCCCGGCGATCACGTTCGACGAAGTTACAAACGGGTAGGTGCCGAAATCCACGTCCAGCAGCGCGCCCTGCGCGCCTTCGAACAGGATGCGCTTGCCCGCGCGGCGCTTTTCCTGCAGCACCTTCCACACCGGCGCGGCGAAGCGCAGGATCTCGGGCGCGATCTCCAGCAGGTCGCGCAGCAGCGCATCGCGGTCCACCGCCGCCAGCCCCAGCCCGGCGCGCAGCGCGTTGTGATGGACCAGCGCCCGGTCGATTCGGGTTTCCAGCGTCGCGCGGTCGCCCAGATCGGCCACCCGGATCACCCGGCGGCCGACCTTGTCCTCATAGGCCGGACCGATCCCGCGCCCGGTGGTGCCGATCTTCGCCACCGCAATCTGGCCTTCGCGGGCGCGGTCCAGTTCGCCATGGAAAGGCAGGATCAGCGGCGTGTTCTCGGCGATCATCAGGGTTTCGGGCGTGATCTCGACCCCCTGTCCGCGAATGGTTTCGATCTCGGACAACAGGTGCCAGGGGTCCAGCACCACGCCGTTGCCGATCACCGACAGCTTGCCCCCGCGCACCACGCCCGAAGGCAGCGCGTGCAGCTTGTAGACCTTGCCCTCGATCACCAGCGTATGTCCGGCGTTGTGCCCGCCCTGGAAGCGTGCCACCACATCGGCACGCTCGCACAGCCAGTCCACGATCTTGCCCTTGCCTTCGTCGCCCCACTGCGCGCCGACAACCACCACATTGGCCATCTGCCAATCCCCTTGACCCGGTGCAAACCCCGCCTCTTCTATCCGCCCGCACGCCGGGGTGAAACCGGATTCGGCACCCCGGCCCGCGTCCCGCACCGCATGGCAGGGGAAGGTTGCGGGGGGTTGCGGGCCGCGCGCGCAGGGCATAGATAGGCCGCAACGCGAAAACGGGCCCGAACCTATGCAGAATGTCGTCCTCATCGTCCACCTGTTGCTTGCGCTGGCGCTGACCGGCGTGGTGCTTTTGCAGCGCTCCGAAGGCGGTGGGCTGGGGATCGGCGGCGGTGGCGGCCCGCAGGCCAGCCGCCCGCCCCTGACAGGTCTGGCCAAGGCGACATGGGCGCTGGCGATTGCCTTCATCATCACCTCGCTGACGCTGACCATCTTTGCCGCGCAGCAAAGCGCCACGACCTCGGTGCTCGACCGGCTGGGCGTGCCCAGCGCACCGGCGCCCGCCGCGCCCGCGCTGCCCGATGGCGACAGCCTGTTGCCGCCCCCGGCGATGGATGAGCCGCTGACCCCGCCGCGCGCCGAAGACTGATCCTGCCCCCCGGACAGACACGGGCACGGCGTGCCCGCCAGCGCGGTATGCGCGCGCGGGTTGCGCATCGTGGCGGTTTGGCCTATGGCTCAACCCCCGTGATGGCCGGTGCCGCACCCGCTGCATGACCCAGGAACCACACGGGAGACCCCATTCATGGCGCGCTATGTCTTCATCACCGGCGGTGTGGTGTCCAGTCTGGGCAAGGGGCTGGCCTCGGCGGCGCTGGGCGCGCTGTTGCAGGCGCGCGGATTCAGCGTCCGGCTGCGCAAGCTTGATCCCTATCTGAATGTCGATCCCGGCACCATGTCGCCATTCGAGCATGGCGAGGTCTTCGTCACCGATGACGGGGCGGAAACCGACCTGGACCTGGGCCATTACGAACGCTTCACCGGCGTGCCCGCGCGCAAGACCGATTCGATCAGTTCCGGGCGCATCTACACGAATGTGCTGGAGAAGGAGCGGCGCGGCGACTACCTGGGCAAGACCATCCAGGTGATCCCGCATGTGACCAATGAAATCAAGGACTTCCTGTCCATAGGCGCCGATGAGCCCGATTTCATGCTGTGCGAGATCGGCGGCACGGTGGGCGATATCGAGGGGCTGCCCTTCTTCGAGGCGATCCGGCAGTTCATCCACGAACGCCCGCGCGGCGATTGCATCCTGATGCATCTGACGCTGCTGCCCTATCTGACGGCCTCGGGGGAGCTGAAGACCAAGCCCACCCAGCACTCGGTGAAGGAGCTGCAATCGATCGGCCTGGCGCCCGATGTGCTGGTCTGCCGCTCGGAGCAGCCCATCCCCGACAAGGAACGCGCCAAGATCGCGCTGTTCTGCAATGTCCGCCCCGAGGCGGTGATCCCCGCCTATGACCTGAAATCCATCTACGAGGCGCCGCTGGCCTATCACAAGGCGGGGCTGGATCAGGCGGTGCTGGATGCCTTCGGCATTTCCCCGGCGCCCCGTCCCAACCTGTCGCGGTGGGAAGACGTGATGGACCGGCTGGACAACGCCGAAGGCTGCGTGCGCGTGGCGATCGTGGGCAAGTACACGCAGCTTGAAGACGCCTACAAGTCGATCAAGGAAGCGCTGACCCATGGCGGCATGGCCAACCGTGTGCGCGTGCAGGTGGAATGGATCGACGCCGAGATCTTCGAGCGCGAGGACCCGTCACCGCATCTGCAGGGCATCCACGCGATTCTTGTGCCCGGCGGCTTTGGCGAACGCGGGACCGAAGGCAAGATCCGCGCCGCACAATGGGCGCGCGAGAAGAAGATCCCCTACATGGGCATCTGTCTGGGCATGCAGATGGCGGTGATCGAGGCGGCGCGCAACCTGGCCGGGCTGGCCGATGCCGGGTCCGAGGAGTTCGACCACGAAGCGGGCCAGAAGCGGTTCACGCCCGTGGTCTATCACCTCAAGGAATGGGTGCAGGGCAACGCCCTGGTCGAACGCCGCCCCGAGGATGACAAGGGCGGCACCATGCGGCTGGGCGCCTATGCGGCGCGGCTGGCCGAAGGCTCGGCCGTCGCGCGGGTCTACGGCACCACAAGGATCGAGGAACGCCACCGCCACCGCTACGAGGTGGACATCGCCTTTCGCGAACAGCTCGAAGGTGCCGGGCTGCGCTTCTCCGGCATGTCCCCCGATGGCCGCCTGCCCGAGATCGTCGAGCACCAGGACCATCCCTGGTTCATCGGCGTGCAGTTCCACCCGGAGCTGAAATCCAAGCCCTTCGCGCCGCACCCGCTGTTTGCGGATTTCATCCGCGCGGCGGTGGAGACCAGCCGGCTGGTCTGACCCCGCCCCTGATCGGTCCCGCCCGACACTCCGCGACCCTGCCCCAGCCCCCGGCAGGGGCAAGCGCCCTCGGGGCGTGCGGGGTGGGTGGGTGGGCGCGGCCCGAGGGCGCTTTGCGCGCGCGCTGCCCGGGGACCGCGCAGCACCCTGCGCGACCGGCGGGACGACACCGGTCTCAGCCTTCGGCGGGCATCACCCGGCGGTAGAGGTGCCAGCTTGCATGCCCCAGCACCGGCAGCGCCAGGAACAGGCCCGCAAACAGCGGCACCATGGCCAGAAACAGCAGCGCGGCGATCAGCGCCGCCCAGGCCAGCATCGGCACCGGACTGCGTGTCACCGCCCGGACCGAGGTGATCATCGCGGTGATGAAATCGACCTCCTTGTCCAGCAACAGCGGCAGGCTGATCACGGTCAGCGCGAAAAGCGCCAGCGCCATGGCGCCGCCGATGGCCCCGCCAAGCGCCAGCATCTGCAACCCTGCCGGGGTCATCAGCATGTCCCAGGTCGAGCCGGTGATTGGCCGGATGCCGAAGAACAGCGCAAAGATCGTATGCGCGACAAAGACCCAGAACATGAAGGCCAGCATGACCACCATCGCCATCGACGGCACCTGCCGGTCACGCTGCGCAAAGACGCACCCGGCCACCGCGCGCCAGGTCAGCGGCGCGCCGGTCTCGATCCGGCGGCTGACTTCGTAGAGTCCGGTCGCCGCAAACGGCGCCAGCAGCGGAAAGCCGACAACGACCGGAATGAACCACCAGCTTTGCCCCGAGGCCACGAAGACCGCATAAAGCACCAGCCCCCCGGCAACGTAGACACTGGAAAACGCCAGCCCGAACAGCGGCGCGCGGCGGAAATCCGCCCAGCCACGCGCCAGCGCCGCGCGCAGGTCGTCCGTGGTGATCGGCTGGACATCGGGCAATGGCGATGCGGGCGGCATCGTACGTTCGGTCATGGGCTCCCCTCCCCTGGATGCGCAAAGCTATCGCGCCTGCCCCTCGGCTGGCAAGGGGCATGTCGCGGGGCGTGCGGGCACCCTGCCGGGCCGGACCCTTCGCCCGTGGACCGCGTGCAATCGCGCCGACGCGCCCGATGTCCCCGGCGTCCGGCCCCGCCTCGGCGGTGCGCGACGGCCGGAACCGGCCTCAGCGTCCTGCGGCCTTGCCCTCGATCTCGTCCGCCAGCGCCTCGGCCCTTGCGGCCAGTTCGGCCATGGCATCGGTCACTTCCTGCGGCACCACCGGCACCTCGACCCGCTCGGCGGCGGGCGCGGGCCGGTTGCGCAGGGCCTCGACCTCGGCGCGCAGGGCGTCGGCGGTGCTTTCGGCCGCGCGCAGGTTGTCCTCGGCTGCGGCGATCTTGTCGGCCAGCATCAGCCCGGCCATGAGCAGCATGCGTTCGGTCGGCACCCGCCCGATCTGCGACAGGAGCGTGCGCGCCTCGGCGTCCAGCATGCCGGCGGCGGCATGCAGGAACTGCTCTTCGCCCGGCTGGCAGGCGACCAGGAATTCCTTGTTGCCAATGGTGATCTTCTGTTCAGACATGGCTGGCCCCCGCGCTGGTTTCGGTGCTGACCAGAGGCCGGAGTTCGGACAGGATTTCCTCCATCTCGGCCATTTCGGCGCGGCGCTCGGCCTGCAACGCCTCAAGCTCGGCGGCAAGCGACCGGTTCAGCACCGCCGATTCCGGTGTCCCCGCGATCTGGGCGTCGCGCAGGGCCGCGTTGGCATCCATCAGCTTCGCATTCGCCTTTTTCAGCCGCAGCATTTCCAGACTCTGCAGGTCCAGTTGCTCGGTCAGCCGCGACAGGCGGCGCTCAAGCTGCGCGACCGAGCTGTCCTGCCGGTGCCGGGCACTGCCGAGGCGTTCGTTCAGTTGCGCATTGGTGGCCTTTTCCCTGTCCAGCGCGGCGCGCAACGCCGCGATTTCGCTGTCCGCACCCGAGGCGGTCGCGGCAGGGGGCGTCGCTGCAGCGGTGGGCGTGGCCGGGGGGGGCGCGGCGGGGGGGGGCGCGGCGGGGGGGGGCGCGGCGGGGGCGGCCCTGCCCCCCCCCCCCCCCCCCATCCCGGCCCGCGCCGTGG
>JAFIEE010000103.1 GCA_020832705.1 Paracoccaceae bacterium
ATTATGGTCGACAAACGCAGTGCCTGGTTTCTAGCCGGAGCCGCCCCCAATCGCGCCCGCGCCCCGCAGCGCGCCGCCGGGCCAGCACCCTCACCGCCCGCCCCCTGCACCCCCGCGCGCCATGCGGCTCAGCGCCGGAACACCACCAGCGCGTTGATGCCGAAATTGAACACGAAGGCCGTGCCGATGCCCGCGCATTTCGCCAGCAGCGGCGCCAGTCCCAACCCGCTCAGCCACAGCGTGACCCCCATGTTGATGCACAGCCCCATCAGCGCCCCGAGGGCAAAGACCGGCAGCCGCCGCAGCCCCGGCCGGACCTGAAAGACGAAACGCGCGGTCAGCCCGTAGTTGACCAGCAGCGCCACGCCGAAACTGGCCGTCCCGGCCAGCGCAAGCGGCACCGAAAGCTGCAGCAACAGCGCAAACCCGCCCAGATCGACCAGCGCCGCCGTCCCGCCGGTCACCACATAGCGCAACAGGCGTTGCCCGAGCAGGGATCGCCCCACGTCACGGCCCCGCAGGCGCGTCTGGAAAGGTCACGGACCCGCGCAGGTCGATGAAATGCTGCTCGGCCAGAAGGTCCAGGGTCGGAATGTCGACAAAGGTGGTCAGCGCGAACACCACGCCCGCAGCCCCGGCGGCCGCCATCAGCCGCTTCTCGCGGAACAGCTTTTCAGGCTTGCGCGCGACCGAACCGGCCTGCAGCGACAGCGCGTAGTATTGCGCGAACAGGAACACG
Organism: Paracoccaceae bacterium; assembly: GCA_020832705.1. GTDB lineage: Bacteria > Pseudomonadota > Alphaproteobacteria > Rhodobacterales > Rhodobacteraceae > Rhabdonatronobacter. The sequence continues at coordinate 740 of JAFIEE010000103.1, forward strand.
ACAAGCGGGAACAGCAGCACGTATTCGATCCGGTATTTCGCCACGAAAACCGCCAGGAACATCACGCAGAGCAACGCATAGGTCAGGTTCGCCACTGACAGCCGCGCCTCGGTGTAATGGGCAAAGGACTTGCGATAGAGCGCCAGCCGCGCCTGCCCCAGCTCGGCCACGATATCGCGGAATTCGGCCAGACGCTTGGTGTTCATCAGGAACGCGCCGCCAAACCAGAAGCTGAGCATCACCGACACCGGCGGCAGCGTTGCCGGATCGACCATGGCCCAGCCCAGCATCAGCCGCAGCGGGTTGTCGAGCGATTCCGACAGCACATCGAGATAGGCGCGGTCCTTGCTGCGCAAGGGCGGCACGTTGTAGACCAGCCCGGCGATCAGAAAACACAGGATCACAAGCGCGAACCCGGCATTGACCGTCAGCCCCAGCGCAAGCGCCGCCAGCGCCAGCAGCCCGTAGAAGCCGTAGACCAGCCGCACATCCAGCGCCACCTGCACCGCCGCGCGCTCGGATTTCTCGGGGTGGTGGCGGTCGAAGTCCCGGTCCAGCCATTCGTTGATCACATAGTTCGCCGAAGCCGCGCAGACCGCTGCCAGCATGCCGACCAGAATGTTCAGAAGCAGCGGCTCGCCCTGATCGCCGCGCAGCAGCAGCGCCAGCGCGATACCGGGCAGGATGAACACATGCTTGGTGGCATGATCGAAACGCGCCAGTCGCAGGTAGTCACGGGCGCGGGCGCGGGCTTTGGGGGCGTCGCCGGCAAGGGTATGGTCATGGGTCATTGCGGAACCCTTTGCGGTTCTGGGGCGGGGATGGGGACCGGAGCGTTGTGTGCGCGGGATGGTGCGGCGGCGCGCGCCGCCAGCAGCGCCAGCCCCGCCAGCGGGATCAGCCAGATGATGCGGGCCTGGAACCGGTCATAGGGCGCGGCAAGGATACCGCAGATCGCGGCGTTCAACACCACGCCCAGAAGCAGCGCCGTGCAGACCAGAACCACGCCGGGCCGTGCCGACAGATCATGGCGCCCGCGCAGGGCCCAGCCAAGCGCGCCCAGCGCCAGCAGTGTCCAGACCCAGGTGCCGACGTGCAGCGCGGGAAGCATCCAGCCTGCGTTGAATACCGCAAGGTCGCGCTGTTGCGCGCGCATCCAGTCGGGATAGGGGGCGAACCACTCCGGCAGTTCCGCATCGTCGCGCGGCACCGATCCGGCCGGAACCAGCCCCCCCGCCGGATCGAACATGCCCAGTTGCCGCACCCAGGCGCGGGCGGCGAAGTCCAGCACGGCGACCGGATCATCGGTGACCACCGCGCGGGTCAGGGCGAACTGCTCCGCGCTGATGGCGCGCTTCACCTCGGTCGGGGCCTCGGCAAAGATCCGTGTCTCCGGCGTGGTGCCCCAACTGAACAGGAATTCGCGCCACTCGATCGGGATGTAATCGACGTAGTCGCACATCACGAACCCGGCCTCGGGGCAGGCACGCTGCAGATAGGCGACGCCGGGGCCGTGGTCCACCAGATGCGCGACCAGGTGCGGGCGGGTCAGCAGAACCGTATCGGTGTGCCGCGTCTGCAGTGTCTTTTGCACCTGCTCCAGCCCCACCGCCGAGAAACAGGCCAGCCCCACCAGCGCCGCCCCACGCCACATCGCCGCATTGCGCAGCGGCAGCAGCAGCAAGGCCGCCGGGAGTGTCAGGCCCAGCAGCAGGTGGCTGGTATGCGAAACCATGGCGAAGGTGGCGATGGCGAAGAGCAGCGCGCGATCCCACCAGCGCAGCGCCGCCCACCCGGCCATCAGCGCCGCCACCGTGAGCACCAGCACCCCGGCCAGGATATCGGGCATCGCCGTGCCCACCAACAGCCCCAGCGGGGTCAGCAGCCCCAGCGCGCCCATCCCCAGCACGAAGGGCCAGCGCGGCGCCACGCCAAGCCCCCGCGCCAGCAGCAGCGCCGCCGGATAGGCCACCATGAAGGCATGCGCCGCCGCCACCGGCCACAGCCGCCCGGCCTCGAACCCCACCCAGGCGAAGATCTGATAGAACATGGAGCGACCGCTGAAAACGATCCGGGGCGCATCCCCATTGGTCGCGGCACCGGCTTCGGAGACCGCGGCGGCCGCCGCCGCGACCGCGTCCACCGCAACCGGCGGGGCCATGTCGATGAACGGCAGGATGGAGAGCAGGCGCAGGACCCCCTCGGGCCGGTGCAGATAGACAACCGAATCGTAATAGACGGCAACGCCGCCGTTGATCAGCGTCATCGCCATCAGCGCCGCAGTGGCCAGCAGGACCCACGGCCAGACAGGCCCCCGATGTGCCCCCGCCTCCGGACCCGTGCAGGCGCGTGCGGCCCGCGCACCCGCCTGCCCCCGGAGGCTCGCGCCCATCGCGCGCAGCCGCCCCAGCAGCCGCAGCGCCGGCTCGTCCACACCCAGCGTGAACACATGCGCCAGCGCCAGCATCGCACCGACATAGACCCCGAACACCAGCGGTTCCGGCAGGCCCAGGTTCACCCGCTCCCAGGCCACGAAGGTATAAAGCACCGGCACATGCACCAGATACAGAGCGAAGGAAATGCGCCCGAGCCACTGCAGCGGCGCGGTCTCGAACCAGCGTTGCAGCCTGGCCAGCAGATGCACGCCCAGCAGGATCAGCGTGGCGCCCGCCACCGGCACAAGCCCCCAGGGATTGCCGGGCTGCAACCGGCCCGGCAGGAAATCAAGCCCCCAACGCTCGGCGAAGCCCGCGCCGGGTGCGCCCAGCACCATGCCCAGCAGCAGCGCCGCAAGCCCCGCCACGGGCGGCAGGCGGCGCCAGACCCCGGCCTTGTGCCCCTCATAGATCAGCGCGCCGGTGACGAAACACAGATAGGCATCGCGCAGCACCAGAAGGCCCAGCACGGCAAACCCCGCCAGCGCCGCAAACCGCAGCCAGCGCCGGAAACCGCCCAGCCATTAGACCAGAAACAGCAAGACCGAGCCCACCAGCTCGATCTGCATGGCCCAGAGCACGTTGTTGAACCCCGACATGCCGGTGATGAAACTGCCCGCCAGACCGTCATGAATGGCCGCGGGAAGCCCCGGCAGCGGTGCCTGCTCGGTATAGGTCAGCCAGCGCGAGGGTGCATCAAGCGTGGCGGCCAGATCACGCGCGGCGGTCGGCATCAGGCTCAGCCACAGATAGGCCAGCAGCACACTGGTCAGCACCGGCACCGCCAGCCGCAGGTAGCGGGTCAGCACGTTGCCGATCAGATAGGGCGCGCGCCGTTCCGCCGCCGCGGCCATGACGAACCCCGACAGAACGAAGAACACCGACACCGCAAAAGGCCCGTTCCAGAACACCGCCAGCGGCGTATCCACCAGCAGCGCGGGCGATGTGGCGTAATCGGCGACCCATTCCGGGTGCAGCATCGCCAGGTAGTGAAAGACCACCACGACCATGGCGGCAAACCCGCGCAGCCCGTCAAACGCCAGAATCCTGCCGCTCACAAGGCCGTTGACGGGTCTGGCTATGGATGCGGATGCCATGGTCGATCCGGACTCGATACTTTGCGACTGAACATGGTCTACATGAAAAATCGGTCGCATTCGCGATCCAATGCTGTCAACTTCTGGGCACCGTGCGGCGCGAGCGCACGGCGGGGCGCGGCTGGCAGGGCAGATGCACAACCAACAGGCAGCACGCAGGGATGACGACCTGCTGGAGATGTGTCCGGGCGCGATTCTGGCCGTCGACCTGGATGGAACGCTGGTGCATGCGGACATGCTGCGGCGCGGGTTGGCGCAGGTGCTCCGCCGTGCGCCGTCCTCGGCGGTTGCGCTGGCTTTGGCGTTGTTGCGGGGCGGCCGGCCCGGGCTGAAGCAAGCGGTGGCGCTGCGCGCACCATTCGATCCGGCCGAACTGCCCTATAACACCGCGGTGGTGGCGCTGGCGCGGGCGTGGCGCGCGCGCGCCCGCAAGGTCGTTCTGGCCACAGCGGCGGATGCAGGCGTCGCGCAGACGATCGCGGCGCATCTGGACCTGTTCGATGCCGTCCACGCATCGAGCGGCGCGGGCAACCTCAAGGGCCGGGCCAAGGCCGCGTTCCTGACCCGCACCTATGGCGTGCGGGGGTTCGTCTATGCAGGCGACTCGTCGGCCGATCTGCATGTCTGGGCCGAAGCCGCCGGCGCGGTGCTCGCATCGGACAGCCCGGCGCTGCGGGCGCGACTGCTGCGCATGGACCTTCCGGTGCAGATCCTCGCCGACGCGCACGCGCGCCGGTGACGAACCGATCCCGGATGGATCCGGAGACGGCAGACCCGTGCAGCGCGCACGCTCAGTCCTCCACCGCCGCCGCCAGGCTTGTCAGTCCGGCCGCGCTGGTCCGCGCCACCACGGCGTAATGCAGCGGCCCGCTGCTCCAGTAGGCCACGCGCTCGCCCTCGAAATCTGCCATCCGCAGCCCTTGAACGGGCGGGGCCTCGTGGCGCGGGGTCATCGACACGGTGACCTGCTCCCCGTCGGCGTTGCGATAGTAGAACACGGCCAGCGGCTGCCCCCCGGCCATGACCAGCCGGGCCGATTGGACCTCGTAGCCAAGGCGTTCGAGCTTCGGACTCTCGATGCGCATCTGCATCTGCTCGGACAGCCAGTCCAGGGCTTCCGGCATCCGGTCGCCGGAGAATTCGGCCCGCTGGTGGGCGCTGTGAAGATAGGCATAATGCCCCGAAAGCGTGGGCTGGATGAAACCGGGATAGGTGCCCGCCACTCGTTTGGTCTGTGTCTCGTAGACACTGTGCGCGCCCCATCCGGCAGCGAAGATCACCACACTGGCTGCAAGGCGCCGTAGCCCCGGGCCGAACAGCGCGGCGCGCATCCGGCGCCGCTGCAGTCTTGTGGCCAGTTCGCGTTCCAGCGCCGCAATCCGCAGGTTTGTCGGCTGCGCATCGCCCGCACGCGCAGCGGTGTTGATCAGGTTGTCGAAATGCCGCCACTGCGCCACGGCTTCGCGGGCCGCGGGATCATGGGCCAGTCGGGCCTCGACCTCGGCCATCCGTTCGGGCTCAAGCGCCCCGTCGGCATAGGCGATCAGGTCCGGATCAAGCGCCGGATCCCTGTGATCGGATTGGGTCATTCCCCTCCCTCCTTGCGTTTCAGCAGCGACAACTCGCCCCGCTTCACCCCCCGGACGATCCCGCGCAGCGCCTCGCGCCCGCGTCCCAGCCGCGACATGAAGGTGCCCAGCGGCACATCGAGCGTGCGCGCGGCCTCGGCGTAACTCATCTCGCGCAGGGCGACGAGGATGATGGGCATGCGCTGCGCCTCGGGCAACTGGTCCAGAGCGCCCAGCACCTGCTTCAGTTCCAGTTGCGTGTGCTGGCAATCGCGGGCGATCGGCTCGGGCAGATCGGGCGCTGCATCGGCGCGGGTCCTGGCGCGGCGCAGGTCACTGATATGGGTGTTGTGCAGGATACGGAACAACCACGGGCGCAGGTCGGTGCCGGGCTGGAACGTGTCCGCCTTGGCAATCGCCTTGACCAGGGTTTCCTGCACCAGATCGTCCGCCGCCACCGGATCGCGGGTCAGAACCAGCGCATAGCGGCGCAGGCTGGCGACGTGGGAATGCAGTTCGGATTTCAGACTCATGGCACCATCCGCAGAACGGGTTTGCAGGACATACGCACGAGCGGGCGATTTCATCCGGAAAAAACGCGCCATCGGCGCTTTTTCTGCGACCGCTCCGGGATGAAACCCGCCGCTTGCGCGTTCTTCGGGCATGGATAGGAGGTTGAGATGGCGAATGATCTGATCATCCGGCCGCAGGTCCCCGCCGAGCGGCCGCGGACCAGCGTGCCCGGACTGGTTTTCGGCACCAGCCCGCGCGCCGTCCTGAAGCGCAGCGTGCTGTATCTGGCCGCGGTGCTGGTGCTCTATTTCGGGGTGATCGGCAATCTGATGCACCGCATCGACGCCGATCTGGACTTCACGCCGCCCAGCCCGGTCGAGGGCGGCAGCCAGGCGGTGAACATGGCCGAGGCGCTGATCCTGCGCGAAACCGTTGACAACCGCTGGACCGCCAACGACCCCGTCTTCTTTCCCACCGCCTTTCATGACAACATGCCGAACTATCAGCGCGGCATGATGCGCGCGATCAGCCGGTTTGCGATGGAACTGGAGAACCAGATCGGGCGGCTGCGCGGGTCATCGGCCATCGACCGGGACCTGGAACGCGCCGTGGGGCTGCTGCAGTTTCCGACCGATGTCTGGGTGTTCGACTTTGACCAGTCGTTCCTGCCGATTCAGCCCGCCGACACGCAGTATGAGGCCGCCGCACGCGCGCTGCGGGCATTCAACACGCGGGTGTCGCTGGGCATGGCGGTGTTCGAAACCCGCCCGGATGCGCTGGCCATGACCGTGGAGCGGATGGCGGGGGAACTGGGCTCGCGCGCGGCGATCGTGGACGAGCATGTCAGCCGCGACGGCTTCATCATCGATTTCGTGTCCGATGACATCTTCTACTTCAACAAGGGGATGGCCTATGCGACCTATCTGCTGCTGCGCGAGCTGGGGCAGGACTTCGAGTCGGTGATCCGCGCGCAGGGGCTCACGCGGGTCTGGCATCAGGCGCTGGAAAGCCTGCGGCTGGCCTCGCAACAGCAGCCGCTGATCGTGCTCAACAGTTCGGGCGCGAACAGTTTCCTGGCCAATCACCTGCACCTTCAGGGGTTTTATCTGAAGCGCGCGATCCTGCAACTGGACGAGGTCGCCCGCGTGATCCGCGCCAACTGAGCCGCCCCGCCCCGGACAACGCAACCCCGGCCATTCATGGCCGGGGTTTCCCGTTGGCCGCGAAGGGTCCGCGGTTCACGCCGCCGTCGCGCCGGACCGGTGCTCCCGGACCACGGCCACCCGGGCATCCGGCCCCATCGCCGACGGACACCGCCAGAGGAGCGCCGCGCAGATATGCAAGCAGGGATGGTGCCCCCTCTCCATCCCGCCTGCCCCGCCTGCCTTGCGAACGCCACAAGGAAAAGGCCGGGGCGCACCACGCGACCCGGCCCTTGCACATACTGTCGACTGCCCTATTCCGCCGCGATGGCGTGGTAAGGGCGCTCAGGGGCGGCGTGGCGATGGCTTTCGACCATCGGCGCGTCATCCTCGACGATGCGCAGCACGTCCATGCCGATCTGCGCCTCGTGTTTCGCCCGCAGCGCCAGATCCTCGACATCCATTCCCAGCGTGGCATGCGAAAACCCCAGCCGGTTCAGTTGCCGCTCGTTCAGCCGCAACAGGCAGGCGGTAATGGCGGTCAGGTCGCGTTCTGCCAGCCAGCGCTCATAGGCGTCACGGTCGCGGTGAATGATGCGGCCCCACAGACCGATCAGACCATCCTTGCGGCGCTTGGGCGTCACGCGGGCCGGCACATTCGCTGTCAACGTCATCGGGTCCTCCATCGGTTTGACGCCCCGAAAACGCGCCGGGCCGGGGTTTCATCCGCCGGTCACGGCAGCGTGACCCGTGCCGGATTTTCGCCGCAGCGCAGGATGAAACCCGGCCCTTGCGCGTTTGTCGGGTGATCCGGCGCGCGGGGTGCAGACCCACGACATGCCGGGCCGACATTCCCGCGACCCTTCTTCGCCAACGAGGCCACGATGCGTCAGACCGAGCGCCTGATCGACACCACACCCACGCCCGCCCGGAGCGGCGGCAGCGTGATCACGATCGACACGGCCACACCTGCGGGCGCGGCGCGCGGGCGGCGGTTCCTGACCATGGCTGTGGTGCTGCTGGTGATCTGGGCGGCCCTGACCGACTTCCGCCCGGATGCGCTGGTCTTCGGCCTGCCCGCAGTGCTGGCCGGGGCGGGGCTGGTGTTCCTGATGCCCACCAGCCCCCGCTGGAGGCTGAGCCTGCGCGGGGCGCCGGGCTTCGTGCTGTGGTTCGTGGCGCAGTCGGTGCGCGGTGCGGTCGATGTCGCCTGGCGCGCCTTTGCCCCGCAGATGCCGCTGCGCCCCGGTTTTCGCCGCTACCCGATGGCCCTGCCCGCCGGCGCGCCACGGGTGCTGTTTCTCAACACCGTCACGCTGCTGCCCGGCACGCTCTCGGCCGAGCTCGCGGGCGATTCGGTGGTTGTCCACATGCTCGACACACGCGCCGACCTCGCCGCCGATCTGAACGCGCTCGAGGCGCGGGTCGCGGCCCTGTTCGCGCTGACCTGATCCCTGGAGGTTTCCGATGACCGTATTCCTTGGCACCATCCTTGTCTTTCTGCTGGCCAGCATCATCGCCGGGCTGTTCCGGGTCCTGCGCGGGCCGGAACCGGCCGAGCGGATGCTGGCGGCGCAGCTCTTCGGCACGGCGGCGGTGGCGATCCTGCTGATCCTGTCGCGGCTGATGGACACGCCCGCGCTGCTGGACGTGGCGATGGTCTTCGCGCTGCTGGCGGCAGTGACGCTGGTGGCTTTCGTGGTGCTGGCCTCGCGGAGGGCGGGCTGATGCTGGACATCCTTGGCGCCGCGCTCATCGGTCTGGGCACCGTCTTCTTTGTGGCCGGGACCGTGGGGTTGTTGCGGTTTCCGGACATCTTCTGCCGCCTGCATGCGCTGACCAAGGCCGACGGGCTGGGCCTGGCGCTGATCGCGCTGGGGGTGGCGCTGATGGCCGATGGCGCGGGCGATGTGGTCCGCATCACCCTGATCTGGTTCTTCGTTGCCGTTGCGGGCGCAACCTGCGGGCACCTGATCGCGCGCTATGCGCGCCGTGCGATGCCGGAGGGGCGTCATGACTGATCCGGTCATCATCTTCGACCTGCTGCTGGCGGCGGCGGTGGTGGCGCTGGCCGTGGCGTCGCTGAGCGTGCGCGACCTGTTCGTGGCCATCGTGCTGTTCATCACCTTCGGGCTTCTGTCCGCGCTGTCCTGGGTGCGGCTGGCCGCCCCGGACGTGGCGCTGGCCGAGGCGGCCATCGGCACCGGCGTCACCGGCGCGCTGCTGCTCAAGACGTTGCGTCACCTGCGCTATGTCTCCGGCACGCTGGACCGGGCCGAGGCCCTGAGCGTCACCCCTGCGGCCCCGGTGCCGGCACCCGTGATCTGGGCCAATGCCGCGTTCTGCGGGCTGGTCACGCTGGGGCTGGCGGTGGCATTCCTGGGCGCGCCGCGCTCCGGGCCGGGGTTCGATGCGCTGGTGGCCGAGGCCATGCCCGCCAGCGGCGTGGACCACCCCGTGACCGCCGTGCTGCTGAACTTCCGCGCCTATGACACGCTGATGGAAGTGGTGGTGCTGCTGGCTGCGGTCATCGCCGTCTGGCAGATCGAGCGCGGCCTGTCCGACGCCCCCGCGCCGGTGCTGGGCGCGGTCTGGGAAGGGTTCGCCCGGCTGACCCTGCCCGCCATCGTTGTGGTCGGCACCTACCTGCTGTGGAAAGGGGCCGAGGCGCCGGGCGGCGCATTCCAGGGCGGGGCGGTGCTGGCGGCGGTGGGGCTGCTCCTGTTGCTGTCGCGGCTCTATGTGCCGCAGCCGTCGCATCGCGGCGTCGCGCGCTGGGCCTTCGTTCTGGGCACCGGGGCGTTTGCCGGGGTCGCGCTGCTGGTCGCGGGCGGCGGGCGCGTGGCCTTCGAATACCCGCCCGAGCACGCCAAGACCCTGATCCTGCTGATCGAGGGGCTGGTGACCATTTCCATCGCCGTCACCCTGGCCGCGCTGTTTCACGGGCGCGAGCCGGTGGCGCTGCGCAGCGACAGGGGGCGCGCATGATGTTCGGGACCATGCCGCAACTGACACCGGACCTGATCTATGGCGTGGCGGGGATCGCGGTCTTTGCCATCGGGCTGGTGGGGGCGCTCTGCACGCAGGATCGTCTGCGGCGCGTGCTGGCGCTGAAGCTCTGCTCGGTGGGCGCGGGCTTCCTGCTGGTCGTCGCCGCCTGGCGTGGGCCGCCCGCCGCGCCGGACCCGGTGCCGCATGCGCTGGTCATCACCGGGATCGTGGTGATGGTCAGCGCCACCGCGGTCGCCCTTGCCCTGATCCGCCGCCTGCAAACGCTGGAAACCGAAGATGACACTTGACCCGATGATCCTGGCCCTGTTCGCCCCGCTGTTCGGGGCGGTGGCGGCCTTTGTGCTTCCGCGCGCCGCCGGTGCGGTGGGGCTGGTTGCCGTGCTGCTGACCTGCGGTGCGGTGCTGGCGCTGGCGCGGCAGGTGCTGGCGGCGGGCGCGGTCACGCTGGAGCTGGGCGGCTGGGCACCACCGATGGGGATCGCGCTGCGCGCCGACGGGCTGGGCGTGGCGATGCTGGCCATGACCGCCGCGGTGGGGCTGCTGGTCAGCGTCGGCGCGCTGGACGCGCTGCGCGAGGCGCGCCAGCGGCAGTATTTCTGGCCGCTGTGGCTGCTGCTGCTGACCGGCATGAACGGCGTCTACCTCGGCACCGATATCTTCAACCTGTATGTCATGATCGAGGTGATCGCGCTTGCCGCCGTTGGCCTGACGGTGCTTTCGGGCACCCGCGAGGCGGTGCGCGCGGGGCTGGAATACATGTATGCCTCGATCCTGGGCGCGCTGCTGTTCCTGATGGGGGTGGGCTTTGTCTACCTGCAACTGGGGCGGCTGGATTTCGCCGGGCTGATCGCCGCCGAACCTTCGGCCGCGCTGAGTGCGGCGCTGGCGCTGATGATCGTCGGGCTGCTGCTGAAGACGGCGCTGTTTCCGCTGCATTTCTGGCTGCCCGCGGCGCATGCCAACGCCACCGCGCCCGCTTCGGCGCTGCTGTCGGGGCTGGTGGTCAAGGCCGCGCTCTACATCTTCCTGCGGCTGACAACCCATGTGCCGCTGCCCGACGAGATCCTGGTCACGCTGATCGGCGCGCTGGGCGCGGGGGCGGTGCTCTGGGGCGGTGTGCAGGCGCTGCGCGCGGAACGGCTGAAGCTGCTGGTGGCCTGGTCCACGGTGGTGCAGATCGGGCTGATCTTCATCGCCTTTGCTCGCGCCGGGCAGGTGGGGCTGGCGGAAAGCTGGAAAGCGGCGGCGCTCCTGATCCTGGCCCATGGCGTGGCCAAGGCCGCGATGTTTCTGGCCGCAGGCCGGATCAGGGACGAGGTCGGCCATGACATCATCCGCGATCTGGACCGTGCCCCCATACGCCCCACGCTGGCGCAGTTCACCTTTGCGCTGGCAGCAATCAGCCTGATCGGCCTGCCGCCGTCGCTGGGCTTCATCGGCAAATGGTCGCTGATGGAGGGCGCCATGGCCGCCGGTTACTGGCACTGGGTGGCCGTGACCATGATCGGCACGCTTCTGTCGGTGGCCTATTTCAGCCGCGTGCTGGCCGGGTTCCTGCGCTTTGACCGGGTGCGCGCGCCGCTGGGCGAGCATCAGGGCTGGGCGCTGGCCGATATCGCGCCGCTGACGCTGGCGATCTCGGCCATCTCGCTGGGGCTGCTGGCCGCACCGATCCTGAGTTTCATCGAACTGGGCTATCCTTTCGGAGCCAAGCCATGACCGACCTTGCGACCTTTCTGCAAAGCGACATGCCGCTTCTGCCGCTGTTCATTCTGCTGACCTCGCTGCTGGCCGCGCCGCTGCTGTTTGCGCTGCCCGAGCGCGCCGCACACCTGCGCACCGGCGTCAACCTGGGTGTGGCGGGGGTGAAGGTGGCGCTGGTGGCCTGGTTGGCGTGGAAGGTCAGCCAGGGCGTCATCTATGACGTGCGCTTCACCATGCTGCCGGGGCTGGAGTTCAAGCTGCAGGCCGATCCGCTGGCGATCCTGTTCATCTCGCTTTCGGCGATCCTGTGGCTGATCACCACGGTCTATTCCGTGGGCTATCTGGAGCGCGGGCCGCACCGGGCACGGTTCTTCGGCTTCTTCAGCCTTTGCGTGGCCGCCACCGTGGGCATCGCCATGTCCGGCAACCTGTTCACCTTTCTGATCTTCTACGAGCTGCTGACGCTGGCGACCTATCCGCTGGTGATCCACAAGGGCAGTGCCGAGGCCCTGCGGGCGGGGCGGATCTATCTGATCTACACGCTGGCGGGCGGGCTGGTGCTGCTCTTGGGCACGCTGGGG
>JAFIEE010000104.1 GCA_020832705.1 Paracoccaceae bacterium
CCCCCCCCCCCCCCCCCCCCCCCCCCCCCCCCCGCCGCCCCCCCCCCCCCCCCCCGCGCTTCGGTGGCCAGCGGCGTGCAGCCGCACAGGGAAGGATGGTTCCATGCATTACGGCTATATCGGCCTGGGCAATCTGGGCGGGCATTGCGCGGCCCGGCTGGCGCAGTCGGGGTTCGCGCTGAGCGTCACCGATCTGGACCGCGCGCGCGCCGCGCCGTGCGAGGCACTGGGCGCGCATTGGGTCGGGGAGCCGGGCGAGCTGGCCGCGCGGGTGGATCATGTCATCACCTGCCTGCCTTCGCCGCAGGTCACGGACCGGGTGCTGGCCGAGGTGATGCCGCGCATGCGCGACGGGGCCACCTGGATCGAAATGTCGACACTGGGCCGCGACGATGTGCTGGCCTTTGCCGACCGCGCCGCGGGGCATGGCGTGCGGATGCTGGAGCTTCCCGTGACCGGGGGCGTGCATCTGGCCGCGCGCGGGGAAATCACCATGCTGCCGGGCGGTGATGCGGACCTTGTGGACCTGCACCGCCCGGCGATGGAGGCGATGGGCAACCGGGTCTTTCACATGGGGCCGCTGGGGTCGGCATCGATCATCAAGGTTATCACCAACATGCTGGCCTTCATCCATCTGAAGGCCAGCGCCGAGGCGCTGATGCTGGCGCGGCGCGGGGGGCTGAACCTGGGCCAGGCCTGGGCGGCGATCCAGGCGTCTTCGGGCAATTCATTCGTGCATGAAACCGAAGGCGCGCTGATTCTCAACGGCTCTTGCGATATCGGCTTCAGTGTCGATCTGGCGCTCAAGGATCTGGGCTTCGCGCTCGCCTTTGGCCGCGAGTTCGGCGTGCCACTGGACCTGGCGGCGGCGACCGAACAGACCTATGTCGCCGCCCGCGCCGCCTATGGCGGCGAGGCGCAGTCGCCGATGATCGCGCGACTGCTGGAGGATTTGCTGGACACCGATCTGCGTGCGCCCGGGTTTCCGTCGAAACTGGAGTGACGGTCAGCCCTCGTCCTTCAGGATCGCGGGATAGTCGCTGACCAGCAGCCGCCAGGGCGCCGCATCCTCGGTCACGTCAGCGAAGCGGGGCAGGGGTGGATCGAAGCGGTTGTCGGTCTCGTCATCGTTGACGGTGCTGACCTCGCCGATCAGGCAGTCGGCGCCTTCGGCCCAGAAGGCGTGCCAGTCGCCGGGCATCAGGGTCACGCTTTCGCCGGGCGCCAGCGTCAGTTTGCCGCCTGCGGGCAGCGTCCGGGGCAGGCCGTCGCACATCACCGTCACCGGCGCGTCCGGGTCGCGGCTGCCATCGGGGGCGGCGGCAAAGAGTTCGATGACCAGCATGCCGCCGCCGCGGTTGATGATATCCTCGGCCTTGAGCATGTGGCGGTGCATGGGGCTGAGCTGGTCGCGGCGCGAAATCAGCAGCTTCTCGGCATAGAGCATGCCCCGCCCGGCGCCCAGATCCTCGACCCGGCCATTGCGCAGGGTAAAGAGCGTCAGCCCCATGGCACCGAAGTCGCCTGCGCCGTAATCCGACACGTCCCAGCCAAGGCGGCGGCGGAAGATTTCGGTCCCGGCATGGGCGCGCAGTTCCTCGGGGGGCAGATGCGCGAAGGGCGGCAGGGCAAAGCCGAAGCGGCGGATGAAGTCATCCGACCACTGCAGGATCGCGTTGATGTCGGACCGTTTCATGCCGCCTGCCGCCCCCCTGATGCCTGCTCCAGTCAGCCCCGTTCGAACCGGGCGCGCACCAGCGCGTCCAGCGTCATCACACCCCAGCCGGTGGCGCCCTTGGGCGCGTAGGCGGTGTCTTCCTTGACCAGAGCCACGCCCGCGATGTCGATATGCGCCCAAGCGACACCCTCGGGGACGAAGCGCTGCAGGAACTGCGCCGCCGTGATCGACCCGGCGGTGCGCCCGCCCACATTCTTCACATCGGCGATGCGTGACTTGATCAGCTTGTCATAGGCCGGGTCCAGCGGCATCCGCCAGGCGCCTTCGCCCACGGTGTCGGCCGCCTTCAGCAAACCCTCGGCCAGTGCATCGTCATTGGCGAAGATGCCGGCCTTTTCATGGCCCAGCGCGATGATCATGGCACCCGTCAGCGTGGCCAGGTCGATCATGGCGGCAGGCTTGAAGCGGTCGGCAGTGTACCAGAGCGCATCGGCCAGCACGAGCCGCCCTTCGGCGTCGGTGTTGATGACCTCGATCGTGTCGCCCTTCATCGAGCGGACCACATCGCCGGGGCGCTGCGCGCGCCCATCGGGCATGTTCTCCACCAGCCCGACAACGCCGACCACGTTCGCGCGCGCCTTGCGCAGCGCCAGCGCCCGCATCAGCCCCACGGTCACGGCCGAACCGCCCATGTCCATGGTCATGTCTTCCATCCCCGCCGAGGGCTTGATGGAGATCCCGCCGGTGTCGAACATCACGCCCTTGCCGACCACGGCCAGCGGGGCCGCATCCTGCGCGCCGCCCTGCCACCGCATGATGACCAGCTTCGAAGGGCACTCGGAGCCCCGCCCCACGCCCAGAAGCGCGCCCATGCCCAGCTTTTCCATCGCCAGCTCGTCCAGCACCTCGACCTCGAGGCCGATGTCGCGCATCGCCTCGATCTTCGCGGCGAAGGTTTCGGTGGTCAGGATATTGGCGGGGGCGTTGACCAGATCGCGGGTGTAATGCACCGCATCGGCCAGCGCGACCGCATCGGCGCATGCCTGCCATGCGGCTTCGTGGTCCCTGGCCATGATTTCCAGCGCGCCCACCTCGGGCGCCGCGTCGGATTTCTGGTCGGTATAGTCATAGGCGCGCAGCACTGCGCCCAGCACCAGCGGCGCGGGGTCCAGCGCCTCGGCCAGAACCAGCGTGCCGGATTTGCCATGCGCCTTGCCGATGGCGGTCCCGGCGCGGCGCAGGGTGGCGGCATCGGGCTTGCGGTCGATGCGGATGACCTGCACCGCCTCGGCCTCCATCCCCGCGGGCCAGGACAGATCCAGCGCCTCGCCCGGTTTCAGCTTGCCGAAGGCTTCGCCGTCCACCAGCCGCCGCAACGCGCCGCGCGTGAGCCGGTTCACCCGTTGCGCGCCACGGCCAAGGCGTGCGCTTTCGGGGTTGGCGAACACCACGATCCGCCCGGACTGCGTGGCGATCCGGTCCGGATCGGCGGCGGTGAAGATCGGGCTGAGCGGTCTGGGCATGGGAACCTCGCGGATGTGTCGGGGTGGACGGGTGCCGGATCACCGGCCCCGGGGAATGGCGCGGGCGGCGGATCAGGTGGCGAACAGGGTCTCGTGATCGACGAAACCCTTGACCTCGATCGGATTGCCGGACGGGTCGCGGAAGAACATGGTCCATTGTTCGCCCGGCTGGCCC
This sequence comes from Paracoccaceae bacterium, assembly GCA_020832705.1. Classification (GTDB taxonomy): domain Bacteria; phylum Pseudomonadota; class Alphaproteobacteria; order Rhodobacterales; family Rhodobacteraceae; genus Rhabdonatronobacter. Next base: position 3,377 of record JAFIEE010000104.1, read on the forward strand.
TTGAAGCGCACGGTCGGGGGGATGATGAAGCTGATGCCGGCATCGCGCAGCCGCGCGGCCAGCGCCTGAAAGCGGTCCAGATCCAGCACCGGGCCGAAATGGGGCATCGGCACCTTGTGCTCGCCCACCTGTCCGCTGTCGCTGTTTGCAAACGGCGTGCCGAGGTGCAGCGAAATCTGGTGGCCGAAGAAATCGAAATCCACCCAGGTATCGGTGCTGCGGCCCTCGGTGCAGCCCAGGACCTGGCCATAGAAGCTGCGCGCGGCATCCAGATCATCGACATGAAGGGCAAGGTGAAAGGGCTGGGGCATTGCCGGAACCTTATCGCGGGGCAAGGGGTCCATTGGGAAGTGTCCCATTCGCGCCCCGAATTCAAGAGGCACATGCGCAGGCACGCAGCCCCGCCGCCGCGGATCCCGGTGCCCGCGGCCCGCGGCAGGGCGCGGCCGGCCCACCGGGCATTTGCGGTTTTACCGCTGGCCGATTGCGACTAACCTGCGCCCCGGAACCGAAGGTTGGCAGCACCGGGAAGCGCGCGGCGTGGGCAGGTTGGACAGATATGTGCTTTTCCAGTTGCTGAGCGTCTTTGCCTTTTTCGCGCTGGTGCTGGTGTCGGTCTACTGGGTGAACCGCGCGGTGCGGCTGTTCGATCAACTGGTCGGCGGGGGGCAGCCGCTGCTGGTTTTTCTGGAACTCTCGGCGCTGACGCTGCCGAACGTGATTCGGCTGGTCCTGCCGGTGGCGGCCTTTGCCGCGGCCGTCTATGTCGCTGCCCGGCTGACCCGCGAGAGCGAGCTTGTGGTGATGCGCGCGGCCGGGCTTTCGCCGGGGCGGCTGCTGCGCCCGGTGCTGATGTTCGGCGCCGTGGTCGCGGTCATGTTGCTGGCGCTGATGCATGTGCTGATGCCCGCCGCGCGGGCGCAACTCGCCGACCGTCAGGCCGAGATCGCCGAGAACATCACCGCCCAGTTCCTGACCGCCGGCGGCTTCCAGAGTCCGGCGCGTGGCATCACCGTATTTGTCCGCGACATCACGCCGGAGGGCGAATTGCGCGGCGTGTTCCTGTCCGACAGCCGCGCACAGGGCAGCCGCATCGACTACACAGCCCGCAGCGCGCTGCTGGCGCCGGGGCCGCTGGGGCCGAAACTGGTCATGCTGGACGGGATGGCGCAGATCCATGACCAGGCGGGCAACCGGCTGGTGGTCGCCAGCTTCCAGGACCTGACCTATGACATCGGCGCGCTGATCGGCCCGGTGGGGCGCGGGCAGGACGTGCGCGAATTCAGCACGCCGGAACTGCTGAACCCGTCGCCCGAACTGCTGGAAATCAGCCGCGCCACGCCCGCGCAACTGCGTTATGAACTGGCCAACCGCTTCGCGCATCCGCTGCTGGCGGTGGTGGCGGCGCTGATCGGCTTCGTGGTGGTGCTGGTGGGTGATTTCAGCCGCCTTGGTCCGTGGCGGCAGGTTGCGGGTGCGACGGTGCTGCTGGCGCTGATGCAGCTTCTGGACAATGCGCTGGCCCGCCCGGCGCTGCGCGATCCGGGACTTGCCTGGCTGGCCTTCGTGCCGGTGGCGGCGGGCGGGCTGGCGGTGCTGGCGATCCTGTGGTGGCTGGGCCGGCGGCGCGCCCCGCGCGGCGCTGGCCCGGAGGCGCCCGCATGATCCTGTCACTCTACCTTGCCCGGCGGCTGGGGATGATGTTCCTGCTGGTCTTTGGCGTCTTTGCCGGAATGCTGGTGCTGCTGGACATGGTCGAACAGGTGCGCCGCCTGTCCGATCAGGACAGCGGGTTTCTGCAGGTGCTGCGGCTGGCGTTGCTGAACACGCCGCAGACACTTTACCAGATCACGCCGCTGATCGTCATCCTGGCCTCGATGGCGGTGTTCCTGTCGCTCTCGCGGACCTCGGAACTGGTGGTGATCCGGGCCGCCGGGCGGTCGCTGCTGCGCGTGATGGTGCTGCCCGTGCTGGCGGTGCTGACTGCCGGGGTGGCCTTTGTCGCGGTCATGAACCCGCTGGTGGCAGGCTCCAGCCGCGAATACCAGCGCGTGCTGGCGCAACTGCGCGGCGATGAGGTCAGCGCCGTGGTCATCCGCGCCGACGGGCTGTGGCTGCGCCAGGCGCTGGACGGCGGGCAGATGGTGATCAACGCCACCGGCGCGTCACCGGACGGCACGGTGCTGCGTGACGTGACCTTCCTGATCTTCGCCAGCGGGGTCGAGGACGGCGGCGGCGTGGTCCGGCGCCTGCACGCGCACGAGGCCCGGCTGGGCGTCGGCGCCTGGGACCTGTTCTCGGCCAAGGACTGGAACCTTGGCGCCGCCAACCCCGAGGCCGAGGCCCGGAGTCTCGCGCGCATGCGCCTGCCCACCGACCTGACGCCCAGCCAGATCCGCGATGGCTTCGCTCGCCCCGGTGCCATTCCCATCCGCGAGTTGCCGGCCTTCATCGCCGCGCTGGAGCGGGCGGGTTTTTCCGCGCGCGAGCATCGGGTCTGGCTGCAGATGGAGCTGGCGCTGCCGCTGATGCTGGCGGGAATGATGCTGCTGGCCGCGGGGTCGAGCATCCATCTGGCGCGCGCGGGCGGGGCAGGGCTGCGGGCGCTGGCCACGATTCTGGCTGGATTCGCGCTCTTCTTTCTGCGTAATTTCGCGCAGGTTCTGGGGGAAAACGGGCAGATACCCGTGCTGCTGGCGGCATGGGCGCTGCCTGTGGCGACGGTGCTTCTGGCACTGGGGTTGATGCTGCACATGGAGGATGGATGACGCGACCGCTGCGCCCGCCGATGCCATCCAGCCCGGTTGCGGGCGCTGTCGCGCCCCGTGCGGCGGCGCCGTGGCGGGCGGGCGCGATGGTCTGGCTTGTCCTGTGGCTTGTGGCCTGGGCGATGGTCGCCACGCCGTTGCGCGCGCAGACCGCCGATGCGGCGGCGCTGGTGGCCGACCGGGTGTTCGTCGCCGCACCGGGCCGGTTGATTGCCGAGGGCAATGTCGAGGTATTCTTCGGCGATCTGCGCCTGCGCGCCGCGCGCATCGAATACGACCCCGAGGGCGACCGGATCGCCGCCACCGGCCCGCTGACCCTGCGCAGCGGCGGCGGCGACGTGCTGGTGCTGGCCGATATGGCCGAACTGGACCGCGACCTGCGCAATGGCCTGATCCGCAGCGCCCGCGTGGTGCTGGGCGAGCAGATGCAGGTTGCCTCGGGCGAGGTGGTGCGTTCGTCGGGGCGCTACACCGAAATGCGCCGCGCCATCGCCTCAAGCTGCGAGATCTGCACCGAATCCCAGACCCCGCTGTGGGAAATCCGCGCCCGCCGCGTGATCCACGATGAAGAGGAACGCCAGATCCATTTTCAGGGCGCGCAGTTCCGGGTCATGGGCGTGCCGCTGGCCTATCTGCCGCATCTGCGTGTCCCCGATCCCACCCTGGACCGCGCAACCGGCGTGCTGCGGCCCGCGTTCAGCTTCGACAACGTGCTGGGCTATGGAGTGCGGCTGCCCTATTTCATCGCCATCGCCGATGACCGCGACCTGACGGTGACGCCGTTTCTGGCCTCTGGGCGCTCGCGCACGGTGGAATTGCGCTACCGGCAGGCGTTCGCCAGCGGCACCGCCGAATTCCGCGGCGCGGTCAGCCGCGACACCGTGCAGCCGGACGGTCTGCGCTATTTCGGCGCCGCCGAGGGCGATTTCGCGCTGGCGGGCGGATACCGGCTGCGCTTCAGCGGGATCGCGGCCAGCGATGACACGTATCTGAACGATTACGGCTTTGCGACCGCGCGCCGCCTGACCAGCGAGGCGGTGGTGGAACGGGTGGTCCGCGATGACTGGCGGCGGGTCGAGGCGCTGCATTTCCACTCATTGCGCCCGGGCGACAACAACGCGCTGCTGCCCGCGCAGGTGCTGCGCGCCGACTGGGAACGGCGCTTCGATGTGCCTGGGATCGGCGGGCGGGGCATGCTGGCCTTCGGGCTGCACGCGCACCGACGGCCTTCGGACGCGGATGTGCTGGGCCGCGACATGGCGCGCGCCAGCGCCCTCGCCGACTGGCGCCGCGATTCGGTGCTGCCGGGGGGACTGGTGGCGGCGGTGGGTGCGCGGGTGGCGGTGGATCATGCGCGCGTGGGGCAGGATACGAATTTTCCGCAGCCTGTAACCCGCGTGACACCCGCGGTCATGGCCGAACTGCGCTGGCCCTGGGTGCGGGATGGGGCAGGGGCGGCGCGCCATGTCGTCGAACCCGTGGCGCAGGTCATCTGGAGCCCCCGTGACGGCGACGATCCGCCCAATGACACCAGCCGGATGCCCGAATTCGACGAGGGGAACCTGTTCACCCATGACCGCTTTGCCGGCGGCGACCGGCGTGAGCGCGGGCTGCGCGCCAACCTCGGCGCAAGCTGGACCCGGCATGATCCGGCGGGCTGGTCCTCCACCCTGACCGTGGGGCGCATCCTGCGCCAGCGCGACCCGGCGCTGTTTTCGCCCGGATCGCCGCTTTCGGGGGCGCGGTCGGACTGGCTGGCTTCGCTGCGCTTCGATGGCGCCGATGGCCTGTCGCTGACGAATCGCACGCTGTTCGGCGACGATCTGCGCCCCAGCCGCACCGATCTGCAGCTTGACTACGCCTGGAGCGCTGGCACGCTGTCCACCAGCGTGATGCACATCCGCGCCGACCCGGCCGAGGACCGCGCCGACACCACATCGGAGTGGCGGGTCGATGCCGGGGTCGCGGTGGATGAGAACTGGACCGCGCGGGTGGACTGGCGCTACGATCTGGCCGACAATCGCATGGCGCGCGCCGGGCTGGGGGTGGAATTCCGCAACGAGTGCGTGGCAGTCGATCTTTCGGTCTCGCGCAAGTTCGGCGAAGGCGGTAGTGTGGCGCGGGCAACGAATGTGGGTCTTTCGGTGGGGCTGCTGGGGATCGGCGGCAGTCCGGCGACCCGGCGCAGCCGCTGCGCACAGTAGAATTCACCACCGTCGGCGCCTTGTCGCCGCCGGGAACAGACGGAAACGGAACCGACATCATGATGCGACCGAGCCAGAGCCTGCACGCCCTGATCCGCCCCCTGATCGGTCCGGTGCGCCGCGCCTGTCTGGGCATTGCGGCGGCGCTGGCGGTGCTGGCGGCGCCAGTGCCGGGGGTGGCGCAGAACATGTTCGCCCCGGCGCTGCATGTGAACGACCGGGTCATCACCAACTTCGATATCGCCCAGCGCATGCGGCTGCTGGAAGTGCTGAACGTCGGCGCCGAGGATCTGCGCGAGGAAGCCATCAAGCGGCTGACCGAGGAAGCGGTGCAGGCGTTCCACGCGCGCCGCGCCGGGGTCCGCGTCGCCCGCGACGAACTGGCCGAGGGCGTGGCCGAATTCGCCGCCCGCGCCGACATGCAGGCCGATGAGTTCATCGCCGAACTGTCCCGCGCCGGGATCGAGGAAGCCGCGTTCCGCGAATTCATCGAGGTCGGTCTGATGTGGCGCCAGATGGTGCGCGCCCGCTTCGTGCCGCGCGTGAACATCACCTCGGCCGAGGTGGACCGCGCGCTGTCGGTCAGCGCCATTCGCGGCACACAGCGGGTTCTGCTGTCCGAAATCTTCCTGCCCTCGGACCCCGAGTTCGCCGAAGCCGTGGGAGAGATCATTCCGCAGATCCTGGCCATCACCTCGTTCGAGGAGTTCGCCTCGGCGGCGCGGCAGGTCTCGATCGCCGGATCGCGCGAACAGGGCGGGCGGCTGGAATGGCTGGATATCGATGCGCTGCCGGCGCAGGTCCGGGCGCAGGTGCGCGATGCAAGCCCCGGCGCGATCATCGGCCCGGTCGAGGTGCCCGGCGCCTTCGGCATCTTCCAGTTGCGCGCCACCGACAGCCGCCGGGACATTCCCGCCGACCGGGTGCGCGTGGACTACAAGACACTTCTGCTGCCGGGGGGACGGTCCGAGGCGAACGCGGCACGGCTGGCAGAGATTCGCGCGCGGGTGGACCGCTGCAATGACCTGAACGCCTTTGCCCGTGACCTTTCGGAAGAGGCGCTGCGCCGGGACGAGGCGCTGGTGCGCACCCTGCCGCAGGATGTGGCGCTGGAACTGGCCCGGATGGACGAAAAGCAGATTTCCGCCAACATGGTGCAGGGCGGGAACCTGGTGGTGCTGATGCTGTGCAGCCGCACGCTGGAGTTTGACGAACCGCCGACGCGTGATCAGGTCCGCAACCGGTTGCGCGACCAGCGCCTGAACCAGCTTGCCGACAACTGGCTGGCAGAGCTGGTCGCCGAGGCCGAGATCCGGCGGCGTTGATCGGCGTCGCAGGCGTGGAAAGCGCCTGCTCAGCGCCCCACCCACCCACCCATGGCGCCTCGCAGGCGCTGCCCGGCGCGGGCGCCGGGCGGGAACCATGGCAGGATCGGCGCGTTGCCGCTGGTCGGGGCGTCTGCGGTGGGGTTGCGCGTTCTGTTTCGCGCCGCTTCGCTTCGCTGCGATGCCATACGATTTCACGCGATGCGGCTGTGGCCCCGTGCTCAGGCCAGCCCGCCGTCGATCACCCGAAGCCGGACCCGCCGCGCGGCCCTTGCTGCCTCGGGGTCCGCATGCCCGCGCCGCGCGACCGTGGCAGGTGTTTGCGCGGACCGGTCGATGCCGCGCAGTCCCTGCAGCAGGGGTGCGGTGCGGTCGGCAAGAAGGCGCGGGCGTCCCGCCGCCATCCGGAAGCGGCGCGGGGCCGCGCCGATGACGCCGCTTGTGTCCAGGGCACCAAGCACCAGGTCGATCCGGCGCCCGTCGCTGCTGAGCGGCAGAAGCATCAGCAACCCGTCCATGGCGGGTTGTCGCGGCCCCGCCGGGGCGATCAGCGGCAGCTTCACCCGCGCGCCGCGCCGCACCTGCGCGACGGCCTGCATCACTTCGGCCCGGGCGGTGCCGGTCAGAAAGGCGGTCAGCGGCATGCCGCGCACGTCCATCCCCATCAGATCATGCAGCCCGCTGCCCGCGATCCGCAGCCGCGCAACCTGCGGCGCCACCACTTCGGCCACGAAACACTGCGCCAGCGCCTGTCCCAGCGTGGCCGGGTCGATCTCGCGGCGCAGGGCCATCGGGCGTCCGGCGCGGGCGGTCTCCCAGCAGGCCAGCACCTGCGCGGCGTTTTCGAACCCGCCGATGGCCAGGGACCCGTCCGCCATTTCCAGGGCCGGGTTGCGGCGGGGGATGCTTTCGTTACCTTCCTGCATGGCCTACTCCGAATGTATGGCGGCGCGTGGCCCGGCACGCATCCTGCCCACCGTCAGGGAACGCGCCGGGCGCGGGGCATCAGCTTCGCCCAGGGGCATCCGCACTGCGCGCCACCGGTTTGAATGTGGTGGAACCATAGCGCGATCCGGGCAGGAATGTGGCAAAAGGTGAAGGGATGGTTAAGCCTGATACAACTGACACGGGAGAGGGCCGGGAGGAGACCACCATGAGATCCATGACCGGATTTGCCGCGCGGCAGGGCAGCCTTGATCTGAACGGCAGGGCGGTCGGCTGGCACTGGGAAGTGCGCGCCGTAAACGGGCGCGGGCGCGACCTGCGGCTGCGGCTGCCCGAGGCGGCAGCGGCGCTGGAACCGGCGGTGCGCGCGGCTGTGGAGGCGCGGGTGGCGCGCGGGTCGGTGACGGTGGGCCTGCGTCTCGAGGACGCCGCGCGCGATGCCGCGCCGGTGCTGGATCGTGCGGTGCTGGGCGCGGTGCTTGATGCCCTGGGGCAGGTGCGTGCCGATGCGGGCGCGCGCGGTATCGACTGCCGCAGCCCGAGTGCGGCCGAAATCCTTGGCCTGCGCGGGGTTCTGGCCGCGCCGGGGCAGGCGGCCTCGGGGGCGGCGCTGCCCGCAGTTCTGGCCTCCGCGCTGCTGGATGATCTTGGCCATGCGTTGGGCGAACTCGACGCCGCACGCGGGCGCGAAGGTGCGGCGCTGGCCGGGGTGCTTGGCGGCCAGATCGACCGGATCGCGGCGCTGACCGCCGATGCGCGCGCGCTGCTGGACGCGCGCGCGCAGGCTATCGAGGCCGCCCACCGCGCGGCGCTGGACAGGCTTGCGCGCGCGTTGCCGCAGGACGAGGGGCGCATGGCGCAGGAACTGGCGCAACTGGCGGTGCGGCTGGATGTGGCCGAGGAACTGGACCGGCTGGAGGCCCACTGCGCCGCCGCCCGCGCCCTGGTCGCGGATACGGCCCCGGCAGGCCGCAGGCTGGATTTCCTTTGTCAGGAATTCAACCGCGAGGCCAACACCTTGTGCGCCAAGGCACAGTATCTGGACCTGACCCGGGTCGGGCTTGACCTCAAGGCGGTGATCGATCAGATGCGGGAGCAGATCCAGAACGTGGAGTAGGACATGGCGCGGCGCGGGCTTCTGATCATCCTGTCCTCGCCCTCCGGGGCGGGCAAGTCGACGCTTTCGCGGCGGTTGCTGGCCTGGGATCCGGAGATCCGGTTTTCGGTCTCGGCCACCACCCGCGCCCCGCGCGCGGGCGAGGTGGACGGGCGCGAATACCATTTCCGTGCGCGCGCGGACTTCGAGGCGATGGTTGCGGCGGGCGACATGCTGGAGCACGCCGAGGTGTTCGGCAACCTCTACGGCACGCCGCGCGCGCCGGTTGCGGCGGCGCTGGAGGGCGGGCGGGACACGCTCTTCGATATCGACTGGCAGGGCGGGCAGCAGATCCGCAATTCCGGTCTGGGCAAGGATTCGATCTCGGTCTTCGTGCTGCCGCCGTCGATTGCCGAGCTTGAGGCGCGGCTGCAGGGGCGCGCGCAGGACAGCGCCGAGGTGATCGCCGGGCGCATGGCGCGGGCACGCGACGAAATCAGCCACTGGGCCGAATACGACTATGTGCTGGTCAATGACGATCTGGACGCCACCGAGGATGCGCTGCGCACGATCATCCGCGCCGAACGGCTGAAGCGCGACCGCCAGCCCTGGCTCAACGACTTCACCCGCGGCCTGAATGCCGAATTCGCCGCGCGCAGGGGGGCGACCGCGTAGCGCGGGCGGGCAGTCGCGGCGCCGCCTGTCCGGCATGCGCTGGAAAGAGCGCCCTCGGGGCGTGGGGCCCCCCCCCCCCCCCCCCCCCCCCCCCCCCCCCCCCCCCCCCCCACCCCCCCCCC
>JAFIEE010000105.1 GCA_020832705.1 Paracoccaceae bacterium
CCGCGCCTGCGGCGCCTGCCACCGAGGCACCGCGCCGGGTCGTGGCGGAGCCGCAGCTTCCCGCGACCGGGGCGACGACGCTCCCCCCCGACATGGCCTTGACCGCCCCCGGAACCGACCCATCCGCCGAAGAGATCGCCGAGGCGCCGCCTGCCACCTCGTCCGCGCCCGACGCAGCGCCTGCGGCGTCCCCGGACGTATCTGCCGAAGCGCAGGTGCCCGTGCCCGCCGATGCTGCCGGCGGCAGCGCGCCGACTCCAGCCGCCGACACCACCGCGCCCGACCGGGTCGCGCCCGAGCAGGCCAGCGGCGAACGCGTTGCCGCCATGCCCGAACAGGTGGCGGCGCTGGCCCCCGTGGACGAGGCCGCCGAACGGGTGACCGGGCAGGCCCCCGGCGACCTGGCCGCGCCGAGCGACGCGGGCGAAGCCACGCCGGATGCCCGCGATCTTTATGCGCAGGTGCTTGACCATCTGCGCAGTCTGGAGCCCGAGCCCTGCTTCACCGCGCTGCCCGCCCTGGCCGAGGACAACACCCTGCGCTTCGAGGTCTTCGGCGCCACCGATACGCAGTTGCAGGACTTCCGCAGCGGGATCGAGGCCCGCACCGGGCTGATTCCCGGCATGGTCATGCGCCCGATCACCGAAGGACAATGCGAAACGCTCGATTTTGTGCGCCGTGCCCCGGATTATCCCGCCTACAACCTTTATTTCACCCTTGAGAACCGTGAAATCGCGAGCGGCACGCAATTGACCGGTCGCGTTCACAACAGTTTCGGTCGGCAAGTTCATCTTCTGCTGATCGACAACTCGGGGCGGGTGCATCGGCTCGATACGTTTCTGCAATTTGCAGGCGGGACGGCGTCCTTTCAGATCCCCATGACCCTGCAGGGCAGTCCGGTGGATACGTTCCAGCTGCTGCTGGCCCTGGCGGTTCCGGCCTGGCTCGACTCGGTGCGGGCGCTGTCCGGTGCGGCCGATGCGCAAGCCTTCTTCGCCGCGCTGAACAGCGAAATGGATGAACGGGGCGTCGCGCCGGACATTTCGCTTATTGCTTTTTCCGTTCGATAGGCGCAGCACTTGACCTTTCAATTGACATCCGAAGCCTTCTCTGGCTTCATATTTGCACGAACAGGGGAAAATTTCATGTCAGACTCAGCACGCAAATTCCTGAAGCGGAACAGGCCCCCGCGGGTGAACATCTCGTATGAAGACCCCTATGAGGCCGAGAAGAACATCGAGCTTCCGTTCGTCATGGGCGTCATGGCGGATCTTTCGGGGAACGCTTCCGAGAAGGAGAAGCCGAAGATCGCGGACCGGAACTTCACCAACGTCGACATGCAGAACTTCGACGACTTCATGGCCAGCATCCAGCCCGCGGTCAGCTTCACCGCCGACAACAAGCTTGGCGGCGAGGACGGTGACAAGCTGGGCGTCACGCTGAAGTTTTCGAAGATGGAGGATCTGGAGCCGGGCAAGATCGCCCAGCAGGTTCCCGCCCTGAAGGCCCTGCTGGATGCCCGCCAGCAGTTGAGCAACCTGCAGCGCTACATGAACGGCAAGTCGGCAGCGCAAGAGATGCTCAAGAAGCTCCTTTCCGATCCCGAGTTGATGAAGATGCTGGAGAAGAAGGCGTCCGACGGCGCCGACGGCGAGAGCAAGGACTGAGCGCAGCCCCCTGCGGGCCTGTGCGGCGCCGCGCGGCAGGTGGTGCCGCCCGGGGTGATCGTCATTTGAGTTGAACCCAGAGGAAGGCCAGAAATGGAGCAGGAAACCCAGCGCAGCGCTGAGGCCGAGGTCGGTGTCGAGGATTTCTCGGCGCTGCTGAAGCAGAGTTTCAAACCGCGGACCGCCGATGCCGAAACCGAGGTCGAGAACGCGGTCAGCACGCTGGTCAAACAGGCGTTGAGCGACCAGTCCGTGGTCAAGGATGACATCATCGACACCGTGGACGAGATCATCGCCCGGCTGGACGAGAAGCTGTCCGAACAGATGAACGTGATCCTGCACCACCCCGAGTTCCAGAAGATCGAAAGCGCCTGGCGCGGTCTGGACCACTGCGTGCGCAATTCGGAGCCTGACGCCTCGATGAAGGTGCAGGTGATGAATGTGTCCAAGTCCGAACTGGAGCGCGAGCTGCGGTCCTATCGGGGCGCGAAATGGGACCAGAGCCCGCTGTTCAAGAAGATCTACGAGGGCCAGTTCGGGCAGCTTGGGGGCGAACCCTTCGGTTGTCTGATCGCCGACTACCAGTTCGACCATTCCGGCGCCGATGTGAACGTGCTGCGCGAGATGGGCAAGGTCGCGGCGGCTTCGCTGGCGCCGTTCATCGCCAACGCGGCGCCCAACCTGATGGGCTTCGACAGCTGGAACGAGGTGACGAACCCGCACGACCTGAGCACGATCTTCGAGACTCCGGATTACGCGGCCTGGAAGTCCCTGCGCGAGAGCGAGAATTCACGCTATGTGGCGCTGTGCATGCCGCGCGTGATGGCGCGCGCGCCCTATGGTCAGGACAGCGCCCCGGTCGAGGAATTCAACTTCGAAGAGGAAACCGACGGCCACACCGGCGAGAAATACAGCTGGATGAGCGCCTCCTATGCGATGGCGGCGAACATCGCCCGCGCGCACAAGGAGTATGGCTGGACCGTGCAGATTCGCGGCGTCCAGTCGGGCGGCGAGGTCATCAACCTGCCGGTGCACACGTTCGAGACCGATGACGGCGCCGTTGACATGAAATGCCCCACCGAGGTGGCGATCAGCGACCGGCGCGAGGCCGAATTGTCCAAGTCCGGGCTGATCTCGCTGATCCACCGGGCGAACACGGACAAGGCCGCCTTCATCGGTGCGCAGTCGCTCTACAAGCCCAGGAAATTCGCGGACCCCGAAGCGACCGCGTCGGACAACCTGTCCTCGCGCATTCCCTACATCTTCGCGGTGTCCCGCTTCTCGCACTACCTGAAGGTGATGGTGCGCGACAAGATCGGGTCTACAAAGGAGCGCGAGCAGTTGCAGCGCGAGTTGCAGAACTGGATTGCCCAGTATGTGCACGCATCGCCTGCAAATGCGACCGAGGCAGAAAAGGCGCGCAAGCCGCTGGCAGGGGCGAAGGTCGAGATCGTGGAAGACCCCGAGAACCCGGGATACTACCTCGGCAAGTTCTATCTGCGACCGCATTTCCAGCTTGAAGGCATGGACATCGGCATGAGCCTCGTCTCCAAGCTGCCGGGCAAGTAACTCTGCGGGGCGTTTCTGATCGAGCAATCACTTTTGTAAACAAAGGAGCAAGACATGGCTGTAGACATCACTCTCGTCATCGACGGGATCAAGGGCGAGACGCAGAAGAGCCATTTCGAGTCCGACGGCGGGATTGACCTGCTGGACTGGTCTTGGAACATGACCCAGAGCGGCACGACCCACACCGGCACCGGCGGCGGCTCCGGGCGCTGCAATGTCGGTGATATCAACTTCACCAAGAAGGTGGACCTGGCCACCACGGACCTGATCAAGGCCTGCGTTACGGGGCGACATATCCCCAAGGCCGTGCTCCATGTCCAGAAGGCCGACGGTGACGCGCAGCTCGAGTATTTCAAGGTCGAGATGAAGACGATCATCGTGTCGTCCTATACCACCGGTTCGGGCAAGGAATCCGATGACACGGTGTATGAGAACCTGTCCATGAACTTCCGCGAGTTCAAGGTGGTCTACACCCAGCAGAGCGAAACGGGCACGAAGGTTGGCGATACCGAAGCCGCCTACGACATCGCGACGAACAAGCTCGTCTGAGCGCGCTGCATCTCTTGCGACATTCCCGGACCCGGTCACGGGTCCGGGAATATCGCTACCTGCAAGTCCACTCTTGCTTTGGGTGATCTGCTCCGCGTTCGCATCGCGCAGGCTCGTGCGTCTTGAGGCGCTGCAGTGGCCCGAAGCGCGCCGGTGCTGTCATGAGCAAAGACAAGGTCCGTCACCTCAAACCGCTGCAGATTCCCCTGATGTATGCCTTCAGGGATGCCGCCCAGCGTGGCGATTCCCGCCGCGAAGAGCTTGAGCACGATTCATCGGGCGCGCGGGTTCTGACCGAACGCGGGTCGGTGCGGCGGCGTGGGGCCAATGAAAACGAACTCAAGCGCAATCTGGATGTCGATCTGGGCCACCTGCTCAACACCATCAACCTGGCATCGGCGATCGATCTGGAGCCATATCCTTTCGTGGCGCGTTCGGTGCTGAATTATGGCGTCACCGACATGACGCATCTGACCTCGGATGCGCTTCTGGACCGCGAGGTGGCACGGAACATGCGCGACACGCTGCGCAACCATGAACCGCGCCTGCTGTCGTCTTCGGTCGAGGTCGAACAGGCCGAGGATTTCGACGAGGTCAACCAGCGCATTTCCCTGCAGATCAGCGCCGAGATGCTGTGCCGCCCGGTCGATGTGCCGCTTGAGTTCACCGCCGAGATCGACATGGGTTCGGGCAAGGTGAAGCTCATGAACCTGGCCGGTTCGGGCGGCGGGCGCGGGTCCAGGGATGTGGGGTAATCCATGAAACAGGAGTTCCTGGATGCCTATGAACGCGAACTCAGCGTCCTCTACGAGCGGGTCGAGGAGTTCGCCAGCAGCTATCCCGGCATCGCCGAACGACTGGGCGGGCTGACGCGCGAGAAGCTGGACCCGGGGCTGGCCGGATTGCTGGAGGGCTCGGCGTTTCTGGCTGCGCGAGTGCAGACCAAGCTGAACGCGGAATTCGACACCTTCACCACCGCGCTGATCGACCAGCTTCTGCCGGACTATCTGGCGCCCACACCGTCGGCGATGATCGCGCAGGCCACGCCGAATTTTCAGGACCGCGATCTGGCCAAGGGCGTGCGCTTCGACAAGGGCAGTTACCTGGACGCCGATTACGTGGAGCGTGACCAGCGCATTTCGTGCCGCTTCCGGCTGGCATCGAAACTTGAACTCTGGCCGCTGCAACTTTCGCGTGGCGAGTATTTCACCGGCCCCGCGCCGCTGCAGGCGCTGGGTCTGGAAATCGCCGAGGGCACGGTCGGTGGCCTGCGGCTGTCGTTCTTTCACCGCACCGGCCAGAAGGTGACCGACCCCGAGTCCGACGCCGCGCGCGCCGCGCCGCCGGTCAGCACCATCGGCGCCAGGACCCTGCCCATCCATCTTTCGGGTCCGATGAGCGATATGGTCATGCTCTATGAGCAGTTGCTGGCCAATTGCGCGCGCATCACCTTTCGGTGGCTGGACAGCAACGGTGATCCGGTCTTTGCCGCCGCGCCGCCGGACATGATCGAACCGATCGGGTTCGACCTCGAGGAATCGCTCTACCCCGAGGACGGGCGCATCTTCTGCGGCTTCTCGCTCCTGCGCGAATACATGACCCTGCCGCAGAAGTTCCTTGGCATCCGGCTGGCGGGGCTGGACCGGATCCTGCCGCGCATTCCGGCCCCCGCCTTCGATATCCTGTTCGAGTTTTCCCGCGCGCACGCGCGCCTTGGCGCCACGGTCAAGGCCGAGAATTTCGCGCTCTACGCGGCCCCGGCGGTCAACCTGTTCGAGGAACGCTGCGCGCGCGTCCGGGTCGGCCCGGAACACACCGAATATCTGGTCACGCCGTCCTCCTTCCCGCAGGTGAACTACGAGATACACCGCATCCTGTCGGTGGACGCCAACTTCCTGGGCCAGCGCGAAAAGGCCCCGGTCTGGCCCATCTATGCGCTCCCCCCCGACAATACCAGGCCCGATGAAGCGCTCTATTTCTCCACCCGGCGCCGTCCGCGGCGGATGACCACGCATGAACGCCGCTTCGGCGCCTATGGCGATTACATGGGCACCGAAACGCTGATCAGCCTGCATGAACCCGCGCAGATCGACAGCGCCTTCCGGGTGCAGAGCCTGCAGGTGCGCGCGCTGTGTTCGAACCGGCACCTGCCGGCGCAATTGCCCATCGGCCGCAACGCCGCCGATTTCCATCTGCGCGACGATGTCACCGTGCCGGTGACCTGCATCGCCGGGCCGACCGCGCCGCGCGAATCGATCCTGGAAGCCGACAGCGATTCGCCCCGGCTGGGCGGGCGCGGCGCGCGGTTGTGGCAGTTGATCAGTTTCCTGAGCTTCAACCAGTTCGGCCTGAAGGATCGCCACCGCAGCGACCCGGCGGCGGGCCTGCGCGAGGTGCTGTCGCTGTGCGCCGACATGTCCGACGCGGTGACCGAAACCCAGTTACAGGGATTGCGCGGGGTGTCTTCGCGCCCGGTGGTGCGCATGGTGCGCCGCGCGGACGGCTTTGCCCCCGCGCGCGGGATCGAGGTGACGCTCAATTTCGATGAACGCAACTTCGAAGGGTCGGGCATTGCGCTGATCGGCGCGGTGCTGGATCGTTTCCTGGCCGATTATGTCAACGTGAACTCGTTTACCGAAACCGTGATCCGGTCCGAACGGCGCGGCGAGGTGATGCGCTTTCCGCCCCGCTCGGGCACGGGGCCGGTGCTGTGACGGCGCCGGAGGCTACAACGCCGCCGACCGATCCGGTCGCCCCCGCGCCCGCCCGGCGCCCCGAGGCGCGCCCGCCACCGCGCGCCTGGGTGGACATCCTGCACGAAGAACCGTGGCGCTTCAGCTACCTGTCGCTGATGCGCGAGCTGGAGCGCTCGGCGCGCGACAAGCCCCCCATCGGCCGGTCGCAGGTGTTGGCGCAGGAAATCGCGACGCCGGTGCAGCAGCCGTTCCTGGCCTTTCCTTCGTGCAACGTGGTGGCTGCGGAATGGAACGCGGGCGCGCCGGTGCGGGTCGAGGTGCAGTTTCTGGGCTTCTTCGGCCCGCAGGGGGCGCTGCCCCTGTCGACCACGGTCGAGGCATATCAGTGGAAGATCTTTCGCAACGACCCGGCATTCGCCGAATTCGCGAACGTGCTGGCCACGCGTTTCCTGCAGCTTTTCTATCGTGCCTGGGCCGATGCGCGCCCGATCGTCCAGCTTGACCGCCCGGAACATGACCGGTTCCGCGCCTGGCTGGGGTCGTTCATCGGGCTGGGCACGCCCGCGCTTCAGGACCGCGACGATATCCCCGATATCGTCAAGCTGCGCTTCGTGGGGCTGCTGGGCAGCCGCGTGCGCAGCGCGGCGCGGCTGGTGCAGATCATGCGCGAGATGCTGGGGCTGAATGTCGAATTGCACGAACGGGTCGGCACCTGGCTGGAGTTCGAGCTCAGCGACCGCAGCGCCCTGGGCGGGCCGCGCGCCGTGCTGGGGCAAACCACGGTGCTGGGCAGCCGGTCCTTCAGCGTCAATGACAAGGTGCGGCTGATCATCCATACCGACACGCTGGAAGAATATGGCCGCTTCCTGCCCGGTGGCAGCTATTTCGAGGTGGTGGCCGGGTTCCTGCATTTCTACCTTGGCCAGACCACCGAGATCGAGGTCGGTCTGACCCTGCCGGTCAGCAAGCTGCCCGCGACGAAGCTGGGCGCGGCGGGGCAGCTTGGCTGGACAAGCTTCGTGCCCGCCGCATCCGACGCGCCAGAGGCCGAGAAGCCGACCGGGGACCGCCGCATCTGCGCGGTGCTGTCTGCCGAGCATCTGAAACAGTCGAAGATCGAAAAGGCCGCGTGACCGGGCCAGGATCGCGGGCCAGAAATAAAAAGGGACAGGGATAATGACGGAAATCAGCCTCGAAACAGTTGCCGGAAAGCTCAACCGCGTGGGCTATGACGCCTTCATGCAGGCGCTGCGCCATGCCAAGAACGAAGGCAACCGCAATCTGGAACTGTCGCACTGGATTTATCACATCCTGGCCAATGACCGCTCGGACATCTCGGTCACGCTGATCCTGGAGGGGATCGACAAGGGCCGGATCATGGCCGATTTCGAGCGTGCCATCGGCGGGTTCCGCAAGAATGTGACCGAGATGCCGGGGATCTCGGCGCATCTGGCCGATGCGCTGGACCGGGGCTGGCATTACGCGACGCTGCTCTTCGGCGAGGCGCAGATCAGGACCGGGCACCTGCTGATTGCCATCCTGCGCACCAAGGACCTGAAGGCGGCGGTAATGCAGGTCTGCCCGATGCTTGGCGCGCTGGACACCGACAAGATCGTTGCCGAGTCGCGCAAGCTCTGGGGCGGGTCCGAGGAAGAGGACATGCGCCCGATGGATGGCACCGGCATCGGCGCGGGCGCCGCCGATGCGGGCAGTTCGGGGGCAGGGGATGGCGCGCCGCGCTCCGGCACGCCGCTGGGGCGGTTCTCGGTCGACATGACGGCGCAGGCGGAATCGGGCAAGATGGACCCGATCGTGGGCCGCGACGATGAAATCCGCCAGATCATCGACGTGCTGATGCGGCGGCGCCAGAACAACCCGATCCTGACCGGCGAGGCCGGGGTGGGCAAGACCGCCGTGGTCGAAGGCTTCGCGCAGGCGCTGGCCTCGGGCAATGTGCCGCCCGCGTTGCAGGGCGTGCGGCTGCATGCGCTCGATATCGGGCTGATGCAGGCGGGGGCCTCCATGAAGGGCGAGTTCGAGCAGCGCCTGCGCTCGGTTATCGACGAGGTGCAGCAAAGCCCCACGCCGATCATCCTGTTCATCGACGAGGCGCACACCCTGATCGGCGCCGGGGGGGCGGCGGGCACGGGCGATGCCGCGAACCTGCTGAAACCGGCGCTGGCACGCGGCACGCTGCGCACGGTTGCTGCCACCACCTGGGCCGAATACCGCCAGCACTTCGAAAAGGACCCGGCACTGACCCGCCGCTTCCAGCCGGTGAACGTGGGCGAACCATCGATCCCGCGCGCCTGCACCATGCTGCGCGGCATCCTGGGCCCGATGGAGGCGCACCACAAGGTCCGCATCTCGGACGAGGCGGTGGTGGCGGCGGTGAACCTGTCGGCGCGCTACATCCCGGCGCGGCAACTGCCGGACAAGGCGGTGTCGCTGCTGGACACGGCCGCCGCCCGCGTGGCCATCAGCCAGTCCGCCGTGCCCGCCACCATCGGCGATCTGAAGGCCGAGATTGCGGCGCTGGAGCGGGAACTGGCCGCCAAGGAGGCCGAGGCCGATCTGGGCCGCGTGAACGCCGAGCGCATCGCCGAGATACGCGAGGCGCTGGAAGAGAACGCGGCGAAACTGGCCGAGGCCGAGGCGCATTTCGCCCGCGAGAAGGCGTTGGTCGAGGATATCGTGGCGCTGCGCGAAAGCATCGCCCAGGGCGGGGGCACCGGCGCCGCCGCCCCGGAACCGGTGGCCGCTGCCGCCGAGGCACCCGCGCCCGGAACCGACCCCGAGACTGACCCCAAGCCGGAACCGCATGTCGAAGCGCGGATCAGCGTTGGCCTGTCGGCGGCGGACCCCGGAGCGGAACTTGCCGCCGCAGCGACCGAAGTCGCGGACACCGGCATTGCCACGCCCAGCGGGGATGCGGGCGCCCCGCCCCCCGCGCCCGAGCCGCAGGCTGCTCCCAACCCCGGCGCCCCCAACCCCGGCGCCCCCAACCCCGGCGCCCCCAACCCCGGTGCGCCTGCCGCATCCGGCGCGCCCATCGGCGGCGGGTTGCGCGATGCCCTGGCGGCAAAGGTTGCCGAACTGGACTCGGGCGACCCGGACAAGCGCATGATCTATGCCCATGTGGACGAACAGGCCGTGGCCTCGGTGGTGTCGGACTGGACCGGCATCCCGGTCGGTCGGATGGTCACGGACGAGTTGCGCGCCATCCTGACCCTGCCCGACCGCCTGCGCGAGCGGGTGATCGGCCAGGACCACGGGCTGACCATGATCGCCAAGCGGATCGAAACCAACCGCGCGCGGCTGGACAACCCCGGCAAGCCCATCGGCGTCTTCATGCTCTGCGGGCCGTCGGGCGTGGGCAAGACCGAAACCGCGCTGGCGCTGGCCGAGGCGATCTATGGCGGCGAACAGAACGTCATCACCATCAACATGAGCGAGTTTCAGGAGGCGCACACGGTGTCCGGCCTGAAGGGCGCGCCGCCGGGCTATGTGGGGTATGGCGAGGGCGGGCGGCTGACCGAAGCCGTGCGCCGCAAGCCCTATTCGGTGGTGCTTCTGGATGAGGTGGAGAAGGCGCACCCGGACGTGCACGAGCTGTTCTTTCAGGTCTTCGACAAGGGGATCATGGAGGACGGGACCGGGCGGCGGATCGACTTCAAGAACTGCGTGATCCTGCTGACCTCGAACGTGGGGACCGAAGTGATCATGGAAATGGCCGCCAAGGGCGACACGCGGCCCGACCCCGAGGAGCTGAACACCGCCCTGCGCCCCTACCTGCTGGACGTGTTCCCGCCCGCGCTGATCGGCCGGATCGTCACCATCCCCTATTTTCCGCTCTCGGCGGATGTGCTGGGGGGCATCGTCAAGCTGAAGCTCGATGCCATCGCGCAGCGGATGAAATCGGGGCACAACGCGCGGCTCAGCTTCGATCCGGCGGTGATCGACCATATCGTTGCACAGTGCAACGACCCCGACAGCGGCGGGCGCATGGTGGACAACATCATCACCAACACCATTCTGCCCGACCTGTCGCGCGCGGTGCTGACCCGCACGCTGGACGGGGTGGAGTTTTCGACCGTCGAGGTGCGGATGGGGGATTCAGGGTTTGCCTATGACATCGCATGATGCCATGCCTTGAGTCTGTGGCGCACCGGGCCGAACGGGCCCGGCGTGCGGCGCGCATGGGCAAGGGCGCTTTCCGGCACTGACGGGGAGTTTCCTTTGTCCATTGACCGAAATCGATTATCGTCGGTGTCAGGCACCGACGCCCCAACACGCCGGAGTCCGCATGTCGTGGTATAGCAAGGTCGCGTGGAAGGAAGGGCTGTTCCTGCAACAGCACCATTTCCAGCAGCAGGACCGGTATCTGGAAAAGCTGGTCGAAGCGCGCACGCGCTATGCCTCGCCTTACCCCTGGGGGTTCTCGCGGCTGGAAATGGACCGCGATCTGGCCGAGCAGAACCTGTTCGGCCTGCGCGATGCCGCGGGGCTCTTCCCCGATGGCACCCCCTTCGACATGCCCGGCACCAGCCCGCTGCCCGCGCCGGTGCCGGTGCCCGAAGGGTCCGAGGGCGCGCTGATCTGGCTGACCATGCCCATGGCCCAGCCCAACACGCGCGAAATCGGCACCGATGACGAATCCAGCCGCGCCTCGCGTTTCTTTCTGGATCAGGAGCGGATCGCCGACAGCGCCGCCGCCATGCGGCTGGAGCATGACATCGAGATTGCGCACCCGCGCCTGGCACTGGAAGTGCGCAAGACCCCCAAGCCGGGGTTTCACTGCCTGAAGATCGCGCGCGTGGTCGAGGTGCGCGACAAGACCATCGTGCTGGATGAAACCTTTGCCCCGCCGGTGCTGACGGTGGATGCGCACCCGGTGATCTCGGGCTGGATCGAACGCGTGGTGGGCTGGGTGGAAACGCGGCTGGCGTCGCTCGCGCGCTACGCGGCTGATCCGACCTCGGGCGGGGGGTTGCAGGCGACCGACTATTTCATGCTGCTGCTGCTGAACCGCGAGATCAGCGGACTGCGCTATCTGCGCGCCTCGCGCTATGTGCATCCGGCCGATCTGTATCTGACCTTCGTGCGGCTGGCGGGCGAACTCTGGACTTTTGACACCACCCGGCTGTGCCCGGAATACCCCGAATTCGACCCCGACAACCTGGAAGAATCCTTCGACCCGGTGTTGCGCGATATCCAGCGGCTGCTGTCGCGCGACCTGTCGCGGGCAATCCGGCTGGACCTGCAGCAGCCGGTGCCGAATTCCTATCTGGCGCTGGTCAAGGACCGCAACCTGTTCCGCGATGCGGCCTTTGTGATCGAGGTGGCCGCCGACAAGCCGCTGACCCAGATCCAGCAGCAGTTCCCGGCGCTGTGCAAGGTCGGCCCCAACACGCGCATGAGCCAGATCGTGGACAACAACCTGCCCGGGCTGGAGCTGGTCCACATGCCCACCCCGCCGCGCCAGATCCGGGCGGTGACCAGCCATGTCTATTTCAGCATCGACAAGCGATCGCCCCTGTGGCGCGAGTTTTCGACCGCGCCCGCCATCGGGCTGCACTTCGCGGGGGACTGGCCGGAGCTTGAGCTGGAAATCTGGGCCATCATGGAGACGGGCGGATGAGCAACGACCCTCCGAAGAAAGCGCCCCAGCGCACGGTGATCGCGCCCATGCCGCGCGGCGGGTTTCCGGACCCGGCCGCAGGGCAGGGGGCGGGGCCGGGTGGCGGCGGGGGGCAGGACCCTTCGTCCATCTGGGGCGTTCCCGCGCCCGGGTCCGGATCGGGGGCGCCGCCCGCGGCGCCCTCGGGGGGTTTGGGGGGCGGCGGGGCGGGCGGCGCCGGTGGGGGGGGGGGGTTAGGGCCGCC
>JAFIEE010000106.1 GCA_020832705.1 Paracoccaceae bacterium
GGGGCGGGCCTGATCCGGCCGCGGCGCGATCCGGCCGTGGCGCGAAAGCGCCCGCGAGGCGCGCCGCCCGCCCCGCCCCGTCACGCCGCGCGGGCGCTGACCCTGCGGGCGCAGGGTCGCCCGGGGTTGCGGACATGGTCCGACCACCGCGCACCGGCCCGCACACGAAACTGTTGGCTGCCGCGCCCTGCCGCACCCTGCGACCGCGCTGGATTGCGCGGGCGTTCTGGTTTATCCTGACGTCCAGACCCGGAAAACGGGCGCCCAAGGCAGCGCACAGGCACATCGAGGCAGGCACATGACGGAAATGGTCCATGGGACCGTCCCCATCCGGGGCGGCGACCCGGTTCTTCCACGCTGGTGGCGCACGGTGGATCGCTGGACGATCGGTGCGATCGTGCTGTTGTTCGGGGTCGGGCTGTTGCTGGGGCTGGCGTCCTCGCCGCCGCTGGCGCAACGCAACGGGCTGGACCCGTTCTTCTATGTCCAGCGGCAGATGTTCTTTGGCGCGCTGGCCATCGCCGCGATGCTGATCACCTCGATGCTGTCGCCGGACACGCTGCGGCGGCTGTCGGTGCTGGGCTTCTTCCTTGCCCTGCTGGCGCTGGCGGGGCTGCCCTTTGCGGGCACGGATTTCGGCAAGGGCGCGGTGCGGTGGTATTCGCTGGGCTTCGCCTCGGTCCAGCCGTCGGAGTTCCTGAAGCCCTTCTTCGCGGTCTTCGCTGCCTGGCTGCTGGCGGCGGGGCATGAACCCAACGGCCCGCCGGGGCGCACCCTGTCGGTGGGGTTTGCGCTTCTGGTGGTGGCGTTGCTGGTCATCCAGCCGGATTTCGGGCAGGCGGCACTGGTCGCCTTTGGCTGGATGATGATGTATTTCATCGGCGGCGCGCCGATCCTGCTGTTGCTGTGTCTGGGCGGGGCGGTGCTGTTCGGGGGCATGTTCTTCTACAACAATTCGGAACACTTCGCCCGCCGGATCGATGGCTTCCTCGCCCCCGAGGTGGACCCGCGCACGCAGATGGGCTTTGCCACCAACGCCATTCAGGAGGGCGGCATCTTCGGCGTGGGCGTGGGCGAAGGGCAGGTGAAATGGTCGCTCCCCGATGCGCATACCGATTTCATCATCGCCGTCGCCGCCGAGGAATACGGGCTGGTGCTGGTGCTGCTGATCCTGGTGCTGTTCGCCACGATCGTGGTACGTTCGCTCATCCGGCTGATGCGCGAGCGCGACATCTTCATCCGGCTGGCGGGCGCGGGGCTGGTGACCATGTTCGCCGCGCAGGCGATGATCAACATCGGCGTGGCGGCGCGGTTGCTGCCATCCAAGGGAATGACGTTACCGTTCGTTTCCTATGGTGGGTCATCGCTGGTTGCGGCGGGGATCGGGATCGGTATCCTGCTGGCGCTGACCCGGACCCGCCCGCAGGGCGAGATCGGGGAGATCCTGATACGCCGGGGACGTGTCTGAGATGGCCAAAGCTCCGCTTCTGTTGATCGCGGCCGGGGGGACCGGGGGGCACATGTTCCCCGCGCAGGCGCTGGCCGAGGTGATGCTGGCGCGCGGCTGGCGGGTGAAACTGTCCACCGACGCGCGCGGCGCGCGCTACGCCGGGGGCTTCCCCGCCGAGGTCGCGGTCGAAGAGGTGAGTTCGGCGACCTTCGCCCGGGGCGGGCTGGCGGCGCGGCTGATGGTGCCGCTGCGGGTCATGGGCGGCGTGCTGGCGGCGGCGGGGCGCATGCTGCGCGACCGTCCGGCGGTGGTGGTGGGCTTTGGCGGCTACCCGTCGATCCCGGCGCTGGGCGCGGCCTGGGCCTTGCGCCGTCCCCGCGTGATTCATGAACAGAACGGCGTGCTGGGGCAGGTCAACCGCATCTTTTCACGCCGGGTGCACCGGGTTGCCTGCGGCACCTGGCCCACGGACCTGCCGCCGGGGGTTGATGGCGTGCACATCGGCAACCCGGTCCGCGCCGCCGTGCTGGAGCGCGCGGGCGCGGGATATATCGCGCCCGGGGACTATCCGATGGACCTGCTGGTGATCGGCGGCAGTCAGGGTGCGCGCATCCTGTCCGATATCGTCCCCGAAGCCGTGGCCGCACTGCCCGAACCCGTGCGCGCGCGCCTCAGCGTCGCGCAGCAGGCCCGCCCCGAGGATATCGACCGCGTGGTGGCCGCCTATGACACCGCGGGCATCCGGGCCGAGGTCGCGCCCTTCTTTGCCGACATTCCCCGCCGGTTGTCCGAGGCGCAGCTTGTCATCAGCCGCGCGGGGGCCAGTTCGGTGGCCGATATCGCGGTGATCGGGCGCCCGGCGATCCTGATCCCCTATGCTGCGGCCACCGGCAACCACCAGGCCGCCAATGCGCGGATGCTCTATGAAGCGGGCGCGGCGGTGGTGATCCCCGAATCGCAATTCACCCCGACCGCGCTGTCCGAGGCGATGGTCACCATCCTCGAGAACCCCGAGGGCGCGGCGCGGATGGCGCAGGCGGCCCTGGGCTGCGGGCGCCCGGACGCGGCGCAACAACTGGCCGAGATGGTCGAGACCCTGGCGAAGGAGCGCACATGAACGCGGCAACCAAGCTTCCCACCGACATCGGGCCGATCCATTTCACCGGGATCGGCGGGATCGGCATGTCGGGCATCGCCGAGGTGCTGCTGACCCATGGCTACCGGGTGCAGGGCTCGGACCTGAAACCCTCGCCCATCACCGAGCGGCTGCAAGGCCTGGGCGCCGAGATCTTCATCGGCCAGCGCGCCGAGAACCTGCACGCAGCCGAGGTGGTGGTGATTTCCACCGCGATCAGGCCCGACAATCCGGAACTGATGGCGGCGCGCGCGCAGGGCCTGCCGGTGGTGCGCCGGGCCGAGATGCTGGCGGAACTGATGCGCCTGCGCTCGAACGTCGCCATTGCCGGGACGCATGGCAAGACCACCACCACCACACTGGTCGCCGCGCTGATGGACCGGGGCGGGCTGGACCCCACGGTGATCAACGGCGGGGTGATCCACGCCTATGGCTCGAACGCGCGGGCGGGGGCGGGCGAATGGATGGTGGTCGAGGCCGACGAGAGCGACGGCAGCTTCAACCGCCTGCCCGCCACCATCGCCGTGGTCACCAACATCGACCCCGAGCACATGGAACACTGGGGCAGTTTCGACGCGCTGCGGCAGGGGTTCCATGACTTCGTGTCGAACATCCCCTTCTATGGCCTGGCCGTCTGCTGCACCGATCACGCCGAGGTGCAGGCGCTGGTGGGGCGGATCACCGACCGCCGGGTGGTGACCTTCGGCTTCAACGCGCAGGCCGACGTGCGCGCGGTGAACCTGCGCTATGTCAAGGGCGTGGCACATTTCGACATCGCGCTGCAGGCCGAGGAAAAGCGGATCGAGGGCTGCACCCTGCCCATGCCGGGCGATCACAACGTCTCGAACGCGCTGGCGGCGGTGGCGGTGGCGCGGCATCTCGGCATAAAGGGCGCCGACATCCGCGCCGCGCTGGCCGCCTTCGGCGGCGTGAACCGGCGTTTCACCCGGGTGGGCGAGGCGAACGGGATCACGGTGATCGACGATTACGGCCACCACCCGGTCGAGATCGCCGCGGTGCTGCGCGCGGCGCGGCAGGCGCTGGGTGATGACGGGGGCAAGGTCATCGCCGTGCACCAGCCGCACCGCTACACGCGGCTTGCGTCCTTGTTCGAGGACTTCTGCCATTGTTTCAACGAGGCCGATCTGGTGGCCATCGCCCCGGTCTATGCGGCGGGCGAGGATGCGATCCCGGGCGCCAGCCGCGATGATCTGGTGGCGGGGCTGGTGCGCCACGGCCACCGCGCGGCGCATGCCATCGACAGCGAGGAGGATCTGGAGGCGCTGGTGCGCGCTCATGCGCGCCCGGGGGACATGGTCGTATGCCTGGGCGCGGGCACGATTTCGGCCTGGGCGCAGGGGCTGGCCGCGCGCCTGCAGCGGGTGGCGGCATGAGCGGGGCGCTGGTTCTGGGGTGTCTGTGGGTGGTGGCGGCCACGGTCATCGCGCTGATGCCGCAGCGGTTTCACTGGCCCGGTGCGGCGGGGCTGATTGCCCTGGGCATCCCGCTGCTGGGGTGGATTACGTGGCAGGCGGGGCCGCTGGTCGGGCTGATCGCGCTGGCGGCGGCCATGTCGGTGTTGCGCTGGCCGGTGCTGCGCGCCGGGCAGTGGCTGGCGGGGCGGATGCGCGCGGCCCGGATGCGCGAAGAGTGAGGCGCCCCCGTTGCGCATGCAATCCGTCGGTGTGATCTTGCGGAGCGGCCGCAGGGCGGGCGCCGGGGGTCTGGGCGCGCGGGGGGGGGGGGGGGGGGGGCGGGGCCGCTGGGGGGCCGCAGGTCTTCTGGCCCTGCGGGCGGTTCGGGGGCGCTGCCCCCGTCGCGCGTGCCGCGCGACTCCCCCGGGATATTTTCGCACAGATGAGGATGCGCGGGCTCAGGGCTGGATCAGGCGATAGCCCCGGCCCTTGCGTTCGAGCCGGTTGAAGGCCGGATGCAGGAAATGCCCGCCGGTGAACAGGGTGCCGTCGCTGGCAAGCTGGTCGAGCAGGTGCTTGCGGGTGGTCCGCGCGGTGTCGATATCCATGTCGAAGGCGATGGCAATGTCCGGGTCGGTCACCTGCAGGTCGGGGACATGGACGATATCGCCCACGTGCAGGAGTGACGCGCCCCCGGCATCGAAGCGCCAGCCGCTGTGGCCCGGCGTGTGGCCGGGCAGGGCAAAGGCGGTCAGGCCGGGTGCGATGTCGTCCTCGGGGCCGATGGGGTGCAGCCGGTCGCCATAGGCGGCCAGCACGGTGCGCGCCAGTGCCGCCCAGTCGGCGACGCCCGACAGATCGCCGGTGAAGCGGCTTGCATCGCTCCAGAAGACGCGCTCGGCCTCGGGCAGGACGAGGGTGGCGTTGGCGAAGGCGGCGGTGCCATCGGGGTGGACCATCCCGGCGATATGGTCGGGGTGCAGATGCGTCGCATAGAGCGTGTCCACGTGCTCGGGGGCGACGCCGACCTCGTCCAGCGCGGCGGGCAGCTTGCCACAGCTTGGTCCGAACAGGTCGCGCGGTCCGGCATCGAGCAGCACGGTGCGCCCGCCATGGCGGATCAGCACGGCGTTGAAATTGGTGCGGATGGCGCCTTGTCCGGCTTCGGACAGGAGCGTGCCGATATGCGCCGGGTCGGTCCCGGGGAACATGTCCGGGGTGAACTCGGTGGCGCCATCGGTGAGAATAGTGATGTCGGCATCGCCAAGGGTGCGGGTGACGGTGTGCGCCATGCGGGCCTCCTGTTGGTTGCGCGTGATCGCGGGCTGGTGTCAGGGCAGGACGGGGTGTGCGGGAAGCCTATCTTCCGGGCGCCGCCGTGGCAACGCGTGCGGTTGCTCAGCCGTCGCAGAGGCTCTGGATGCGCAGCCAGTCGCCGTCGGTGATCAGTGGCTCCATGCGCGGCGCAGGCGGCGGTTGCAGCTCGGGCAGGGGCTCCGGCGTGTCGATTCCGGCGTTCAGGGCGGTGGGGTCCAGGCCGGTGCGGTCGATGCGCGCCTGCAGCGCCTGCGGATCGACCGGTTCCGGGCGCGCGGAGAGCAACCGCGCGCCGTATCCCGCCACCGCCTGCGGCGCCATTTCGCCCTGGGTCAGGAGCCGGAAGGTCGTCCGCGTGCCCGCGTGACGGAGCACCGCCAGCAGCGGGTCGTTCGCGGCGCTGCGCACGCCTTCGGCCAGCAGATGCCCGGCAAGGGCATCGGGGCTGTCGAGCCGGTTGAGAAGGCGCGCGTCGATCAGCAGCACCCTCCCCGGCAGATGCGCGGTGGCGAAGCCCGGACCGGAGCGGGCTTCGAGCACCAGAAGCCGTGGCGGCGTGTCGAACAGTTGCGATGCCAGCAGGGTCAGTGCAGCCGTCCCGGCGGGCGTGACGCAGGCCCGGGCGATGCCGCTGTCGCGCATGTCCTCGACGATCATCTGGCCGATCTGGATCCGTTTCGCCATGGGCACCACCCCGGCGGTATGCTGGCGCAGGATTTCCGGCAGGCCCAGCACGGCGGCGACCAGCATGGCCAGGCCGGCCAGCGCGAGCGCAATCCGGCGCCCGCGCGCGCGGCGCCGATGCGGCGACTGCAGCGCGGTCAGGACGGTGTCGAGCGCGTCGACAAGCAGCGCATCCTCGATCTCGAGCACTTCGCCGGTGCGCGGGGCGCTGGTGTCATGGGGAACGAAGCGCGCGGGGGTTTCGCCCGGATTCACCCGGCGGATGGCGGCCAGCGACCAGTGGCTCAGCACCATGTCGGACCGGTCATCCACGATCACCAGCGAGGCCTCGCCGAAGCGGACCACCACATCGCGCCGCTGTGCGTCAGCGTCTGCCGCCCAGAGGCCGGGGCCTTCGAGGCGCTGATACCGTTCCAGTGCCGTCATGCGGCGTGTCCTGCCCTTGCCCCGATGCCCTGCCACGCCGGGCGGCTATGCCGGGACGGTGCGCCGCCGAGCCGCCCGCCGCCATCACTCTGCCCGCACTGGCCCGCCTGCACCTGCCCGCGCTTCTCCTGCCCGCCCGTGACCGGTGGGCGCGTTGCGCGCAGGATACAGGAGCCGCGCGGGCGCGACAATCGCGGGTTCGGTGTGTCGGCGCCCGCCCGCGTGTTTCCTGCCGTCAGCCGCGCATCGCCCGCGCCAGTTCGCGCAGTTCGAATTTCTGGATCTTGCCGGTCGAGGTCTTGGGCAACTCGCGGAACACCACCGCCTTGGGGGTCTTGAACCCGGCCAGCCGTTCACGGCAGAAGGCGATCAGGTCGGCCTCGGTGACCGCGCGGCCCTCCTTGACCTCGACGAAGGCGCAGGGGACCTCGCCCCATTTCTCGTCGGGTCTGGCCACCACGGCGGCCAGCAGCACCGCCGGGTGGTGCATCAGCGCGTTCTCCACCTCCACCGAACTGACATTTTCGCCGCCCGAGATGATGATGTCCTTGGCGCGGTCGGCGATCTTGATCCAGCCGTCGGGGTGCAGATAGGCAATGTCGCCCGAGTGGAACCAGCCGCCCCTGAACGCCTCGGCCGTGGCCTCGGGGTTGCGGTAGTATCCCTTCATCACGCAATTGCCCCGGTGCATGACCTCGCCGAGTGCGGCGCCGTCGCGGGGGACGGGGGCCATGGTCCCGGGGTCCAGAACGGTGATCTCCTCCATCATCGGCATGGTCACGCCGGTGCGGGCCTTGATCGCATAGCGGTCGTCCTCGGGCAGGTCGTCCCAGTCCTCGGCCCGCCACAGGCATTCGGTCACATGGCCATAGGTTTCGGTCAGCCCGTAGACCTGCGTGACATGAAAGCCCAGCGGCTCGATGGCGCGCAGCGTGGCCGCCGGGGGCGGCGCGCCGGCGGTATACACCTGCACCACATGGTCGAAGGGGCGGCGGTCTTCGTCGCGCGCGTTGATGATGGCGTTGAGCACGATCGGCGCGCCGCCGAAATGCGTGGCGCCATGGTCGGCGATGGCGTCATAGATCGTGCGCGCGGTGACGTCGCGGCAGCAGATGACGGTGCCGCCGAGCATGGGCATCATCCAGCTATGGTTCCAGCCGTTGCAGTGAAACAGCGGCACGATGGTCAGATACCGCGCCTGCAGCGGCATCTGCCAGGCAATCGCCGTGCCCATGGTCATCAGATAGGCGCCGCGATGGTGATAGACCACGCCCTTGGGCCGCCCGGTGGTCCCCGAGGTGTAGTTCAGCGCCAGGCTTTCCCATTCATCCTGCGGCAAGATCCAGTCGAAGCCGGGATCGCCGCCCGCCAGGAAATCGTCATAGACCCTGTGCCGCCCCGAAGCAGCGATGCCGGCGGTCGCGTCGGGCACCTCGACGATTGCGGGGGGCGCGTCCAGCGCGGCACAGGCGGCCTCGGCCAGGTCGATATGCGCAGTGTCGGCCAGCAGGACACGGGCGCCGCCGTGGTCCAGGATGTAGCGCACCGTATCCACGTCCAGCCTTGTGTTGATGGTGTTGAGCACCGCCCCGCAGGCGGGGACGCCGAAATGTGCCTCGACCTGCGCGGGCACATTGGGCAGGAGTGTGGCCACCACCTCGCCCGGGGCCACCCCCGCCTTGGCCAGCGCCGAGGCAAGCTGCGAGACCCGCGCGTGATAATCGCGGTAACTGCGCCGCGTGTCGCCGTAGATCAGCGCGATGCGGTCGGCGAACACGTCCGCCGCGCGCCGCAGATGCGACAGCGGCGTCAGCGGCACGTGGTTGGCGGCGCAGCGCTCCAGCCCGGTCTCGTCGGCCATCCAGCCCATGCGGTCCTCCCTGCCGTCGGTTGCTCCTCGGGCCGAGTATTGACGGCTTGCAACGGGTTTGTGAAGGCAGGAAACCGCACGGGCTCCGATCCACCGGTGCCGGGGCCGGGTTGTGTGGCGGCAGCGACGGCATAGTGACGCCGCGTCAGCTTTTCAGCCTGCGGGTGAGTCGCGGTCCCGCAGGATCCAGGATCTCAGGGGCCGGACGCTGCGTTCGGGCGCATGATCGTCCACGCAGGCGCGCTGGACTGTTTCCGTTCCGGGCCGTTCTGCTGCGCCGATCGTTCAGTATTCGCGGCCAATCAGAGCGTGTTGCTGGGGGCTGTCGCCGGGATTGGGGCAAATCCGCGGCGGCAGAGCGGGTTTCGGACGAATTTCGCTGCGTAATTTCCATAATTGCAACACAGCGTTTCCCGGCTTTTGCCTTCTCCACATGGTTGTATTGCCCTGTCGCGGCATGATGCCGCTGAAACAGAAGGACAATGCGATGTGGACTGCTGGATTGGCTGACCGGGGTAATCGCAGGCTGGTTCCCTCGTTCTTCGACCGGGGTTATGTCTGGCCCGAACTTGCCGGATCCGAACCGATGCGCCATGAAGACATCGACGGACAAGGCGGCATTCTGACCGGCACGCTTGTTGCCACCCATGACGGCTGGCGCCCGGTCGAAACGATAGCGCCGGGGGATCTGGTGCTGACCTTTGACGAAGGGCTGACCCCGGTCCTTGATGTG
This sequence comes from Paracoccaceae bacterium, assembly GCA_020832705.1. Lineage (GTDB taxonomy): Bacteria > Pseudomonadota > Alphaproteobacteria > Rhodobacterales > Rhodobacteraceae > Rhabdonatronobacter. The sequence goes on from JAFIEE010000106.1 coordinate 9,031, forward strand.
AACTTCGCGCGCAGCGGGGCAGAGGCCCGAGGCACTGCGCGGGCAGGTGCCGCGCTGCATGTCCCGCCGCGGGCGCTGGACAACCGGCAGGCCATGACCCTGCTGCCCGGCCAGAAGGTATTGCTGGAGGCAGACCTGGCCGAGGCGTTGTTCGGCGATCCCTTCGTGCTGATCGCGGCAGGGGCGCTGGCGGGATACCGCGGCATCGTTCCGCTTGATCATGGGGGGGGCGGTGCTGTCGTGTCGCTGGTGTTCGACCGGCCGCAGGTCGTCCATGCCGAAGGGCTGGCGCTGCTCTACTGCCCCGAGGCGCGGCCCGACTGGGTCTCCATGCTGGAGGCCGATGTCGGCGCGCACTACAGCATGCTGTCCCCGATGCAGGAGCGCAGGTTCGTTGCCATGCTGCGGCAAGGGGAAACCACGGCCGCGCCGCAAGTCCCCTTCGCCGCTGCCGAGGGTCAGGCCGCCTTGTCGCCGTCGCGCATGGTGTCGTAGAACCCGCCACCGTCCGCAGCCATGTCGCGCAGCAACTGCGGTGCGCGGAACCGTGCACCGCAATCCGCTTCCAGCCGGTCGCAGACCGCGACCGCGAAGCCCGCGCCCAGCATGTCCAGCCAGGAAAACGGCCCGCCTGACCAGGGCGCAAAGCCCCAGCCCAGGATTGCGCCGACGTCGCCCTCGCGGATATCGGTCAGAACGCCCTGTTCCAGTGCCCGCACCGCTTCGAGCGCTTGCACGAACATCAGCCGGTGCTGCACGGTGATCAGGTCGGGCTGATCCTCTGCACGCGGGAATTTCTCGCCCAGCCCCGGCCAGAGCCCCTGCCGCTTGCCCTTCTCGTCATAGCGGTAGAAACCGGCAGCCGCCTTGCGTCCCAGACGGCCTGCTTCGACCATCCAGAACACCACCTCGTCCACATCGCCATCGGGGTATGCCTCCCCCATCGCCGCGCGCGTTGCCCTGGCGATCTTGGCGCCAAGATCGAGCGAGGTCTCGTCCACGAGTTGCAGCGGCCCGAGCGGCATCCCCATCAACCGCGCGGCATTTTCCACCAGAGCGGGGGCCACGCCTTCGCGCACCAGACGCATTCCCTCGTTGATATAGGGGATGATGCATCGATTGGCGTAGAAGAACCGCGCATCATTGACCACGATCGGCGTCTTGCGGATCTGGCGCACGAAATCGAGCGCCTTGGCCACGGCCCGGTCGCCGGTCTCACGCCCCTTGATGATCTCGACCAGCAGCATCTTGTCGACCGGGCTGAAGAAATGAATGCCGATGAATTGCGCGGGGCGGTCGGAGGCTTTCGCCAGGTCGCTGATCGGCAGGGTCGAGGTGTTGGTGGCAAAGATCGCGTCCGCCGGTATCACGGCTTCGGCTTTTGCCGTCACCTCGGCCTTGACCCTGGGGTCCTCGAACACGGCCTCGACCACCAGATCGCAGCCGCTCAGCGCTGCGTAATCCGTGGTCGGCGTGATCCGGTCCAGAACTTCGGCCTTCGTCGCCTCCGTGACCTTGCCGCGCTTCATCCCCTTGTCCAGAATGCCCGCGGCATGGGCCTTGCCCTTTTCGGCGGCCTCTTGAGCGGCGTCGATCAGCACCACCTCTATCCCGGCATTGGCCGCGACATAGGCAATGCCCGCGCCCATCATGCCCGCGCCCAGCACGCCCAGCCTGCGCACCTTCGCATCATCGACCGCAGGCCGGTTCGCGCCCTTCTCCAGCGCTTCCTTGTTGATGAACAGCGACCGGATCATGGCGCTGGAGCTTGGGTTCATCAGCACATGGGTGAACCAGCGCGCCTCGATCCTCAGCGCGGTGTCGAAGGGCACCAGCGCGCCCTCATAGACCGCCGACAGAAGCGCCTTGGCGGCCGGATAAACCCCTTGGGTCTTGCCGTTGACCATGGCCGAGGCGCCGACAAAGGTCATGAACCCCGCCGGGTGATAGGGCGCGCCGCCGGGCATCTTGTAGCCCTTCGCGTCCCAGGGCTTGACCAGATCGGCGTCTTTCGCTTCCAGCACCCATTCTTTCGCCCGCGCCAGCAACGCTTCACCCGGCACCACCTCGTCGATGATCCCGGCCGCTTTCGCCTTTTTCGGCTCGGACAGCTTGCCTTCCAGCAGGAAGGGCGCCGCGCCCATCGCGCCCAGCTTGCGCGCCAGCCGCGTGGTGCCGCCCGCGCCGGGGAAGATGCCGACCATGATTTCCGGCAGGCCGATCTTCGCGCGGGCGTTGTCCGCCGCGATGATCCGGTGACAGGCCAGCGGAATTTCCAGCCCGATCCCCAGCGCCGTGCCGGGCAGGGCGGCGATGATTGGCTTGCCGCCCTTCAAGGTCTTGGGGTCCATGCCCGCACGCTCGATCTTGCGCAGGGTGGCGTGCATGGACATGATCCCCTCGAACAGGCCCTGTTCCGGCTGATCGCCCGCCATCTCCTTCATCTTCGCGATGACATTCAGATCCATGCCGCCTGCGAAATCCGGCTTGCCGGAGGTGATGATGACCCCCTTGACGGCGTCATCGCCCAGCGCAGTTTCGACATGGGCATCGAGTTCGCGCAGCCCCTCCATCGAGAGCACGTTCATCGATTTGTTGCCGATGTCCCATGTGATGGTCGCCACGCCATCGGCATCGACGGAATAGTGAAAATCGGTCATTGTCCTCGCCCCCCCTTATACGCGCTCGATGATCGTGGCCGCACCCATGCCGGACGCCACACAGAGTGTCGCCAGACCTGTGCCCTTGCCGGTCCGCTCCAGCTCATCCAGCAACGTGCCGATGATCATGGCGCCCGTGGCGCCCAGCGGGTGACCCATGGCAATGGCCCCGCCGTTGACGTTCACCCGATCGCTGTCCACCCCAAAGGCCTGCATGAAGCGCAGAACCACCGAGGCGAAGGCCTCATTGACCTCAAAGAGGTCGATATCGGAAATCTGCATGCCGGCCGCACGCAGGATCTTCTCGGTCACCGGCACGGGGCCGGTCAGCATGATTGTCGGGTCGGTCCCAATCCGGGCCGTTGCCTTGATCCGTGCCCTTGGTTTCAGGCCATATTTCTGGCCGAATGCGGCATTCCCGATCAGCAGACCCGCTGCACCGTCGACGATGCCGCTGGAGTTGCCGGCATGGTGAATATGTTCGATTTGTTCAAGGTGAGGATATTTCATCAGCGCCACCTTGTCGAAGCCGGGCATCACTTCGCCCATCTCCCTGAAGGCCGGTTTCAGCGCGCCAAGGCTCTGCATGTC
>JAFIEE010000005.1 GCA_020832705.1 Paracoccaceae bacterium
GCGCCCTCGGGGCGTGCGGGGTGGGTGGGCGGGCGCGGCCCGAGGGCGCTTCCGCACCCCCAACCGGTGAAGCACGGCCTGTCGGCGCCGCTCAGCGCGGCGCGCGCGCCCATTGCACCGCAAGGATGCCGCCCATGATGACTGCCACGCCGATCAGGTCGAAGATCCCCAGCGCCTCGCCCAGCAGCGCCGCGGCGATGGCAACGCCGAAGAACGGGTTGAGGAAATGGAAGGTCGCGGCCCGCACCGCCCCGATCCGGCCCACCAGGGCAAACCACACCCAGGTCGCCGCCAGCCCCGGCACCAGCGTGGTGTATATGAAGGCCAGCACCAGCCGCCAGGACCAGGTGACCTCCCAGCTTTCCAGCGCCACCGCCGGCACCGCCAGCGCCGCGGCGCCGATCAGCATCTGCAGCCCCACCACCATCAGCAGGTTCCCGCCCGTGGCCGAGGCCCCGCGCACCGCCAGCGTGGCCACGGTCAGCGCCCCCACGCCGATCACGCAGAGCGCCAGCCCGAAGCCGTCCACCCCGCCGCCCAGCCGCGCGCCCATGATCAGCGCGACCCCAGCGAATCCCGCCGTCAGCCCGCCGATGGCCAGCGGGCGCAGCCGTTCGCCCAGCACCAGCCAGCTTGCCGCTGCCACCAGAAGCGGCATGGTCGAGGCGATGATGGCGGCCAGCGATGCCTCGATCGTCTGCATGGCCACGAAATAGAGCCCGAGATAGAGCGCGTTCTGGCAGATGCCGAACACCGTTGTCGCGCGCCACTGCGCGCGGGTAAGCCCCCAGTCCTGGCCCATGGCGCGTGCGATGGCGATGCCGATCAGCCCCGAGATCAGGAACCGGATCGCCAGCGCCGTCAGCGGCGGCGCATCGATCACGATCATCCGTGCCGAGGTGAAGGCCGAGGACCACATGAAGGCGAATGCGAGGCCCATGGCGATTGCGCGAATGTCCAAGCCTGCCTCCGGTGTCGTGGCTGCCCCTCCGGGTTCCGTTTCTGCCATAGCCCCTGGCCGGGGCAGGCGCCAGTCCCGGGGCGGTCCTGCGGGCTCTGTGCGGGCCAGCGCATGGCTTGCCAGCCCCCCGGCTTCGGTGGCAGGGTGACGCCCCGGCGCGCGCCGGACAACCCGTTGAAAGTGCACCCATGACCCATCCTGATACGCTTCCTGTCCTGACCCCGCCCACCACCGGGCCGCGCCTGTTCACCGATCCGGCCGCGGCGGTGGCCCATCTGAAAGCGCTGCATGCCGAGGCGACGGGGTTTCTGGTGGAGCGGTTCAACGCGGTTGTGGCGGGCGAGGTGCCGCGAGAGCGGTTCCGCGCCTTCTATCCCGAGATCCGGATCACCACCGCGCGCTATGACGCCGCCGATTCACGGCTGGCCTTTGGGCATGTCGCCCAGCCCGGCACCTATGCCACCACCGTCACCCGTCCGGACCTGTTCCGGCACTATCTGGAACAGCAGATCGGCCTGCTGATGAAGAACCATTCGGTGCCGGTGACGGTCGGGCTGTCCGCCACGCCCATCCCGCTGCATTTCGCCATGTCGGGGCGCGGTGATGTGGCGCTGCCGCAGAACGGCGAAATGGCGCTGTCCCTGCGCGATCTTTTCGACGTTCCGGACCTGGCCACCACCAACGATGACATCGTGAATGGCGAGGGTGTGCGGAATCCGGACGGATCGACCCCGCTGGCGGCGTTCACGGCGCAGCGGGTGGATTATTCGCTGGCGCGGCTGGCGCATTATACCGCCACCAGCCCCGAGCATTTCCAGAACCACATCCTGTTCACCAACTACCAGTTCTATGTCGACGAGTTCGAGGCTTTCGCCCGCGCGGTGCTGGCCGACCCGGACAGCGGCTATACCGCCTTTGTCGGCCCCGGCGATCATGTCATCACCGACGCGGACGCGCCCTTGCCGCACCTGCCGCGCATGCCCCAGATGCCGACCTATCACCTGAAACGCGACCGCAGCGCCGGGATCACGCTGGTCAACATCGGGGTGGGGCCGTCCAACGCCAAGACCGCGACCGACCATATCGCCGTGCTGCGCCCGCATGCCTGGCTGATGGTGGGCCATTGCGCGGGCTTGCGGAATTCGCAAAGTCTGGGCGATTTTGTCCTCGCCCACGCATATCTGCGCGAAGACAACGTGCTGGATGCCGATCTGCCGGTCTGGGTGCCGATCCCGGCGCTGGCGGAAATCCAGATCGCACTGCAGGACGCGGTGGCCGAGGTGACGCAGCTTGACGGCTACGAGCTGAAGAAGATCATGCGCACCGGCACCGTGGCCACCATCGACAACCGCAACTGGGAATTGCGCGACCAGTCCGGCCCGGTGCAGCGGCTGAGCCAGTCGCGCGCCATCGCGCTGGACATGGAAAGCGCGACCATCGCGGCCAACGGATTCCGCTTCCGGGTGCCGTATGGCACGCTGCTGTGCGTGTCCGACAAGCCGCTGCACGGCGAGCTGAAACTGCCCGGCATGGCGAGCGCGTTTTACAAGACGCAGGTGGCGCGGCACCTGCAGATCGGGATCCGCGCGATGGAGCGGCTGCGCGACATGCCGCTGGAGCGAATCCACTCGCGCAAGCTGCGCAGCTTCGACGAGACCGCTTTTTTGTGACCGGGATCGTCCTTTTGGGCGAAAAATGCGTCCGCATGCGCCAGTTTTCCGGTTTCAGGCGATTGTCTAACCGGTCCGGTTGCGGCTAGATGCCGCCTGCAACCCCAGCGCCGGGCAACAGGCGTGGACAACGCAGGAGTGACAGATGACCGCAAAACCGATGACCAAGACGCAGCTCGTTGCAGCGATTGCCGAAGGCATGGACTCCGACAAGAAGACCGCCGCCGCCGCGCTGGATGTGCTGACCGACATCATCACGCGCGAGGTTTCGGCTGGAGGGGCCGTGACGCTGCCCGGCATCGGCAAGATCGCCTGCCGCGCCCGCCCCGAGCGCCAGGTGCGCAACCCGGCCACCGGCGAGACCATGACCAAGCCCGCCGACCGTGCGGTCAAGATGACCTTTGCCAAGGCTCTGAAGGACAGCGTCAACGCCTGACGCCACCGGCGCAGCAGCGGCCGACCGGCTGGGCCGCTGCCACTGCGCGGGCACGAAAGGGCGGGGTCGGCGCGCCAACGCGGCGCGCGCCTGCCCGCCGCCTCCGTTTGAGGGGATTTTCGGCAGGATCAGGGTCAGGGGCGGAGTGTGACGGCATGAGCGGGGCGATGACACTGGATGGGCTGCGCGCCGCATTCGAGGCGGGCGAGATCGATACCGTGCTGGTGGCGGCGCCTGACATGCAGGGCCGGCTGATGGGCAAGCGCTTTCATGCCGCGCATTTCCTGGACAGCGGCTGGCGCGAGACGCATTGCTGCAACTACCTGCTGGCCACGGACATGGAAATGTACACCGTGCCCGGCTACCGCTCGACCAGTTGGGAAGCGGGGTATGGCGACTATACCATGGTGCCGGACCTTGCGACCCTGCGCCGGGTGCCGTGGCTTCCGGGCACGGCGCTGGTGTTGTGCGACCTGCAGGACCACCACACCCACGCCGATGTGCCGATTTCCCCCCGCGCGATCCTGAAGCGTCAGGTGGCGCGGGCGCGCGCGCTGGGCTACGTGCCCATGGCCGCGACCGAGCTGGAGTTCTTCGTCTTCGACAACAGCTACGAGGATCTGCGCGACCGGGGCGTGAACGACCTGCGCCCGGTCTCGGGCTACAACGAGGATTACCACATCTTCCAGACCACCAAGGAAGAGCCGCTGATGCGCGCACTGCGCAACGGTCTTTTTGGGGCCGGCGTGCCGGTGGAGAACACCAAGGGCGAAGCCGAGGCCGGGCAGGAAGAGATCAACATCCGCTACGCCGACATGCTCGAGACCGCGGATTTCCATGTGATCACCAAGCAGGCGACCAAGGAAATCGCGCATTCCCTGGGCAAGTCCGTGACCTTCATGGCCAAGTATGACCACACCCGCGCGGGGTCATCAAGCCATGTGCACCAGTCGCTCTGGACCCTGGACGGGGCACCCGCGTTCCTGGAGCCGGGCGCCGAATACGGCATGTCGCCCCTGATGCGGCAGTTCATGGCCGGGCAACTGGCCCATGCGCGCGAGATCACGGCGTTCCTGGCGCCCTATGTGAACAGCTACAAGCGGTTCTGCGTCGGCATGTTCGCGCCCACCAAGGCGGTCTGGTCGCTGGACAACCGCACCGCCGGGTTCCGCGTCTGCGGCGAGGGGTCGAAGGCGTTGCGGGTGGAATGCCGGATCGGCGGGGCGGACCTGAACCCCTATCTGGCCTGCGCCGCGCTGCTGGCGGCGGGGCTTGCGGGGATCGAACAGGGGCTGGAGCTGGAGCCCGAGATGCGCGGCGACATGTATGGTGCGGCGGGCGCGCGGGAAATCCCCAGGACCCTGCGCGAGGCGGCGGACCTGCTGGAGGGCTCGGCCATGCTCCGTGCGGCACTGGGCGATGATGTGGTGGATCATTACACCCGCGCCGCGCGCTGGGAGGTGGAAGAGCATGACCGCGTGGTCACCGACTGGGAGCGGGCGCGGCTGTTCGAGCGGGGCTGAGGGGGCGCTGTCCCCGTCGCCCCGTTGGGGCAACTCCCCCGGAGTATTTCTGGCAAGATGAAGCAGGAGGCGCGGGGCCGGGATGACGAAGATCAGGTTGATTTCGCCGGTGGACGGCTCGGTGTTCGCCAAGCGCGCGGCGCTCGGGCACGAGGCCGCCGAGGCGGCGGTGTCGCGCGCGCGGGCGGCGCAGCGGGACTGGGCGCGGCTGCCGCTGGACGCGCGGGTGGCGAAGGTGATGGCCGGCGTGGCGGCGCTGGAGGCCGAGGCCGAGGCGGTGGTGCCCGAACTGGCGTGGCAGATGGGCCGTCCGGTGCGATATGGCGGCGAATTCGGCGGCATGCGCGAGCGCGCCGATTACATGGCCGGGATCGCCGCTGCGGCGCTGGCGGAGGACGTGATCGAGGATGGCGCGCGCTTCCGCCGGGTGCTGGCGCGCGAACCGGTGGGCGTGGTCCTTGTCATCGCGCCCTGGAACTATCCCTATCTGACGGCGATGAACACGATCGTCCCGGCGCTGATCGCCGGGAATGCGGTGGTGCTGAAACATGCGTCCCAGACCTTGCTGGTCGGCGAACGGATTGCCGCGGCCATGCACCGGGGCGGTGTGCCCGAGGAAGTATGTCAGAACCTGGTGCTGGATCATGCGGTGACCGAGCATCTGATCGCCGGGCGCAATTTCGGGTTCGTGAACTTCACCGGCTCGGTCGGCGGCGGGCAGGCGATCGAGCGCGCGGCGGCGGGCACCTTTACCGGCGTGGGGCTGGAACTGGGCGGCAAGGATCCGGGCTATGTGCGCGCCGATGCCGATCTGGACGCCGCGGTGGACGGGCTGATGGATGGCGCCATGTTCAACGCGGGGCAGTGCTGCTGCGGGATCGAGCGCATCTATGTGCACGAAAGCCTGTATGACGCCTTCGTGGAGAAGGCCGCGGCCTGGGTGGGCGGGCTGACGCTGGGCAATCCGTTCGACGCCGAAACCACGCTGGGCCCCATGGCCAATGCCCGTTTTGCCAGGGTCGTGCGGGGGCAGGTCGCGGAGGCGGTGGCGGCGGGGGCGAAACCGCTGATCGACCCGGCGCTGTTTCCGGCCGATGACGGGGGGGCCTATCTGGCGCCGCAACTGCTGGTCGATGTCGATCATTCCATGCGGGTGATGCGCGAGGAAAGCTTTGGCCCGGTGGCCGGGATCATGCCGGTCAGGGACGACGCCGAGGCGATCCGCCTGATGAACGATTCGCCCTATGGGCTGACGGCCTCGGTCTGGACGGCGGACCCGGAGGTGGCAGCCGGGATCGGCGCGCAGATCGAAACCGGGACCGTGTTCATGAACCGCTGCGACTATCTGGACCCGGCGCTGTGCTGGACCGGGTGCAAGGACACCGGGCGCGGCGCGGCGCTGTCGGTGCTGGGCTATCACGCCGTGACACGGCCCAAGTCCTACCATCTGAAGAAGGTGACCGCATGAGCATCGAAACCGCAAACGCGCCCAGCGCCAACTGGAGCTATCCCACCGCCATCCGTTTCGGCTGCGGGCGGATCGCTGAACTGGTCGATGCCTGCCGCGCCGCTGGAATTGCGCGCCCGCTGCTGGTCACCGACCGGGCGCTTTCGGCGCTGCCGATCACCGCGCTGGCGCTGGACGTGCTGGAGCGCGGCGGCCTGGGCCGGGCACTGTTCGACGGCGTGGAGCCGAACCCGACCGAGGCGAACATGCACGCGGGGCTGGAGGTCTATCGCGCGGGCGGGCATGACGGCGTGGTCGCCTTTGGCGGCGGCTCGGCGCTGGACCTGGGCAAGATGATTGCGCTGATGGTGGACCAGCCGGTCAGCGTCTGGGACCTGGAGGATATCGGCGACTGGTGGACGCGGGCGAACGCCGACACGATTGCGCCGATCATTGCCGTGCCCACCACCGCCGGGACCGGGTCCGAGGTCGGGCGTGCAGGTGTGCTGACCGACAGCGCGACGCACCGAAAGAAGATCATCTTTCACCCCAAGCTGATGCCCGCCGTGACCATCTGCGACCCGGAGCTGACCGTGGGGATGCCTGCGGCGATCACCGCCGGGACGGGCATGGATGCGCTGGCGCATTGTCTGGAAGCCTATTGCAGCCCGCATTACCACCCGATGAGCCAGGGTATCGCGCTGGAAGGCATGCGGCTGGTGTTCGAGAACCTGCCACGCGCCCATGCCACGCCCGACGATCTGGACGCGCGGGCGCAGATGATGGCGGCGGCGGCCATGGGGGCGGTGGCGTTTCAGAAGGGGTTGGGCGCGATCCATGCGCTGAGCCATCCGGTCGGTGCCGTCTACAACACCCATCACGGCACCACCAACGCCGTGGTCATGCCCATGGTGCTGGATTTCAACCGCCCCGCGATCGAGGACCGGATGGCCCGGGCGGCGGCCTATCTGGGGATCGGGGGCGGGTTCGACGGGTTCCGCGCGGCGGTGATGGACCTGCGGCAGGCCTTTGACATCCCGCCGACGCTGGGCGCACTGGGGGTCGATGCCGCGCGGCTGGACGCGTTGACCGCCATGGCGCTGGAGGACCCGTCCTGCGGTGGCAATCCGGTGGCGCTGACGGCAGAGAACACGCGGGCGCTGTTCGAAAGCTGCCTGTAGGGCAAAGGCGGGGGGGCGCTGCCCCCCGTCGCGCAAGCGCGACTCCCCCCGGAGTATTTCGGGCAAGAAAATGAAGCATCAGGTGCGTTGATGCCGGGGGTCAGCGCGGCGGCGGCAGGCGCAGGCTGCGGCGGTCGCAGGCGCGGGCGGCAAGGCGCGCGTCGCACGGGCGCGGCGTCAGGTCCCGGGTCAGGCACAGGCGCAGCTCGTCCAGCGCGCCCTGGCGGCAGGTGAGTACGAAGCTGTCGGCGGCAAGGTCCGGATTGGCGGCGCGGATGGCGCCGTGCAGGCTGGCTGTGGCCATGCGCGGCTGATCGTCGAGCGCGGGCAGGTCGAAGCGGTCGCGCGCGTGGCGGGTCAGCGCGTAGTAGTCGCCCGCGCTCAGCCCGGTGCACCGCCCGTGCTTGTTCCACTGATGCCACGCCGACCCGCCCGAACCGAAGAGGTCGGACTCGGCGGCGGTCTGCGCGCGCGAGGGGTTGCGGTGCGGGGTCGGGCAGAATTCGGGCCAGGTGCCGTCATCATGCTGCGGCCAGAGCCCGTGCACGCCCCAGCCGACGCCCGCGCCGGGGGCGCAGGTGGGTGCGTTTCGGTCGTCGCCTTCGCGCGCGCACCAGGCAGGAACCCAGCTGATCGCCAGCACGTAATAGTCGAACGTGCCCGCCGCATCGCGCGCCGTATCGTTGGCCCGCGCGCCGGGGGGCAGCGCCAGCAGCATCAGGAACGCCATCGTGAGGGTGCGCATTTGTGCTTTTCCTTCGGCCCTTGCGCGCGTATAAACCGCCCATTCCCCGAAAGCGAGGATCGGCGGGTTCGCCCGCAGCCGTTTTTCCGGCGGAAGAAGGTTATGCACGCGCCCGCGACCCGGGCCCCGTCAGAGCAGGAGTTGAGCCGATGACGAAACCGCTGATGCCCAAGGCGACCGCCGTCTGGCTGGTGGACAATACGACGCTGAGCTTCAGGCAGATCGCCGATTTCTGCGGGTTGCACGAGCTGGAGGTGCAGGGCATTGCCGACGGCGATGTGGCGACCGGGGTCAAGGGGTTCGACCCGGTGGCCAACAACCAGCTTGACGATGTCGAGATCAAGCGCGCCGAAGCCGATCCGGCCCGCAAGCTGAAGCTGAAGTTCAACCCGGCCGCGGTGGGCGAGGAGAAGCGCCGCGGGCCGCGCTACACGCCGCTGTCGAAGCGGCAGGACCGCCCGGCCTCGATCCTGTGGCTGGTGAAGTTCCACCCGGAACTGGCGGATGCGCAGATCCGCAAGCTGGTGGGCACCACCAACACCACGATTCAGGCGATCCGCGACCGCAGCCACTGGAACATCGCCAACATCCAGCCCATCGATCCGGTGGCGCTGGGTCTGTGCCGGCAGTCGGAACTGGACGCCGAGGTGCAGAAGGCGGCGCGCAAGAAGGCTACCGAGGGCGAGGTCATGTCCGATGACGAGCGCCGCAAGCTGGTCTCCACCGAGCAGTCGCTGGACATGCCGGCCGAGCCGCGCCTGCCCTCGGCCATTGCCGGACTGGAGAATTTCAGCCTGAGCAAGGCCTCGGAGGACGAGGACGCGGCCGCGCCTGGCAAGGCTGCCGATTACGCCGATGCGGACAGTTTCTTCAACCTGCCCGACAGCGACGAAGATGACGAGGACGAGGACGAGGACGAAACCCCCCGCCGCTGAGCGTGGCCGCGGGTCGGAACAAGGACACTGCCGATGAAGTTCACCCTGTCCTGGCTGAAGGATCATCTGGACACCGAGGCCTCGCTCGAGGCGATCTGCGCGGCGCTGACCGATCTGGGGCTGGAGGTCGAGGAGGTCGCGGACCCTGCCGCCACGCTGGGCGCATTCCGGATCGCCCGCGTGATCGAGGCCGCGCCCCACCCCGATGCGGACCGGCTGCGGTTGTGCCGGGTGGAGGTGCGCGAGAGCCCCGAGGCCCCCGCACAGGAGGTGCAGGTCGTTTGCGGCGCGCCCAATGCGCGCACTGGCATGGTGGGGGTCTTTGCCCCCGTGGGCACGCATATCCCCGGCACCGGCGTGGACCTGAAACCCGGCGTGATCCGGGGGCAGGAAAGCAACGGGATGCTCTGTTCAGAGCGCGAGTTGATGCTTTCGGACGATCACGAGGGCATCATCGAGCTGCCCGCCGATGCACCGCCGGGGATACGGTATATCGACTATGCCGGGCTGAATGACCCGATGATCCATATCAAGATCACCCCCAACCGCCCCGATGCGCTGGGCGTGCGCGGGGTGGCGCGCGATCTGGCCGCGCGGGGGCTGGGGCGGCTGAAGCCGCTCACGGTGACGCCGGTTCCGGGCGCATTCGACAGCCCCATCGGGGTGACCATCGACCCTGCGCTGAAAGACAAGGGCTGCCCGCTGTTTGCCGGGCGGGTGATCCGGGGGGTGCGGAACGGCCCGTCGCCGGACTGGCTGCAGAAGCGGCTGCGCGCGATCGGTCTGCGCCCGATTTCGGCGCTGGTGGATATCACCAATTTCTTCACCTTCGACCTGAACCGACCGCTGCATGTCTTCGACGCCGACAAGGTGGCGGGCGCTTTGCGCATCCATCCGGCGCAGGGGGACGAGGCGTTGCTGGCGCTGGATGACAAGACCTATGCGCTGGCGCAGGGCCACATGGTCATTTCCGATGACACCGGCCCCGAAAGCATCGCCGGGATCATGGGCGGGGAACATTCGGGCTGCACCGGCGACACGGTGAACGTGTTTCTGGAATCTGCGTATTGGGATCCGATCACCGTCGCCGCCACGGGGCGGGCATTGAAGATCAACTCGGACGCGCGGTATCGGTTCGAACGCGGGGTGGACCCCGAATTCACCCTGCCGGGGCTGGAACTGGCCACGCGCATGATCCTGGACCTGTGCGGGGGCGCGCCTTCGGCGGTGGTGATGGATGGCGCGGTGCCGGATACCGCGCGCAGTTATGCCTTTGATCCGGACGCCATGGCGCGGCTGGTGGGCATGGACATCCCCGAGGCGGCACAGCGCGAAACGCTGGCCGCGCTGGGCTTCCGGCTGGAGGGTGACCGGGCCTTTCCGCCAAGCTGGCGCCCGGACATTCTGGGCGAGGCCGATCTGGTCGAGGAAATCGCGCGCATCGCCTCGCTCACCCGGCTGGAGGGGGCGCCGCTGCCGCGTACGGCGCCGGGCGTGCCGCGTCCGATCCTGACGCCGATGCAGAAACGCGAGCGCGCGGCCCGGCGGCAACTGGCGGGGCTGGGCTATAACGAATGCGTCACCTACAGTTTCATCGACGGGCCTTCGGCAGCGCTGTTCGGCGGCGGTGAGGACGCGGTGCGGCTGGAAAACCCGATCTCGTCCGAGATGACGCATATGCGCCCCGACCTGTTGCCGGGGTTGTTGCAGGCGGCGGCGCGCAATCAGGCGCGCGGGGCGCTGGACCTGGCGCTGTTCGAGGTCGGCCCGGTATTTCTGGGCGGTGAGCCGGGCGAGCAGGCGTTGCACGCGACCGGGCTGCTGGTGGGCCATGCGGCGCCGCGTGACCCGCATGGCAGCCGCCGCGCGGTGGATGTCTTCGACGCCCGCGCCGATGCCGAAGCGGTGCTGGCCGCCATCGGCGCGCCGGAAAAGGTGCAGATCAGCCGCGACGTGCCGGGCTGGTTTCATCCGGGCCGGTCGGGGCGGATCGGGCTGGGGCCGAAACTCGGGCTGGCGGTGTTCGGCGAGGTGCATCCGAAGGTGCTGCGCGCGCTTGATGTGAAGGGACCGGCGATGGCCTTCAGCGTCTGGCTGGAAAACCCGCCGCAGCCGCGCAAGCGCGTGATCGCGCGGCCCGCGCTGGCAGCCAGCGACCTGCAGGCGGTGGAGCGCGATTTTGCCTTTGTGCTGGATGCGCGGGTCGCGGCGGCGGATGTGGTCAACGCGGCTGCCGGAGCCGACAAGGCACTGATCGCGCAGGTGGCGGTGTTCGACGAGTTCACCGGGCCGAAGGCCGAAGCGCAGATGGGCGAAGGCCGCAAGTCGCTGGCCATCACCGTGCGCCTGCAACCGCGCGACCGCACCCTGACCGAGGCCGAGATCGACGCCGTGGCGGCGAAGGTCGTGGACAAGGTGGCAAAGGCGACGGGCGGAACGCTCAGAGGGTGAGCGGCGCGCGGGGCGGCGCCCCCCCGCATGCAGGCGCGGGGGGGGCAACGCGGCGCAGGTCCGCTGGACCTGCGCGGACCGCGGAGCGCCGGTATTGGCGCGGCGCTGGCGTCAGGCGGAAAGGTGGTCCAGCACCGAGCGCGCGGCGCGCAGGCCCGGAGGTTCCCCACCGTGCCCCAGCCGTGCCATGGTCAGGTCCATTGCCGCGCGCTGTTCCGCCCGCGCCTGCGGGTCGCTCAGCAGCCGTGACAGCGCCTGTGCCATGGGTGCGGCGCGGCAACTGGCGCCGAGGAATTCCGGGATCGCGCGGGTTTCGCTGATCAGGTTGACCAGCGTCACCGTCTCTACGCGCAGCATCCGTGCCACCAGCGCGCGGGTCAGCGGGTTGAAGTCATAGCCGATCACCATCGGCGTGCCGCTGGCCGCCAGTTCCAGCGAGACGGTCCCCGAGGCCGCCAGCGCCGCATCGGCGGCGGCAAAGGCGGCGCGCTTGACCTCTGGCCCGTGCTCGGCCGGGGTCAGCAGCAGCGGGGTGCCGGGCCAGTCGCGCAAGATTTCGCGCAGGGTCGCGGCCTGATCGGCCACGGTGGGGACGACCACGCGCGCGCCGGGGTGATCCCGCAGCACCAGCCGCAGGGTTTCCGCGAAACGGGGGCCAAGGCGCGCGATCTCGCCCCGGCGCGAACCGGGCAGGGTCAGGATCAGCGGCGCTTCCGGGGCGATGGCGTGGGCAGCGCGGAAAGCCGCAGCCTCGGCGCGCGTGGCCTGCGGCTCCGCCACCACCGGGTGGCCGACGAAATCGCAGGTCATGCCGACGGCCTGCATATATGGCGGCTCGAACGGGAGAAGCGCCAGCACATGGTCCACCAGCGGCGCCATCTTCGCCGCCCGCCCCGGCCGCCAGGCCCAGACCGAGGGCGCGACATAGTGGATCGTGCGCAGTCGCGGGTTCGCAGCGCGGGCGCGGCGCAGGACACGCAGGCAGAAATCCGGGCTGTCGATGGTGAGGACGGCATCGGGCCGCGCGTCGGCAATGGCGGTGGCGGTTTCCCGGATGCGGGCTTTCAGCGCGCGGTAGCGGGGCAGGACCTCCCACAGTCCCATCACCGACAGTTCGGCCATGGGAAAGCGGCTGGCCAGCCCCTGCGCGGCCATTTCCGGCCCGCCGATCCCGTCGAAGCGGACCCCCGGCGCCAGTTCCCGCAGTCCGGCCATGAGCGCGCCGCCCAGCCGGTCGCCCGAGGGTTCCCCGGCGATCAGGAACAGCTTCATCCCGCCCGCGCCCAGAGGAACAGGCCCAGTTCATCCGCCAGCGCGACCATGGCGGCGCGGTCCAGCACCAGAACGCCGCCGGCCTCGAACGCGATCCCGTTCAGCCCGGCGGCAGCGGCGGCGCGCAGCGTGTCGGGGCCAAGCGCGGGCAGGTCGATGCGCCGGTCCTGCCCGGGTTTCACAGCCTTGAAAACCACCCCGCCGCGGTGCCCGGCCCAGGGGCCGTCCGGTCCGCGCAGGGCGGCGACATGGGCCAGCATGGCATCGGTGCCGGGCAGCGCCTCGACCGCAAGGCAGAGCTTGCGGGCCACAACGCAGCCCTGGCCGACATCGACCGCGCCCAGCGCCGCCACGATCCCGGCGGCGCGGGTGGCATCCTCGCGGTCCTGCGGCCCCGGTTCGCGGGCGGAGAGCACGCCGGGGGCGGGCAGCAGGTCCGGGCAGAGCGTATCGGCGCCGACCACCGAAAGCCCCCATTCCTCGAACAGCGCCACCACTTCGCGCAGGGTTGCATCATCGCCGTTCTGCATCGCGGCCATGATGCGCGGCAGTAGCTGCATCGTGCCGGGGTCCAGCAGCGCGGGGTCCAGCCGGGGGCGGTGGACGGCGCCTGCAAAGCACACATGGCTGACGCCCTGATCCACCAGATGGTCGAGGAAGGGGACCAGCCGCTCCAGCCGGAACCGTTCGGCCCCGTCGCGCGTGCCGAGCGCGCTTTCAAAGCCTTCAAGCTCGGCCACCAGCCGGGGCGTTCCGGCAGCATCGGCCGCCGCAGCCACCAGCCCCGGCAGCGCCCCGCGCCCGGCGATAATGGCAAGCTTCCGCATCATTTCGGCTTCAGGAAGGCGCGGTCCGACCCTTCGGCGATGAAGGCCGCGATCTCGCGCACATGGGGGCTGCCGGTGCTCTGCAGCAGCGCCTGCGCGGTGTCCTGCAGCGAGCGCTCCGGCGCGGCCAGCGCATCATAGGCGTCGCGCAGGGCGCGCAATTCCTCGCGGCTGGCCCCCCGGCGCTTGAGGCCGACAAGGTTCAGCCCGTCCACCTCGCCCCGCGGGCCGCGGACCATGGCGTAAGGCAGCACGTCATGGGCGACCATCAACACCGCGCCGATCATGGCGCCTGTGCCGATGCGCACGAACTGATGCACGCCCGACAGCCCGCCGATCACCACCTTGTCGGCGATAACCGCATGCCCGCCGATGGCGACCTGATTGGCCATGATCACCCCGTTGCCCACCTGTGCATCATGGCCGATGTGCACGCCGGTCATCAGCAGGCAGTCATCGCCCACGCGCGTCACCCCGCCCCCCCCGGCGGTGCCGGTGTTCAGCGTGGCACCTTCGCGGATGCGGCAGCGGGCGCCGACGATCAGCCGCGTGCGTTCGCCCGCGTATTTCAGGTCCTGCGGCACCTCGCCCACGCAGGCGAAGGGAAAGATCACGCTGCCCGCGCCCACATCTGTCCACCCGGTGACGACGGCGTGGCTTTTCACCTCCACGCCATCGGCCAGCGTCACTTCGGGGCCGATGATGGCGAAGGGGCCGATGCGGCAGCCGGGGCCGATGCGCGCGCCCGCCTCGATCACCGCGCTGGGGTGGATCTGCGGCTCCATCGCGTTCAGGCCGTGCGGGGGGCGGCGTTGCGGTCGATCATGGCGGCAAACTCGGCCGAGGCCGCCACCTCGCCGTCCACTTTTGCGACCCCTTCGAACTTCCATACCTTGGTCGAGGCGCGCAGCACCGAGATGTGCATTTCCAGCACGTCGCCCGGGACCACCTTGCGGCGGAACTTGGCCTTGTCGATGTTCATGAAATAGACCAGCGGCTTCTTGTCCACCAAGTCCTGCGACAGACCCACCAGCACCGCCGAGGTCTGGGCCATCGCCTCGATGATGGTCACGCCGGGCATGATCGGCGCACCGGGGAAATGGCCCTGGAAATGCGGTTCGTTGAAGGTCACGTTCTTGATGCCGACCGCCGAGGTATTGGCCACCACGTCGCGCACCTTGTCCACCAGCAGGAAGGGGTAGCGGTGCGGGATGATCCGCATGATCAGGTCCAGGTCCGCACTTTGCGGGATCGGGCGGGCGCCGGGTTGCGGATCGGTCATGAGCGGTTCCTTGCAGGCTGGGTCCGTGGGCGCGTTGCAGAAGGTGCCCCCGCTCCCCGCAGGTCGGCACGCAGCGCGGCAGGGTCTAGCAACTCGGCCCGGTGCTGACAAGCTGTCCGGTCGGCCTGGCCGGTCACGGGTCCAGTTCGGGCGAGGGCAATTCCACCGGCGGCATTGCCTCGGGCGGGTCTTCGGAGGCCGGGGGATCCTCGGACACGGTGTCGAAGCGGGGCAGGGGCACTTCGGCGGTTTCGGCGCCATCGCCGAGTTCGGCATCCACGCGGGCGATGGCCGCATCGGTCAGGTCGATGTCATCCGCGGCCAGCAGCACGACACGCGCGTCCAGCAGCACCTTCGCGCCCAGTTCCAGCAGCAACCCGTCCAGCATCGGCACCGCCGCGTCGAAGAAGCGCAGTTGCTCGGCGTCCTGGAACTGGCGGATCTCGCGCGCCTTCTGTTCCTGCGACTCGCGGATGCGTTCGGCGTCCTGGTTGAACGCATCGGCGTGGGCGCGGAAGGCCTCGGGCGAGAGATCGGGCCGGGCGGCGGTCAGCTCGGCCTCGCGCGCGGAAAGCTCGGTGACCAGACGCTGGTTTTCGGTTTCGAGCGCGCGTGACGCGGCCAGCACCTGAGCGCGCACCCGCTGCCCGAAAAGCGATTCGAAATAGAGCCGGTCCTGATCGACGGTGCGGATGGCGGGCGCGTCGACCGTGCCAAGGCTGAAGCCTAGTTGCTGCGCCGAAACAGGGGCGGCGGGCAAGGTGCCCGCCGCCAGCAAGAAGGTCACAAGCAATGCACGCGGGCTGACCAGCAGGGTTCGGTGCAATGCGGCGCGGTGCATCAGAACCGCGTGACGATGCTCAGGTCGAAGTTCTGCGTCCGGTCATAGGATTCCTTGCGCAGCGCGCGCGAGAAGTCGAAGCGCAGCGGCCCGATGGGCGTATCCCAGAACAGCGAGACGCCCGCCGCCGCGCGGATCCGGGCACTGTCTGACCCCTGCAGGTCGACCGCCGCCCCGGCGTTGTCCAGCCCCCAGACCGTGCCCACGTCCATGAACACGCCGCCGGTGATGCCGTATTCCTCGGGCAGGCCGAGCGGGAAATCGGCTTCGAACTGCGCGACGGCATAGCGCAACCCGCCAAGCGCATCGCGGTTCGCCGCGCCCAGGTCGCGCGGACCCACGCCGCGCAATTCGAACCCGCGCATCCGCCCGTCCAGGAAGAAGCGTTCGGTGATCCGGCTGTCACCGCCGCGCATCAGCAGCGCACCGGCGGTCAGGTCGGCGCGCAGTGTCACCTCCTCGTTCAGAACGCGCTGCTCGTAGCCGGCGCGGGCTGTGGTCCGGACAAATTGCCGACTGTTCGAGGTGGCGCCGAAATCCTGCGAGAACTGGAGGATGTAGCCACGGGTCGGATCATAGCCGCTGCGCCGCGTGTCCAGCGTGTAGGTGTAGCCCAGACTGACCGTGTTCACGCGGCCCATGTCCTGATCCAGCACGATGCGCGGGGAGCTTTGCCCGGCCACGGCGCCTGTCACCTGATCGCTGCGCAGGTCGATGCGCCCTTCCAGCCGCCCGAATTCGCTGACCGGGAAGGAGAGCGCGTTGCGCAACGAGATGTCGCGCGTGCTGAAATCCTCGTTGAAGTCGCTTGTCTCGCGGTAGTTCAGCGCGAAGGTATAGCGCAGGTTGCGGTCCAGAAGCGCCGGTTCGGTGAAGTTCAGCCCGATCTCGCGCGAGCCGCGGATGGTGTTGAACGCAATCGCCACCTGTTGCCCGCGCCCGAGGAAATTCGCCTCTTCGAAGTTGATGGCGAAACCGATCCCCACACCGACCCCGTAGCTGACGCCGAAACCCAGCGACCCGGTGGGCTGTTCCTCGACATCCACATCGACGATCGCCTGATCGTCGGAACTGCCCCGGCGCGGTTCCACCTGCACGTCGCTGAAATAGCCCAGCGCGCGGATGCGTTCGGCGGCCTCGCGGATTTCGCGCGGGTTCAGCGGGTCGCCCTCGGCGCTGTCGAACTGGCGCCGGATCACGCGGTCAAGCGTGGTGGTATTGCCCTGAATGTCGATACGCTCGATCACGATACGCTCGCCCTCGACCAGGGTGAACTCCACGTCGATGGTCTGGTTGCGGTTGTTCCGGGTCAGGCGTGGCTCCACCCGGACGAAGCGGCGGCCTTCGTTGGTGGCGACCCGTTCAAGCCGCCGGATGTTGGTTTCTATCACCGTGGGCGAAAAAACCACACCGCTGCGCAGGCGCACCTGCTGCTCGTAGGGTTCAAGCGGGATGCCGTCGATTTCAGAGGCCACCGACACGGCGCCGACGCGGTATTGCAGCCCCTCGGAGATATTGAAGGTGATGAAGAACCCGTCACGCTCGCGCGCCATTTCCGACGTGACCGAGTTGATGCGGAAATCAACGTAGCCGCGCGACAGGTAGAAATCGCGCAGAAGCTCACGGTCCAGTGCGATACGGTCTTCGACAAAGGTGTCGCGCTGCACGAGGATCCGGAACAGCCCGGCCTGCTTGGTGTCCAGCACCCGGCGCAGGCGGTTGTCGGAAAACGCGCGGTTGCCGACGAAGCTCAGGCGCTCGATCTCGACCACGTTGCCTTCGCGGATTTCGAATGCCAGATCGACCCGGTTGTTGCCGCGCGGGATGATTCGCGGCGTGACCTCGGCGGCGAAGCGCCCGCGCTGGCGATACAGATCGGCGATGGCGATGGCATCGGCCTCGACCTGGCTGGGCGAAAGCACGCGCCCGGCGGTGGTGCCCACAACCTCGCGAATCGCATCGTCGTTGATGCGGCGGTTGCCCTCGAAGTTGACGATTCCGATGAACGGCAGTTCCTGCACGGTGATCGCCAGCGTGGCGCCGCGGGGGGTGAATTCGACCGTTTCGAACAGGCCCGAGTTCGCGACCCGGCGGTAGGCGGCGTTCAACTCTCCGGCCGAGATGGTGGTCGCGCGCGGAATCTGGGCAAGGCCCAGAATCGTTGCATCGTCAACGCGCTGGTTCCCGTCGATCTGGAATTGGTTGAAGCTGAAGGACTGTGCCCGCGCAGGCGACAGCGCCGCGCTCAGAACCAACGCCATCAAGGTGAGTGCCGCCAGCAGAACCGGGCGCAGGCCCTGCCCGAATACCGTCCGCTGCGGCGCCAGATCCAAGGTGGATGCGCGCATGATGCCCCCGTACTACCGCTGATATTTTGTTTTGATCTGCGTAGCCGGTAGAGGGGGCTTTGTCAAAGACCTCTGCCACCCGGGCGGCGGTCCGTTGCGCGCATGGGCCTTGCAGGTGACACCCCGTGCCGAGTGGGCTTCGGGCGGGCGCCGGGTCCGCGGGTGGAAGCAGGCTCAGAAGCCCAGGGTCGGGCCGATCCCCGAGAAGATCAGCGCATGCGCAATGCGATCGGCCAGAAACAGGCTGATCAGCACCGCCGCGATGAAAAACGCCCGATCTGCCCCAAGGGACCAGAGGGTTCGCAGGCTGCGGGGGGCGAAATGCGCGATATGCATGACCAACTCCTTTCAGAGCTGGACATGCCGCGACAAGATGGCCGGAATATGGCCGGAAATTGCCGAAAAACGGCCCGGCGCCCACCGGATCATTCGGCGGCGATACGCGGGGCGGCGTCCCCGCCATCAAGCCGCGCCAGCAGTTCGGCGCGCTTATCGGCGGCTTTCCGGGCGTTTGCGTGCTTGACCGGGCCGAAGCCGCGGATCTCCAGCGGCAGGCGCGCCAGCGCGACCACCGTGTCGCGGTTGGCGGGGCTGAGGCGCTCCAGCGCGCGGGCCATGTCGGATTCGTAGTCGCGGATCAGCGCGCGCTCCATGCGCCGCTCGGCGGTATGGCCGAACGGGTCCAGCGGTGTGCCGCGCAGAATCTTCAGCCTTGCCAGAAAGCCGAACGCGCGGAGTATCCAGGGCCCGAAGGCGCGCTTCTGCGGCCGCCCGTCGCTGCCCGTGCGGGCCAGCAGCGGTGGTGCGAGGTGGAAGCGCGCGGTCAGATCGCCGTCGAATTCGGCGCGGGCCTTTGCCATCGTTTCCAGATGCAGGCGCGCGACCTCGTATTCGTCCTTGTAGGCCAGCAGCTTGTGATAGCCCTCGGCAACGGCCTCCCTGACCTGCGGATCGTCGATTCCGTCCACCAGCTTGCGGTAACGCCGCGCCAGCCGCTTCGACTGATAGGCGGTCAGATGGTCGGCACGGAAGGCGATGCGCTCTTCCAGCGACTGCGGTCTGGCCACCACCTGCGCGGTCAGCCGGGCGGCGGCCTGATCGGGGTGCAGCACGCTCCAGCGCCCGATCTCGAACGCGCGTTTGTTGCCCTCGACCGCGGCGCCGTTAAGCGCGACCGCCCTCAGGATCGCGTCGCGCGACAGCGGCACAAGACCCCGCTGCCAAGCCGCGCCCAGGATCATCATGTTGGAAAAGATCGAATCGCCCAGCAGCACGCGGGCAAGTTCGGAATAGTCGAAGAGCGCCACCCGATCGGCGCCCAGCCGGGCCTGCAGGGCCAGTTTGAGGTCTTCGGCAGGGATGCGGAATTCGGTGTTGCGGGTGAAGTCGCCGGTGATGATCTCGTGGCTGTTGACCACGGCGCCGGTGCGGCCCTGCCGCATCAGCCCCAGCGTGCGCGCGCCGGCGGTGACCACCAGATCGCCGCCGATGACGCAATCGGCCTCGCCCACCGCCACGCGGATGGCGCTGATGTCTTCGGGGCGGTTGGCCAGACGGCAGTGGATATGCACCGCGCCGCCCTTCTGTGCCAACCCCGCCATTTCCATCAGCCCCGCACCCTTGCCGTCGATCTGCGCGGCCTGCGCGAGGATCGCGCCCACGGTCACCACCCCGGTGCCGCCGACGCCGGTGATGACCACATTATGCGTGCCATCGATCGCGGGCAGCGTGGGCTCCGGCATGTCCGGCAGGTCCAGCGCCTGCGCGGGTGCCTTGCGGACCTGCGCCCCTTCAAGCGTGACAAAGGACGGGCAGAACCCCTTGAGGCAGGAAAAATCCTTGTTGCAGGCGGATTGGTCGATGGCCCGCTTGCGGCCCAGTTCGGTTTCGACCGGCACGATGGCGACGCAGTTCGACTGCACCCCGCAATCGCCGCAGCCTTCGCAGACATCGGTGTTGATGAAGATGCGCTGGTCGGGGTCCGGGAATTGCCCGCGCTTGCGGCGGCGGCGCTTCTCGGCGGCGCAGGTCTGCACATAGACGATGGCCGACACGCCCTTGTGCTGCGCGTAACGCTTTTGCACGGCCTCCATGTCGGCGCGCTCGTGCCAGTCGATCCCCTTTGGGAAATCGGCGCGGCGGGGTTCTTCCTTGGCGTCATAGACCACGGCGACATGGGGCACGCCCATGGCCTGCAACTCGCGCACGATCTGGTCGGCGGACAGATCGCCCTCGTTCTTCTGGCCGCCGGTCATGGCGACCGCGTCATTGTAGAGGATCTTGTAGGTGATGTTGGTCCCGGCAGCCAGCGCCGCGCGGATCGCCTGCACGCCAGAGTGGTTGTAGGTGCCATCACCGAGGTTCTGGAACACATGCTGACGGGTGGAAAACGGCGCCTCGCCGATCCAGTTGGCGCCTTCGCCGCCCATCTGGGTGAAACCCACGGTGTTGCGGTCCATCCACTGCACCATGTAGTGGCAGCCGATCCCGGCATAGGCGCGGTGACCCTCGGGCACTTTCGTTGACGTGTTGTGCGGACAACCCGCGCAGTAATAAGGCAGGCGCGCAGCCAGTTCCGGGGCGTTGTCGGCGCGGCGCGCTTCGGCCAGCGATGCCAGCCCGGCCTTGACCCGGTCGGTGCCGCGGCCTTCCTCGATCAGGATTTCGCCCAGCTTCTCGGCGATCATGATCGGGTCCAGCGCGTAGCGCGTGGGGAAAAGTTCCAGCCTGCGGCCGTTTTCCCAGGTGTCGCCCTTGTGCCAGCCATAGACGCGGCGGCCGCGGCGGTCATCGAAGATGGCTTCCTTGACCTGCACCTCGATCAGCTTGCGCTTTTCCTCGACCACGATGATCAGGTCCAGCCCCTCGGCCCAGTCATGGAAGGTTTCCATGTCCAGCGGCCAGGTCTGGCCCACCTTGTAGGTGGTCAGCCCGAGGCGCAGCGCTTCCTCCTCGCCGATGCCCAGCAGATTCAGCGCGTGCACCAGGTCCAGCCAGTTCTTGCCCGCCGCCACCATGCCGATCCTCGCCCCGGGCTTGCCCCAGACGCGCCGGTCCATGCCGTTGGCGCGGGAAAACGCTTCGGCCGCAAAGCGCTTGTGGTCGATCATGCGCGTTTCCTGCGCAACCGGCGTGTCGATCAGGCGAATGTTCAGCCCGCCCTGCGGCATGGCGAAGTCCGGCGTGACGAACTGCATCCGCTGCGGGTTCCCGTCCACCACCGCCGTGGCCTCGACCGTGTCCTTCATGATCTTCAGCCCGACCCAGAGCCCCGCAAAGCGCGACAGCGCATAACCGTAATGACCGAAGTCCAGGATTTCCTGAACACCGGCGGGGGAGAGCACGGGGATATAGGCATCCACCATCGCCCAGTCGGACTGATGCAGCGTGGTGGAGCTTTCTCCGGTATGGTCATCGCCCATGGCCACCAGAACGCCGCCATGGGGCGCGGTGCCGGCCATGTTGGCGTGGCGGAACACGTCGCCCGAGCGGTCCACGCCCGGCCCCTTGCCATACCACAGGCCGAAAACGCCGTCATGACGGCCCTCGCCGCGCAACTCGGCCTGCTGGCTGCCCCAGAGCGCTGTGGCGGCCAGATCCTCGTTCAGCCCTTCCTGAAAGCGGACCTGCGCGGCCTCCAGCAGCGGTTTCGCGCGGTTCATCTGCATGTCCACCGCGCCCAGCGGCGAGCCGCGATAGCCGGTGACATAGCCCGCGGTGTTCAGCCCCGCCGCGCGGTCGCGTGCCGCCTGCGCCAGCATCAGCCGCACCATGGCCTGCGTGCCGTTCAGCAGCACGGGTGACTTGTCCAGATCGAACCGATCGCTCAGGGAAATGTCCTGCCGTCCCATTCAGCGCCTCCCTGCGGTATGGATGGGTATGGCGACATTATAGGTCAAAAATGCTGACCTACAAAGCGCATTTTGCCAATCTTCACTTTTGTGCCACTCAAAGAGCGCATAAGTAAGAAGCCGCAACGCAAGGCTCGGTGCGCTTGAGCGAATGGAACATGCTGGACTGGGACAAGCTCAGAATATTTCACGCCGTGGCGGATGCCGGCAGCCTTACCCACGCGGGTGAGGTGCTGAACCTGTCGCAGTCTGCCGTCAGCCGCCAGATCCGCGCGCTGGAAGAATCGCTCAGCACGACCCTGTTCCACCGTCATGCGCGCGGGCTGATTCTCACCGAGCAAGGCGAGTTGCTGTTCGAGGCCACGCGCTCCATGTCACGCCGACTGGACGCCGCCGCCGCGCGCATCCGCGACAGCGAGGACGAGGTGTTCGGCGAATTGCGCGTCACCACCACGGTGGGTTTCGGCACGCTCTGGCTGGCGCCGCGCCTGCCCGCGCTCTATGCGAAATACCCCGAGTTGAAGATCGACCTGATGCTGGAAGAGCGCGTTCTGGACCTGCCCATGCGCGAGGCCGATGTCGCCATCCGCATGAAGGAACCCAGCCAGGCCGATCTGATCCGGCGCAAGATGATGTCGGTCTGCATGAGGCTGTACGCCACGCCGGAATACCTGCGCGCCAACGGAACGCCGCAGACGCTTGAAGACATGGCCAATTTCCGCCTGATCTGCCAGAATGTCGGCGCCCAGCAGGTCAGCGCGGGCGCCATGCTGGTGCGCGAGCTTCTGGCCTATCCGGTGCGCTCCACTTTCACGGTGAACAACTACTTCGGCGTGTTGCAGGCCGTTCTGAACCATCTCGGCATCGGCCTGTTGCCCGATTACGTGACCGAGGAGTTCGGGCATCTGGTGCAGGTGCTCCCCGAGGTCGAAAGCCATGAGATCCCGGTTTTTCTGGCCTATCCCGAGGAGCTGCGGCAGTCCAAGCGTGTCGCTGCCTTCCGCGATTTCGTGCTCGAGGAAATACAGGCCTATCGCAAGGCCCGGCGCCAGGCCGATTCGGCTGAGTGAATCCTCGCGCTCAGGTTGAGACCCATGGTGAGGTATGAATGCAACGCATGCCGGAGTTGTGCGCAGCGCAGAAACAATTAACTTGCGCAATGATGCCTCCGACACCTACATTAGGGCCAGAAGCGGTCGGGTTTTCCCCCGTTTCTACCTCCCTGTTGGACTTTGGCCGAGCATTGCTCGGCCTTTTTTTTTGCCCGGACGGTCGGGTTGCCGAGGATTCGGGCATGCCCGCGCGTGTTTGCCCGCAAACGGGTCACGGCGCGAACCGGCAGCACGCGGTTGCGAAGCGCGCGGCGAAATCAATCCCTTTCGCCGGGGGGCGGCTTTCACTAAGAAAGGGCCGCAACCGAATGGACCGCGTGATGACCGACCCCCAGATTACCCCCGACCTGATCGCCGCGCACGGGCTGACCCCGGATGAATACGCCCGGATCCTCGAGATCATCGGCCGCGAACCCAGTTTCACCGAACTGGGCATCTTCTCGGCGATGTGGAACGAGCATTGTTCCTACAAGTCATCCAAGAAGTGGCTGCGCACCCTGCCGACCGAGGGTCCGCAGGTCATCTGCGGCCCTGGTGAAAACGCCGGTGTGGTAGACATCGGCGAGGGCCCCGATGGCAAGAGGCTGGCGGTGATCTTCAAGATGGAGAGCCACAATCACCCCAGCTATATCGAACCCTATCAGGGCGCGGCCACGGGCGTGGGCGGCATTCTGCGCGATGTGTTCACCATGGGCGCGCGCCCCATCGCCGCCATGAATGCGCTGTCCTTTGGCGAACCCGCGCACCCCAAGACCGCGCATCTGGTGCGCGGCGTGGTCGAAGGAATCGGCGGCTACGGCAATTCCTTTGGCGTGCCCACCGTGGGGGGCGAGGTCCGGTTCCATTCCGCCTATAACGGCAACTGCCTGGTCAATGCCTTTGCCGCCGGGCTGGCCGATGCGGACGCGATCTTCTATTCGGCGGCTTCAGGCGTGGGGATGCCGGTGGTCTATCTGGGCGCCAGGACGGGGCGCGACGGGGTCGGCGGCGCCACCATGGCTTCGGCCGAGTTTGACGAGAGCATCGAGGAAAAGCGCCCCACCGTGCAGGTGGGCGACCCGTTCACCGAAAAGCGCCTGCTGGAGGCCTGTCTGGAGCTCATGGCCTCGGGCGCGGTGATTTCCATTCAGGACATGGGCGCGGCCGGGCTTACCTGTTCGGCGGTGGAAATGGGCGACAAGGGCGGGCTGGGCATCCGGCTGGATCTGGACCGCGTGCCTTGCCGCGAAACCGGGATGACCGCTTACGAGATGATGCTGAGCGAAAGCCAGGAGCGGATGCTCATGGTGCTCAAGCCCGAGAAGGAGGCCGAGGCGCGCGCGATCTTCGAGAAATGGGACCTGGATTTTGCCATCGTTGGCGAAACCATCCCCGAAGACCGCTTCCTGATCCTGCAGGGCAACGAAACCAGGGCCGATCTGCCGCTCTCGAAACTGTCGTCGGAGGCCCCGGAATACGACCGCCCCTGGGAAGACCCCGCCGCACCCGCCGAGCTGGCCGAGGTGCCGCGCGTGGATGCCATTGACGCCCTGCGCGCGCTCATCGGATCACCGAATTACGCGCACAAGGGCTGGGTCTGGGAGCAGTATGACACGCAGGTGATGGGCGACACCATCCGCACGCCGGGGCTGGGCGCCGGGATCGTCCGCGTTCATGGCACCGACAAGGCGCTGGCCTTCACCTCGGATGTGACGCCGCGCTATGTGCGCGCCAACCCGGTCGAAGGCGGCAAGCAGGCGGTGGCCGAAGCGTTCCGGAACCTTTGTGCCGTGGGCGCCCGACCGCTGGCGGCGACCGACAACCTGAATTTCGGCAACCCCGAAAAGCCCGAGATCATGGGCCAGTTCGTCGGCGCCATCCGGGGCATCGGCCAGGCCTGCCGCGCGCTGGACATGCCGATCGTCTCCGGCAACGTGAGCCTTTACAACGAAACCGACGGTCAGCCGATCCTGCCCACGCCCACCATCGGCGCGGTCGGGCTGATCGACCACATGGACCAGATCATCGCCGGGCAGCCGCGCGAGGGCGACCTGGCGCTGGTCATCGGCGAAACCCGCGGCCATCTGGGCCAGTCCGCCCTGCTGGCCGAGGTGTTCCACCGCGAGGACGGCGACGCCCCGCCCGTGGACCTGGATGCCGAGGCCCGCCACGGCGCGTTCCTGCGCGACAACCGCGCCCTGATCGCCGCCGCGACCGACCTTTCGGATGGCGGGCTTGCCCTGGCCGCGTTCGAAATGGCCGAGGCCGCCGGCCTTGGCGTCACGCTGACCGAAGACGACCCGGCCCAGCTTTTCGGCGAGGATCAGGCCCGCTACCTGATCGCCACCGATTTCGACTGCGCCGAGGCGCTGATGGTCGCCGCCGGGCAGGCGGGCGTGCCCATCGCCACCGTGGGGCGCTTCGGCGGCGACACGGTGCGACTGGGCGCAGCGCAGGCGCCGCTGGCCGAACTTTCCGAACACTATCGCACCGCCTTTGCGCGCGCCATCGGCGCCGCTTGAACCGGCGTGCAGGCAGGATTACCTTTCACCGGCACAGACAGGGGGGGCACCCATGGCCATATCCGCGCAAGAACTCGAGACCTTGCTGCGCGAGGGGTTTCCGGACGCACGGATCACCATCACCGACCTTGCCGGAGACGGCAACCACTACGCCGCCGAGGTGGTGGACGAAAGCTTCCGCGGCAAGAACCGGGTGCAGCAGCAGCGCGCCGTCTATGCCGCATTGAAGGGCAAGATGGACGGCAGCCATGGCGAATTGCACGCGCTGGCCCTGACCACCAAGGCCCCCGACTGACCACCGACAGATAGCCGTAACCAGCAGACAGGATCGACCATGAGCGCCGAGGACCAGATTCGCGATACCGTCACCAAGAATGACGTGGTGCTGTACATGAAAGGCACCAAGACCATGCCGCAATGCGGCTTTTCCAGCCGTGTCGCCGGGGTGCTGAACTTCATGGGCGTGGACTACGCCGATGTGAACGTGCTGGCCGATGAAGCGATCCGCCAGGGGATCAAGGACTATTCGGACTGGCCCACCATCCCGCAGCTTTACGTCAAGGGCGAATTCGTCGGCGGCTGCGACATCATCACCGAGATGACGCTGTCGGGCGAACTTGACCAGCTTTTCGACAGCAAGGGCGTGACCTACGACAAGGACGCCGCAGACAAGATCCGCGAAGCCAACGCCTGAGCCGGAACGCGCGCGCGCCCCGCGCAATTGCGATGGATTTTGCGCGGCGCCTCGCGTATCAGTGCGCCGACACGGCACGATAGCGCGGACAGGGACATGGCGGTTGGGGTTTTCGACAGCGGGCTGGGCGGGCTGACAGTGCTGCGCGCGCTGACCGAACGGCTGCCCGATGTGCCCTTTGCCTATCTGGGCGACAACGCCCACACGCCCTACGGCACCCGCGACGCCGAGGATATCTTTACCCTCACCTGCGCCGGGGTCGAACGGCTCTGGGACGAAGGCTGCGATCTGGTGATCCTGGCCTGCAACACCGCCAGTGCTGCCGCCCTGCGCCGGATGCAGGAAACCTGGGTGCCCGCCGACAAGCGCGTGCTTGGTGTCTTTGTCCCGCTGATCGAGGCGCTGACCGAACGGCAATGGGGTGACAACTCGCCGCCGCGCGAGGTGGCGGTGAAACACGTGGCCCTTTTCGCCACCCCCGCCACGGTGCAAAGCCGCGCCTTCCAGCGTGAACTGGCCTTCCGCGCCATTGGTGTCGATGTCGAGGCGCAGCCCTGCGCGGGGGTGGTCGATGCCATCGAGCAGGGTGACCTGATCCTCGCCGAGGCGCTGGTGCATTCGCATGTCGAGGCGCTGTTGCGCCGGATGCCCCGCCCCGAGGCCGCGGTGCTGGGCTGCACGCATTATCCGCTGATGGAAGAGGCGTTCGCCGCGGCCCTTGGCCCCGATGTGGCGGTCTTCTCGCAGCCCGACCTTGTCGCCGCCAGCCTGGACGACTACCTGCGCCGCCGCCCCGGGATGATCGGCCCGGGCACCGAATCGCGTTTCCTGACGACGGGCGACCCGGTGAACGTCTCGCGCAAGGCCACGCAGTTCCTGCGACGACAGGTCCCGTTCCAGCCCGCCTGATCTTCATCTTGCCCCAAATACGCCCGCGCGGAGCGCACACAGCGACAGCCGCCCGCGCGACGACCGACCAAGGGACCGAACCCATGCACAAGATCGCCATTCTGGGCGCCTCCGGCTATACCGGCGCCGAACTTGTCCGGCTGATCGCCACCCATCCGCAGCTTGAAATCGCCGCGCTGACCGGCGAGCGCAAGGCCGGGCAGCCAATGGCGCAGGTCTTTCCGTTCCTGCGCCATCTGGACCTGCCGGACCTGTGCCGGATCGAAGAGGTGGATTTCTCCGCCATCGACCTTGCGTTCTGTGCGCTTCCCCATGCCACCAGCCAGGCGGTGATCCGCGATCTGCCGCAGGGCCTCAAGGTCGTGGACCTGAGCGCCGATTTCCGGCTGCGGGACCCGGCAGCCTATGAGAAATGGTATGGCCAGCCCCATGCCGCGCCGGCGCTGCAGGCCGAAGCCGTTTATGGCCTGACCGAATTCTACCGCGAGGAGATCCGCGCCGCGCGGCTGGTCGCCGGGACGGGCTGCAACGCGGCCACCGGGCAGTATGCGCTCAGGCCGCTGATCGCCGCCGCCGTGATCGATCTGGACCGGATCATCCTGGACCTGAAATGCGGGGTCTCGGGTGCGGGCCGGTCGCTCAAGGAAAACCTGCTGCACGCGGAGCTCTCCGAAGGGACGCATGCCTATGCCGCGGGCGGCACGCACCGGCATCTGGGCGAATTCGATCAGGAGTTCGCGCGCCTTGCGGGTCGCCCCGTGCATGTCCAGTTCACGCCGCATCTGATGCCGTTCAATCGCGGCATCCTGGCAACTGCCTGGCTGGACGGGGACGCGGCGGAAATTCACGCGGTTTTGCAGGGTGCATATTGCGCTGAGTCATTCATTTCGGTGCTTCCTTTTGGCACACTCCCCTCGACCCATGATGTGCGCGGCTCCAATTATGTGCATATCGGGGTTGTCGGGGATCGTGTTCCGGGCCGGGCGCTGGTGGTGGCGGTGCTGGACAACCTCTGCAAGGGGTCGTCCGGGCAGGCGGTGCAGAACGCGAACCTGATGCTGGGGATCGGGGAAACCACGGGGCTTCTGGGCGCGCCGGTGTTTCCGTAAGGTGAGAGTGACATGAAGAGCCTGAAGAAGAAACGCCGCATCCAGATTTTCGCCGTTGCCGCCGTGGCGCTGGCGCTGTCCACGGCCCTGATCGGCTATGCCATGCGCGACGGAATCAATTTCTTCCGCTCGCCTTCGGAAGTGCTGGCCGAACCGCCGCACGAGAACGAGGTGTTCCGCATCGGCGGGCTGGTCGAGGAAGGCTCGATCATTCGCGGCCAGTCGGATACGGTCGTTTTTCGCGTGACCGACGGCCCGGCCTCGGTCGAGGTGCGCTATCGCGGCATCCTGCCGGACCTGTTCGCCGAGAACGAGGGGATGGTCGGCACCGGGCGCTTCATCAACGGGGTGTTCGAGGCGCACGAGATCCTGGCCAAGCACGACGAGACCTACATGCCGCGCGAGGTGATGGAAGCGCTGAAGGCGCAGGATCACTGGCGTGTCCGGGAACCGGAAAGCTGAGACGCAGCGTCAGGCGCCCCCGCGCGGCACCCGGTCGGCCGCAGGGGCGTCAGGCGCAGGAGCGGATGATGGAAAGACTTGTATCGGCGGGGTCCACCGCGATCCGTCCGCCCATCCTGGCGCTGTGGCGCGCAGCCAGGGCGAAATGCACGTCCTTCGGCAAGGGATCAACCCGCGCCTCCCCGGTTGAAAGCCCGTCCCAGAGATCGCGGTCGACATTCAGCCGTTCTGCCGCGGCGATGAGCGTCCAGCCGCCGTCTTGTTCGTCGGCGGTGATGGTGCCCCCGCGCGGCAGCGCGCTTTCCAGGCACAGCAGCAACAGAAAGCACAGCTTGGCCTCGCGCCGCGACAGGTCCGAACCGATCCGCCAGTCCATGCTGACGCGTGTGCCCAGAAACAGCGCATCGACGATCGAACGCAACTCTGCCGGGTTGATCCGGCGGTCGGCACTGAATTCCCCGAAGGCGATGCGGAAGAACCGGATCCGCGCCTGCGCCCGGGCCACGCTTTCGGCGATCAGGTCCAGTTCCGGGCCGCTGCCCTTGCCCGAAAGCGCCAGCAGTTCGACCCCGTTGCCGATGGCGCCCACCGGGCTGATGAGGTCATGGCAGATGCGCGACACCACCAGTGCGGAGATATCGGCCTGTTTCAGGTCGGGGCGCGTCCTGGCGTTCATGGGCCTGGTCTCCGTTCAGCGGGGGGGCGCGGCATGAGCTTTCCGCCCAGTCTGCTGGAGCCCGGCATGATCGTTGAAAACCCGGCAAGGCCGGACTGGGGGCAGGGGCAGGTGCAATCGCGTGTCGGCACTATCGTCACCGTGAATTTCGAGCATGAAGGTAAACTGACCGTTGATGCGGCTGTGATTACATTGATTCCCGCCGCTGACTCGTGACAGACTCTGTTGATACAAGAGAGATGCAACCAAGAGATGTGTCAAGTCGCGGCATCCCTTAAAATGCGTGTATTGTCCCATGCAGGAGCTTTCCATGCCCTCCGCCGTCATCGATGACCGGGTAACGGCGATCCCGGGCAGCGCCCGGGCACTGGCGGGCAAGGCAGCGCTGCACACGCGCCTGGCCACATCCGAGGCTGACCTGCGCGCGGCGCAGCGGCTGCGCTACGATGTCTTCGTCACCGAGATGGGCGGCGATGGCGGCATGGTGGACCATGCCGCGCGGCTCGAGGCCGACCGCTTCGACCCCTTCTACGACCACCTTCTGCTGATCGACCCGGCCCGCGACCCCGCGCGGCTGGACCATGTGGTCGGGGTGTATCGGCTGATGCCCTGCAGTCGCGCGCAGGCGGCAGGCGGGTTCTATTCGGCGACCGAATACGATCTGGCGCCGCTGCTGGCCTCGGGGCGGCGGCTTCTGGAGCTGGGTCGGTCCTGCATCCACCCCGAGTATCGTGGCAGTGTCGCCATGCTGCACCTGTGGAATGCGGTCGCGGATTATGTGCGGACCCATGACATCGACCTGATGTTCGGCGTGGCGTCCTTTCCGGGCACCGATGTGGATGCGCTCGCGTTGCCGCTGTCATGGCTGCACCGCCACCACCTGGCCCCCGAGGCGCTGCGGGTGCGGACCCTGCCGCATGTCCATCACCCCATGGACCTGATCCCCGTCACCCCCGCCGACCGCCCCCGCGCCATGGCCGCTGTTCCGGCGCTGATCCGGGCCTATCTGCGGCTGGGGGGCTTTGTCGGCGATGGCGCTTTTGTCGATCACCGGTTCCGGACAACGGATGTGTTCCTGGTGCTGGACACGGCGGCCATGCCGGACCGTCGCCGCGCGTTTCACAGCCGCGCCATGCCGGGGCGCTAGCCCTTGGAAAGCTGGAACTCGCCCATCCCGCCCCCGATGCAGGGCTTGCGGGCGCATCAATGGCTGTGGGCCGTGCCGCGCGCGGTGGTGCTGGCGGTGGTGATCCATACCGGGCTGGCGCTGTTGTTGCTGCTGCGCCTGATCGAACGGCCCCTGTGCGGGTTGCGCCGCCCGGTGACGCCATACATCACGCTGACGGTGTGCCGGATCGCGCTCCGGGTGATCGGCCTGCGGCTGGTGATCCATGGCGCGCCCATGCGCCAGCGCGGGGCTCTGGTGGCCAACCATGCCTCGTGGCTGGATATCTTTGCGCTGAACGCGGCCGAGCGGGTCTATTTCGTCTCCAAGGACGAGGTGGCGGGCTGGCCGGTCATCGGCTGGCTGGCGCGGGCTACCGGCACGGTCTTCATCCGCCGCCGCGGGCGCGATGCCGCGCGCCAGAAGCTGCTGTTCGAGGCACGCCTGCGCGCCGGGCACCGGCTGCTGTTCTTTCCCGAGGGCACCAGCACCGATGGCCAGCAGGTGCTGGCGTTCAAGAGCACGCTGTTTTCCGCCTTCTTTGCCGACGGGCTGGCCGGAATGCTGCACATCCAGCCGGTCAGCGTGGTCTATCATGCCCCGGCGGGCGCGGACCCGCGTTTCTATGGCTGGTGGGGCAGCATGGATTTCGGCCCGCATTTCATGGCCGTGCTGGGCCGGCGGCGCGGCGGGCGGGTTGACGTGGTGTTTCACCCGCCGCTGGCCGTGGCCGATTTCGCCGACCGCAAGGCGCTGGCGGCGGCCAGCGCGGCGCAGGTGCGCGCGGGCCATGCCGCGCACGCCCCTGCGGCGTTCACAGCATCCGGATGACGCCCTTGTCGATGGCCAGCACGTAACCCTGCCGGGTGATGTTGCGGATCAACACCTCGGACACAAGCTGATTGCCCAGCGTGTCGCGCAGCCGCTTGATCCGGGTGGCGCCCGAGGCTTCGTCGCAATCGCTGGCATCGCGGCCCGAGATCATCGCCTCGATCTGCGCCCCGCTCAGGATATCGCCGTCCATGCGCGCCTCGGCCAGCACGGCCAGGGTTTCGATCGCCGCCTCGGTCAGCCGGAACTCCATGTCGTTGATCGCAACCGTGCGCGTATCGCGGCTGATGACCAGCGACGAGACCTGTATGCCTGCCTTTTCCACCTGCGCCATGCGCCGGTTCAGCACGATCAGCGTGGTCACCAGCACCAGCGAGGTGATCAGCAGCGCCGTGGCAAAGACCAGCAACACGAAGATCACCACCCTGTAGGACTTGAGCGTCTCGGCAAAGGCGGTGCCCGACAGCGCCAGGATCTCCAGCAGCTTGATTTCGGCCTGCGTGGTCAGGTCCTGTTCGATGAAGATGCGTTCGACCCGCGCGTTGAAGGCGCCGGCATCCGGCAGGTTGAAGAAAAGCAGGACCGCCGCCACCAGCAGGATGGCGACGATCGCGGCCATGCCCCAGACGACCGCGCGGCTGCCGGTGCGCGACAGCTCAGTTGCGGAGATGGATTTCTCCTGCACGCGCCCTCCGTTGTTCGAAACCCTCGGGTCCGAAGGTGGACTCGATTTGCAGCAAGGTCCAGCCGTGGCGTGCCAGCACCGCCTCGACATGGCGGGCCGCCGCCGCATGGTCATTGCAGGCATCGGCCGGCAGTTCGACGATCCCGTATTGCAGCCGCAGCGGATTGTCCTGCTTGGCCTTGTAATCGGCGAAGCACTGCGCGGCCGCCGGGGTGGCCAGGGTGAGCGCGATTGCGGCAAGCGCCAGAGGGCGAAGGATGCGTTTCATGTGCTCACAATGGGGCGGGGGCAGTTGTCATGCAATATCAGCCCGGCACCCGGACGCCAGCGGCGGCGCGCGCGTGGCCCGCGTGCCGCTGTTATCGGATAACCGCACGCCGATATTGCCTGACAGCGCGGACCGGGGGCAGGGTTGGTGCATGCAAGACGCAGCCCGCCCCCCCCCCGGCGCCCATCGCGCCCCGAGGCCCCACGGCGCCGGGCCGCCATTCAGCGCGGCCGTTGAGCCGCGCGACCAGTCCACGGAGGATCGGACCATGCCCATTGCCACACGACTGAAGGCGTTCGGCGCTGCCGCGGTTGTGGCGCTTGCCGCGGTGACCACGGCGCCCACGCCCGCGCGCGCTTCGGATGACGAGTTGATCCGCTTCCTGCTGGGCGCGGCCGCGGTGGCGGTGATTGTCCACAGCTTCACCGACCGGCCTCGCGACAGCCGCCCCCGCGACACCGGGCGGCGCCATGACAGCAACGTGCTGCCGGACCACTGCCGTGAGACCCTGCGCGTGCGCGGCCGCCATGTCGAGGTCTACAACGCCCACTGCCTGCGGCAGGCCGGGCTGACCCGTCTGCCCCGGCAGTGCGCCGAAACCATCCCCACCAACCGCGGTCAGCGCCAGATCTATCGCGAACACTGCCTGCTGAACGCGGGTTACCGCGCCGAATCGCGGCACTGGCAGCCCCGGCCCCCGCAGCGCCCCTCGCGCCCGCATCGCGCGGTGCTGCCGGCGCAGTGCGAAATCACCTACCGCCACCGGGGCGACCGCATGCGCGGGTATGACGGCGCCTGCCTGTCGCGCGCGGGTGTGCACAATCTGCCGGAAAGCTGCGCGCTGCGCGCCCGGCGCGAAGGCGGCGGTCATCTGACCATCTATAACGCCCGCTGCCTGAGCGATGCGGGCTACCGCACCAGCCGCAGGCGCTGAGCGCCCGCGTGACAACCGAATTCCCCGCCGCCGCGTGTCTGGTGCCGTCGGTTCCGAGTATCGGGCGGGGATGTATGCGTAACGAGTAACCGACGCCGCACCGTGCGCGGCGGGGCGGGGGGCGCAAGCCTCCCGCCTTTTTCGCTTGTCTTGCCGGGTGCGCCCGGGGCATCTGGCGTCATGCGTTCCACTGTCCCCGATTTCGGCCTGGAAGCCGCGCAGCATACCGCCGGGCGGTTGCGCGTGGCCGGGGTGGACGAGGTCGGGCGCGGCCCGCTCTGCGGCCCGGTCACGGCAGCCGCGGTGGTGCTGGACCCCGCGCGAATCCCCGCGGGCCTGCGCGACTCCAAGGCGCTGGGCGCGGCGCAGCGGGTGGCCCTGCATGACGCGCTGATGGCCAGCGCCGAGGTTTCTGTCGCCCATGCCAGCGTCGCCGAGATCGACGCGCTGAACATCCTGCAGGCCAGCCTGCTGGCCATGTGCCGCGCGCTTGAAGGGCTGCGCACCCCGCCCGATGCCGCCCTGATCGACGGCAACCGCCTGCCCCCGAACCTGCCCTGTCCGGCGCAGGCCGTGGTGAAGGGCGATGCGCGCTCCCTGTCCATCGCGGCAGCCTCCATTGTTGCCAAGGTCACGCGCGACCGGATCATGGCCGAGTTGGACCGCGACTACCCCGGCTACGACTGGGCCACGAACGCGGGCTACCCGACAAAGCGTCACATAAATGCCATAGCAGAGCTTGGCGTGACCCCCGTTCATAGACGTTCATTCAAGCCGATCCGCAATATCTTGTGTAAAGAAGATTAAACAACTTCCTGATTCAAAAAAGAAATTGACGCCGAATCGGGTTTGACTCATCCTGCCCCCAACAAGAGCGCACGCCGGAACAGGCGGCCGGAACGAGGCAGAGATGACGGTCAAGGCACAGCCAACGGGCGCCAACGCGCTGCCCATGGATCAGATATTGCCGGGTGATTGCATCGAGGCGATGCGCGCCCTGCCCGAGGGCTGCGTGGACCTGGTCTTTGCCGACCCGCCCTATAACCTGCAACTGCGCGGCGACCTGCACCGCCCGGACAACAGCCGCGTCGATGCCGTGGATGACGCATGGGACCAGTTCGGCAGCTTCGAGGCTTATGACCGCTTTACGCGCGACTGGCTGGCGCAGGCGCGCCGGGTGCTCAAGCCGAACGGGGCGATCTGGGTGATCGGGTCCTATCACAACATCTTTCGCGTCGGCGCGGCGCTGCAGGACGCGGGTTTCTGGGTGCTCAACGATGTGGTCTGGCGCAAGTCCAACCCGATGCCGAACTTTCGCGGCAAGCGGCTGACCAATGCGCATGAAACCCTGATCTGGGCCTCGCGCTCCGAGGGGGCGAAATACACCTTCAACTATGAAGCGCTCAAGGCGCTGAACGAGGGCCTGCAGATGCGCAGTGACTGGGTGCTGCCGATCTGCACGGGGCATGAACGGCTGAAGGACGCCACCGGCGCCAAGGCGCACCCCACCCAGAAGCCCGAGGCGCTGCTGCACCGGGTGCTGGTCGGCACCACCAACCCGGGCGATGTGGTTCTGGACCCGTTCTTTGGCACCGGCACCACCGGCGCGGTGGCGCGGATGCTGGGGCGGCGTTTCATCGGGATCGAGCGCGAGGAAAGCTACCGCAAGGTGGCCGAAGCGCGGCTGGCGCGTGTCCGCCCGTTGCCCGCGCAGGCGCTGGAGACCACGGAATCGAAACGTGCCGCCCCGCGCATCCCCTTCGGCCAACTGGTCGAACGCGGGCTTCTGCGTCCGGGCGAGGTGCTGGTCAACCCGCGCGGGCAGGCGGCCAAGGTGCGGGTCGATGGCTCGCTGGTCAGTGCCGAGCATCGCGGCTCGATCCACCAGGTCGGCGCCGCGCTTGAGGGGGCGCCTTCTTGCAACGGCTGGACCTACTGGCAGTTCCGGCGCGAGGGCAGGCTGATCCCCATCGACCTCCTGCGCCAGCAGTTGCGCGCCGAGCTGGAGCGGAACGGATGACACAAGCAGGATAACGCGGGCGCACCTTCACCCAGGACGGATTGCACCAGTTACCGCCGTGTCCGGGACTACCCCTCCCGGACACAACTTGCCCCGCCGGATCCGGCGGGGCTTTTTTTGCACATGACGCTTTCTTGCCCATGCCCCTGCATCCGGGCGCGCGATCGAACCTGACGGCGGAGCCGGGGCGGAAGCGGTCCGCCGCTCAGCCGTCGCGCAGCATCCGCGCGACCCGCGGCGCGAAATAGGTCAGCACGCCGTCACACCCCGCGCGCTTGAAGGACAGCAGGCTTTCGACCATCACCTTGTCGCCGTCCAGCCAGCCGTTGCCCGCAGCCGCCATAAGCATCGCGTATTCGCCCGACACCTGATAGGCGAAGGTCGGCGCGCCGAAGCGGTCCTTCACCGCACGGCAGATGTCCAGATAGGGCATGCCGGGCTTGACCATCACCATGTCGGCGCCCTCGGCCAGGTCGCGGGCGACGCAGGTCAGCGCCTCGTCCCGGTTCGCCGGGTCAATCTGATAGGTCTTCTTGTCGCCCACCAGCCGCGCGCCCGCCCCCACGGCATCACGGAACGGGCCATAGAATCCGCTGGCGAACTTGGCCGCGTAGCTCAGGATCGCCACGTCGCGGTGGCCCGCCGCTTCCAGCGCCGTGCGCAGCGCGCCGATGCGCCCGTCCATCATGTCCGACGGGCCCAGGATATCCGCCCCGGCCTCGGCCTGCGCCAGCCCCATCCTGACCAGCGCCTCCACGGTTTCATCGTTGACGATCTGCCCGTCCACCACGAACCCGTCATGGCCGTTGGCGTTGTAGGGATCGAGCGCGATGTCGGTCATCACGGCGATTTCGGGCACGGCGGCCTTGATTGCACGGATGGCGCGGTTGGTCAGATTGTCGGGGCTCCAGGCCTCGGCGCAGTCCTCGGTGCGCAGGGACTGCTCGGTGTAGGGAAAGAGGCAGATCGCCGGGATGCCCAGGTCCGCAGCCGCGCGCGCGGCGTCCACCACACGGTCGATGGACAACCGCGCCACCCCGGGCATCGAGGGGATGGGCTCCGCCACGTCCTCGCCCTCGCGCACGAAGACGGGCCAGATCAGGTCGGCGGCGCTCAACCGGTGCTCCTGCACCAGATCGCGCAGGGCAGCGGTGCGGCGCAGACGGCGCAGGCGGGCGGCGGGAAAGGGAGCGGGGGTGCGGGGCATCGGTCGGTCCTCGGGTGTGTTTTCCCAGTCATCGCACGGCGCTGGAGTGAAGCCAAGGCCGCGCACGCGTTGACTTTGGCCGCGTGTGCCGTATCCTGACGCGCAACAAGGATCGCCCCAAGGGCGGCACAATCGGGCAGTATCATGCGGGTTTTCGTGGCTTTGGCCGCCGTTCTGTCGGCGCTGGGTCTGGCCTTTGCGCAGGCCGCCGGTCTGGATCAGGCCGAGGCGCTGCTGCGTGACGGCCACCCGGCCGAAGCCCGCCGCGTGGCCGAAACCGCCCCCGCCCCCACCCCGGAAGATGCACTGCGCCGCGACTGGCTGATCGCGCAAAGCCACCTGCGCGAAAACGCACCCCGGGCCGCGCTGCCGGTGCTGGAGCGCATGGTCTCGGCCGCGCCGGGCGTCACGCGGTTCCGGCTGGAACTGGCGCGCACGCTGTTCCTGATCGAGGATGACACGCGCGCGCGGCTGCATTTCGAACAGGCGCTGGGCGGGCGGCTGGCGCTGTCGGAAATTCAGGCGGTGCAGGAATACCTGACCGCCATGGACCGGCGGAAATCCTGGGAAGGGCATGCCCGCGTGGCGCTGGCGCCGCAGACCAACGCGCAGCGGCGCTCCGGGCTGGACAGCGTGCGGATCGGCGATGCGCTGGAGGTCCCGCTGGCGCCGGTGGAGCGCGCCACCGGCATGGAGCTAGAGGCCGGAGGCACCTGGCTGCCCAACCTGGGGCGCGATTTGCGCGGCAGGTTCCATGCGTCGGTGCAGGCGCAGGTTCATGAGGGGGATATCGCCGATGCCTGGGCACTGCGGACCGAAGCCGGGTTGCTGGTGCTGCGCGACCGCAGCGCACAGTTCGGCGGCGGTCTGTCGGCGCGGCTGCACCTGTCGGACGGGTCCACCGTGGCGCGGGGTCTGGGGGCCTATGCCACCTGGCAGACGCCGCTTCGCCCCGATACGCTGCTGTCGCTGCGCGCCGAGGCCGAGCGGCTGCGCTATCCCGCGGCCCCGGCGCTGGACGGACCGCGCTACGCGCTCACGGCGCGGCTGCTGCACGTGCGTTCGCCGCAGTTGCGGCTTACCTTCGGCGCTGAGCTGGGCGTGCAGCGGCCCGAGGCGGCGTTCCAGCGCCGGACCTCGGCGGTGGTATCGCTGGGGGCGGAATATGCCTTCGAGGGCGGGTTGATGGCGGCGGGCGAGCTGTCGATTTCGCGGGTGCAGTATGGCGCCGAACACCCGTTCTTTCCCGGTGCGGGCGCGCGGCGGGATCATCGGCTGGATGTGACGGGCCGCGTCCTGCACCGGGACTGGGTCTGGAGCGGGTTCGCGCCGGTGCTGGAGGTGGGATACGAGCGGCAGGGAAGTTCGATCCCGTTCTACGCCTTTGACAACCTGCGGGTATCGCTGGGCGCAACGCGGCGGTTCTGACCCTGGCATGCCGCAACGCGGCGATTCTGACCCCGGTGTGCCGCAGGCGGGCGCGCCGTCAGCCTGAATAGCCGCCGGTCTGATACCAGCGCCAGTGATCGGCGATCATCAGCTTGAGCGAAGAGCGCTGCGGCACCCAGCCCAGTTCCTCTGCCGCGCGCTGGCTGCCCGAGACCAGCGCGGCCGCATCGCCGGGGCGGCGGGGGCCGTATTCATGCGGCACCTTGCGCCCGGTTCCGGCCCGGCCCTGGGCGATGACCTCGGCCACCGAAAAACCGACCCCGGTGCCCAGATTGAACACCCGGCTGCCGCGCCCGTCGCGCAGCCACTCGAGGCCCCGCAGATGCGCGTCCACCAGATCCATGACGTGCACGTAATCGCGCACGCAGGTGCCGTCATGGGTGGGATAATCGGTGCCGTGGACGGTCAGCGCGCGGCGCTTGCCGGCTGCCGCTTCGACCATCAGCGGAATCAGGTGGGTTTCGGGCTGGTGCCATTCGCCGATCTCGGCCTCGGGGTCGGCGCCTGCGACATTGAAATAGCGGAAGGTCACCGCATTCAGCCCGTCGCTGGCGCCGAAATCGCGCAGCATCGCCTCGACCGCCAGTTTCGATGCGCCATAGGCGTTGAGCGGGCGCTGCGGGCTGGATTCGTCCAGTACCACCCCGTCCTGATCGCCATAGGTCGCGCAGGTCGAGGAAAACACCATGTCGCGGCACCCGGCGGCCAGCATCGCCTCGATCAGGTTGAGCGAGCCGGTGACGTTGTTGCGCCAGTAGAGGCCGGGATCGCGCGTCGCCTCACCGACCTGGCTCAACGCGCCGAAATGCATTACCGCCACGGGCCGGAACTCTGCAAACGCTGCATCGAGCGCGGCGCGGTCCAGAAGGTCCGCCTGCACCAGCGGACCGAAACGCACCGCTCGCGCCCAGCCGGTGGACAGGTTGTCGAAGGCGACAGGCAGGTATCCGGCCTGCGCCAGGAGCTTGCAGGCGTGGGAACCGATGTAACCCGCCCCGCCGGTGACCAGTATATGCTGCATTGCGTTCCGATCAGTGTTTCTCCCAGCGGCATAGGCAGGCCGCTTTGCGGGGTCAATGCGTCCCTCGCCGGATCAGGGGAGGGGCGTGGTTGCAGCGGCGACAGGTTGATGCGGAAGCGCAATAGTGCCACAAGGGCCGGGAGCAGGCGGTGCAGACGCATTATGCACCAGCCTTCTGCCCTGACATTGCGCGCAGGTGCTGCCGGTCGCATTGGGCCGCTTTCCGCACTGCGCATGCTGGAGATTTGAAGACCGTGACTTTTCGCGCCTCGACCCCCATTCGCAAGGCGGTCTTTCCCGTTGCCGGGCTTGGCACCCGGTTTCTGCCCGCGACCAAGGCCATGCCCAAGGAACTGCTGCCGATCATCGACAAGCCGCTCATCCAGTATGCCGTGGAAGAGGCGGTGGCGGCGGGCATCACCGACCTGATCTTCGTCACGGGGCGCACCAAGCGCGCGATCGAAGATCATTTCGACGCCAACCCCGAACTGGAGCGCGCCCTGCGCGACAAGGGCAAGGACGATGTGGCCGACATGGTGCGCAACATCGTCCCCGAGGGCGTGCGCTGCATCTTCCTGCGCCAGCCCGAGGCGCTGGGGCTGGGCCATGCGGTGCTCTGTGCCGAACCGGCGGTGGGGCGCGAGCCCTTTGCGGTGCTGCTGGCCGATGACGTGATGCGGGGCGATCTGCCGACGCAGTGTCTGGTCAATGCCTATGCCGAGAAACCCGGCACGATCCTGAGCGTGATGGAAGTGGCGGCCACCGAGGCGCAGAAATACGGGGTTGTCCGGCCCGGCGCCGACGGCGCGGTGGCGGGACTGGTGGAAAAACCCGCACCGGGGACCGAGCCTTCGCGGCTGGCCTCCATCGGTCGTTATGTGCTGGAGCCCGAGATCTTCGAAATCCTGCACGCCCAGCCGCCCGGCCACGGTGGCGAGATCCAGTTGGCCGACGCGATCAACACCCGCGCCGCGCAGGGGCATGTGCGCAGCGTGGCGCTGAAGGGCCAGCGCTATGATTGCGGCTCCAAGATGGGGTATCTGGAGGCCGTGGTGGATTTCGCGCTGGAGCATCCGGACTATGCCGGGCGTTTCGCGGATTACATTGCGTCGAAAGCGGGTGGCGCGAAGCGGTGAGCGTCACGCTCTGATCAAGGGGGCAGCGCGCTCGGGCCGCGCCCACCCACCCACCCCTGCGGGCGCCGTGCGGGCCGCCCGACGGGCGGCGGGCGGAAGGCGCCGGGTGCCGTCAGGCGCTGGCGCGAGCCTGGCGCTTGCGTTCGTGCGGGTCAAGGAAACGCTTGCGCAGGCGGATCGCCTTCGGCGTGACCTCGACCAGTTCATCGTCGTCGATATAGGCGATGGCCTGTTCCAGCGACATGATTGTCGGCGGGGTCAGCTTGACCGCATCATCCGAACCCGAGGCGCGGATGTTGGTCAGCTTCTTGCCCTTGAGCGGGTTCACTTCCAGATCGTTGTCGCGCGAGTGTTCGCCGATGATCATGCCCTGATAGACCGGGTCCTGCGGATTGATGAACATGCGCCCGCGCTCTTCGAGGTTCCACAGCGCATAGGCGACCGCAGTGCCGTCCTCCATCGAGATCAGCACCCCCTGGCGGCGGCCCGGGATCGTCCCCTTGTAGGGTGCCCAATCGTGGAACACCCGGTTCAGCACGCCGGTCCCGCGCGTGTCGGTCAGGAATTCGCCGTGATAGCCGATCAGCCCGCGCGAGGGCACATGCGCGACAATCCGGGTCTTGCCGGCGCCGGCGGGCTTCATCTCGACCAGTTCGCCGCGGCGCGGCCCGGTCAGTTTCTCGATCACCGCGCCCGTGAATTCGTCATCCACATCGATGGTGACTTCCTCGATCGGCTCCAGCTTCTGGCCGCCTTCATCCCGGGTCAGCACGCGGGGGCGGGAAATCGACAGCTCGAACCCTTCGCGGCGCATGTTCTCGATCAGCACGCCCATCTGCAACTCGCCCCGGCCCGCAACCTCGAAGGCCTCGCCGCCCGGCGTGTCGGTGACACGGATGGCGACGTTCAACTCGGCCTCTTTCATCAGCCGTTCGCGGATCACGCGGCTCTGCACCTTGGAACCGTCGCGCCCGGCCAGCGGGCTGTCGTTGATGCCAAAGGTCACGCTGATGGTCGGCGGGTCGATGGGCTGCGCGGGCAGCGGGGTTTCCACCGTCGGATCGCACAGCGTGTCGGCCACGGTGGCCTTGCTCATCCCTGCGAGGGTGACGATGTCGCCGGCCTCGGCCACCTCGATCGGCTGTTGCCCCAGCCCGCGAAAGGCCAGCACCTTGGTCACGCGGAATTGTTCAAGCCGTGCGCCGTCGCGCGACAGCGCCTTGAGCGTCTCGCCCGCCTTGAGCGTACCCGATTCGACCCGGCCGGTCAGGATGCGACCCAGATACGGGTCGGCCGAAAGCGTGGTGGCGAGCATCCGGAAGGGTTCGCCACGTGCGGCCACCTGCGCGGGTGCGGGCACATGCGCGACGATCAGGTCGAACAGCGCGCGCATGTCCTTGCGCGGGCCGTCCAGATCGGTATCG
The DNA here is from genome assembly GCA_020832705.1 of Paracoccaceae bacterium. Lineage (GTDB taxonomy): Bacteria > Pseudomonadota > Alphaproteobacteria > Rhodobacterales > Rhodobacteraceae > Rhabdonatronobacter. Next base: position 41,374 of record JAFIEE010000005.1, read on the forward strand.
GCCCAGCCATTGATGCCCGAGGCATAGAGCACCGGGAAATCGAGCTGATCGTCATCGGCGCCGAGGTTGGCGAACAGGTCGAACACCTCGTCCAGCGCGCGGTCAGGTTCGGCAGCGGGCTTGTCCACCTTGTTGAGCACAACAATGGGCCGCAGCCCTAGCGCCAGTGCCTTCGATGTGACGAACTTGGTCTGCGGCATCGGCCCTTCGGCAGCATCGACCAGCAACACCACACCATCGACCATTGACAGGATCCGTTCCACCTCGCCGCCGAAATCGGCGTGTCCCGGCGTGTCAACGATGTTGATGCGGGTGCCGCTCCATTCGACCGAGGTGCATTTGGCCAGGATCGTGATCCCGCGCTCACGCTCGATATCGTTGCTGTCCATGGCGCGTTCGGCCACGGCCTGCCCGGCACGAAAGGCGCCGGATTGCTTCAGAAGCTCGTCCACCAGCGTGGTCTTGCCGTGGTCGACATGCGCGATGATCGCGATATTGCGAAGGTCCATGGAACTGTCCGTTGATGCTGCGCTGCGGCGCAATTGGGGCGCACATAGCAGTTTGCCGCCGTTCTGGCCAGCAGGAAGCGGCAGGGGCATGCCTGCCCCCGCCGCGCCATGTTGCCGGTGACGCAGCGTCATGCGCCACGTCGGATCATCCCCGCGCTGCCGGGCGATCAGGCGCCGGCGGGGCGCGCGGGGCGCTGGGCCGTGCCCGCCGCGTGCGGGCGCGGCCCGCCGAACGGGTTCAGCCGTCGCGCCCGGCCAGCTTGCGCGCCTGTTCGACCCAGTTGTCGCGCGTGGCGCGGCCCTTGAAGCCTTCGAGGTGGTCGTCCACCCACGCGACTTCGGCTTCGGTCCAGTCGGCGATCTGGTCGTAGTGCCAGTAGCCCATGTCGTTGAGCGTGGCTTCCAGCTTCGGCCCGATTCCGGCGAGTTTCTTCAGATCATCGGCCTTGCCGTCACGGGGGGCGGACATGCCGGTGGGCCGGGCGCTCTGCATCTCCAGCCGCGGTTCGGGGACCGCAGCGGGTGGCGCCACGTCGGCCGGGGGCGGGGTCGGAACATCGGTGGCCGGGTGCACGGTCTCGCGGTCCTCGGCGGCGGGCTGGCCTGCGGGGGCGGGTGCCTCCACCGGCACCCCCCGGCGATAAAGATGCCAGGTGGCGTGACCCAGCACCGGCAGCACCACCAGAAGGCCCAGGAAGAGCGGGATCATCGCTGCAAAGACCGCCACCGCGATCACGCCGGCCCATTTCAGCATGGTGATGTGGTTCGAGCGCACGACCTCGGCGCTGGTGATCATGGCGGTGACGAAATCCACGTCCCGGTCCAGCAGCATCGGCAGGCTGGTCACGGTGATGGTGAACAGCGCCAGCGCCACCAGCGCGCCGACCACGGAGCCGACGAAGACCATCGAGATGCCGGTAAAGGAAAACAGCATCCCCAGCGTTTCATAACCGATCCCCGAAAGCGAGAAGAACATCGCGAAGATGCCGCGCGCCAGGATGATCCAGAAGCCGAAGACGATCAGCACCGTGACCGCCATCAGCAGAAGCTGTTCGTTGCCGCGCCCGCGCAGCGCGCCCAGCACGCCGGGCCAGTCCATCGGTTCGCCCGCCTCGCGTCGGCGGCTGACTTCATAAAGCCCCACGGCGGCGAAGGGTGCCAGCAGCGGGAAACCGGCGGCAATGGGAATGAACCACGCGGCCTGCCCCTGGCCGATCAGGCCGAAATAGAGAAGCAACCCGCCCAGCGTGTAGAATCCGGCAAAGAACAACCCGAAGATCGGCTGCGCCTTGAAGTCGTCCCAGCCCTTCTGCAGGGCGGCGCGCAGATCGTCCTCGGTCAGATCCTGCGCCACCTGCACCGGGGCGGTCACGGTTGTATCGGTCATGGCCATCAAAATCCCTCCTCTACCCTATGCAAACATAGGAAACGCCGGACCATCGGCGCAACAGCATAATGTCGCATGGGTTCCTCCTGTCCAAGTTTGTTGAATCCGGTGGCATGATCTGACTGGACCTTGGGCGTTCGTGCGGGCAGTCTGCCCCCCCGGGGACTCCCCTCCACCGGGTTTGCGCGTGCGCCTTCTGATCTCCTTTGCGGCCCTGTTCCTGTCGGTTGTGCTGCTGCAGCTTGGCCTGGGCGGGCTGGCGCCGCTGGATGCGCTCTCGGGGGCGCAACTGGGCTTTTCCCCCGGTCAGATCGGCATGCTCGGCTCCGCCCATTTCGCCGGGTTCTTCATCGGCTGCTGGTGGGCGCCCCGGCTGATGGGAGAGGTCGGACATTCGCGGGCCTTTGCGGCCTTCGGCGCAGCGGGAACCATCGGCATCCTGGGGCATGTGCTGATCGATGATCCGTATGCCTGGGCGCTGATGCGCGTGGCCTCGGGCCTGGCGGTGGCCGGGTGCTTCACGATCATCGAGGCCTGGTTGCAGGCGAAGGTCAGCAATGAAACGCGCGGCCGGGCGATGGGGGTCTATCGGGTGGTGGACATCCTCGGGAGTCTGGGCGCGCAGTTGCTGATCGCGGTGCTGGAGCCTGCGTCCTATGTGTCCTATACGGTGCTGGCGCTGCTGAGCTGCGCGGCGCTGTTCCCGCTGGTGCTGACCCGCGCCAAGGGGCCTGCCACGGGAACCGCGCCGCGGTTGCGCCCGCGACTGGCCTGGGAGCGTTCGCCGCTGGCGGCGGCGGGGGTCGTGGTCTCGGGGATCACGGGCGCGGCCTATCGCATGGTCGGGCCGCTTTACGGGGTCGCGGTCGGGCTCGAGGCCGACCAGATCGCGCTTTTCCTGGCAGCCTATGTCCTTGGGGGTGCGGTGGCGCAGGTGCCGGTGGGCTGGCTGGCCGACAAGTTCGATCGCCGCGCGGTGCTGAACTGGCTTTCGGTCGCCTCGGCACTGGCCTGCGCGCTCAGCGTGCTGAGCACCGGTGCGGGCATCACGGCGATCTTCGCCGCGGCGGCGTTCTTTGGCTTCGCGACCTTTCCGATCTATTCGGTGGCCGCGGCGCATGCCCATGACTTCGCAAACGATGACGAACGGGTCGAGCTGTCGGCGGCGCTGATGTTCCTCTATGCGGTGGGCGCGATTGCCAGCCCCGTCATCGCGGCGCTTCTGCTGGGGGGGTTCGGGCCGACCGGGATGTTCGCCTTTCTGGCGGTGTCGCATGTGCTGCTGCTGGTGTTCGGCCTGATTCGCATGCGGACCAGGCCGACACCGGACAGTCGCACCCGCTACACCTACGTGCCGCGCACATCCTTCCTGATCGGTCGGCTGCTGCGGCGCCGCAAGTGAGCCGGTTTTGCCATCAGGCCGCGTGATCACGCAGAATCCGGGCGATTTCGTCCTTCAGGCGCATCCTTTCCCGGCGCAGTTCGTGTTCGTGCTGTTCGCTGACGGGTTCGACCAGCGTTTCGGCGCGGTGAATGGCGCGGTTGACGGTGTGATACTCCTCGGCCAGCCGGGCGAAATGGGCATCGGAAAGCTTGAGGTCGTGAATCGCGTCGGTTGCGTTCGGGAATTCCTCGGCCAGTTCGTGCGGGGTGTGGGACATGTGGTCTCTCCTGTCGCGTCTTGATCGGACATGATCCTAGGAGCGCGCGCGGGTCCGGACCTTGATCTGACGCAAGTTCGCGCACTTTGGCGTGTCGGCTCCGGGCGCGGCCCGGGCTTGCACGGTCAGAGGGTGACAGTTCCGCGACGATCCGATAAGGCACGGCTCGGACACGGCGACATCCGAGGCACGACTTCATGCGCACCCGGCCCAGCGACCCATTTCCCGGCCATCCCTTCGACGACGACAAGCTGCGCGAGGAATGCGGGGTTTTCGGCGTCATGGGGGTGACGGATGCGGCCAGTTTCGTGGCGCTGGGGCTGCATGCGCTCCAGCATCGCGGGCAGGAGGCGGGTGGCATCATCACCCATGACCCCGCCACGGGGTTCCAGTCGGCGCACCGATTCGGGCTGGTGCGCGACAGCTTCACCAAGGCCGGCGTGATCGAAAGTCTGCCCGGCCCCATCGGCATCGGCCATGTGCGCTACTCCACCGCCGGGTCCAAGGGCGCCACGCAGATCCGCGACGTGCAGCCGTTCTTTGGCGAGTTCGCCATGGGCGGCGCGGCCATCGCCCACAACGGCAATGTCACCAATGCCGAATCGATCCGGCGCGAGTTGATCGAGCGCGGCTCGATCTTCCAGTCCAGTTCGGACAGCGAATGCATCATCCACCTGATGGCGCGCAGTTTCCAGAAAACCATCCCCGAACGCATGAAGGATGCGCTGCGGCGGGTGGAAGGGGCGTTTTCCATCGTCGCCATGACCCGCACCAAGTTGATGGGCGTGCGCGACGCGCTTGGCGTGCGCCCGCTGGTGCTGGGCAAGCTCGGCGACGGCTGGGTGCTGTCATCGGAAACCTGCGCGCTGGACATCATCGGCGCCGACTACCTGCGCGAGGTCGAACCCGGCGAAATGGTGGTCATCGGCCCTGACGGCCTGGAAAGCCATCGCCCGTTCGAGGCCCGCGGCTCGCGCTTTTGCGTGTTCGAGCATGTGTATTTCTCGCGCCCTGATTCGATCATCGGCGGGCGCTCGGTCTATGAAACCCGCCGCGCCATCGGCGTGGAACTGGCGCGCGAGGCCCCGGTCGAGGCCGATATGGTCTGCCCCGTCCCCGACAGCGGCACCCCGGCGGCCATCGGCTACAGCCAGGAATCGGGCATCCCCTATGCCATGGGGATCATCCGCAACCAGTATATGGGGCGGACCTTCATCGAACCGACCGAGCAGATCCGCAACATGGGCGTGCGGCTGAAACTCAACGTCAACCGCGCCCTGATTCGCGGCAAGCGGATCATCCTGGTGGATGATTCGGTGGTGCGCGGGACCACCAGCATGAAGATCAAGGACATGATCCTGGACGCAGGCGCCGCCGAGGTGCATTTCCGCATCGCAAGCCCGCCCACCGCCTGGCCCTGTTTCTATGGTGTGGACACGCCCGAGCAGGAAAAGCTCCTGGCCTCGCGCATGACCGAGGACGAAATGCGCGACCATATCGGGGTGGACAGCCTGCGCTTCATCTCGCTGGACGGGCTCTATCGCGCGGTGGGCGAGGCAAAGGGGCGCAACAGCCGCTGCCCGCAGTATTGCGACGCCTGTTTCTCGGGCGAATACCCGGTGGCGCCGCAGGACATGCTGGACCGGGGGTTCAAGCCGCGCGCGGTGGTGTGAATTTCCACGCCGCGCTTCAGGGCGCGGCATAGGCGCGGATTTCCACGCGCATGGCCGGGCGCGCGGCGGCGGCCTGCACCACCGACAGCGCCGGTGGGTGATCGGGCAGGATCCAGTCGTTCCAGACCGTGCGGAAAGCGGCAAAATCGCCCATGTCGGCCAGCCAGACCTGCACCATCATCAGCTTCTCGCGGCCTGACCCCTGCCCGCGCAACTGCGCGTCGATCACGCCGAGGATCTCGCGCGTCTGAGCGGCGGTGTCCGCGTCCAGGTCCGAGGCCACGAGGCATGTGGAAATCATCTGCGACATGGTCGCGCCAAGGTGGATCGCGGGCGAACGCGGCCCGCTGATGCGGTCGAACCGGGTCATCATGCCTGCGCTCCGCCGTTGCCCGCCCCTGTCCGGCAGGCCGTGACCACCAGTTCCACGCGCAGGTCCGGGCGGTAGAGCGCGCCCGAGATGCAGGTTCGCGCGGGTGGGCTGTCCGCATCGGCCCAGGCGTTCCAGACCGCGTTCATGGCGTCGAAATCGGTCATGTCGGCCAGCCAGACATGCACCATGAAGATGGAGCGCTGATCCTCGCCCAGGCCGGCCAGCGCGGCATCGACATTGCGCAGCGCGCCGCGCATCTGGTCGGCGATGTCGCCCTCAAGGCTGTCCGGGTGCATGCCCGACAGGAAGATCAGCGCGTCGCTGGCCACGACCTGCGCCTTGCGCGCGCCATCGAGGCTGGTGATGTGGTGGCGTTCAAGCATGCGGGTTTTCCTTGCATATGGTGCGGCCGGTGGGCGGCGTCTGCGGGGCTGGTGGGGGCAGGTCAGCCGTATAGCGCGCGCAGGTAGCGGCCGTAGGCGCTTTTTTCCAGCCGCGCGATCTGGCGTTCAAGTGCTGCGCGGTCGATCCAGCCGCGGCTGAAGGCGATTTCCTCGGGGCAGCCGATCTGCAGCCCTTGCCGGGCCTGCAGCGTGCGCACGAAATTCCCGGCATCGAGCAGGCTTTCATGGGTGCCGGTGTCCAGCCACGCGTAGCCGCGCCCCATGGTCTGCACCTGCAGGCTGCCCTCCTGCAGGTAGCTGTCCAGCAGCGTGGCGATTTCCAGCTCGCCGCGCGCCGAAGGGCGCAGCCGTGCCGCCCGCGCGGGCGCGGTTCCGTCCAGGAAATAGAGCCCGGTGACCGCGTGGTTTGACGGCGGCACCGCGGGTTTCTCGACGATCGCGCGCACCTGCCCGGCCGCGTCGAAATCGACCACGCCGTAGCGTTCCGGGTCGGCCACGCGATAGCCGAACACCGTGCCGCCCGTGACCCGCGCATCGGCGGCGGCCAGCAGTTCGGGCAGGCCATGGCCGAAGAACACGTTGTCCCCCAGCGCCATCGCCGAGGGCGCGCCGTCCAGGAACCGTTCGGCCAGGATGTAGGCCTGCGCCAGCCCCTCGGGGCGGGGCTGTTCGATCCAGGTGAAGCGCAGCCCCCATTGACTGCCATCGCCCAGCAGGCGCCGGAACTGGTCCTGGTCCTCGGGGGTGGTGATGATGGCAATGTCGCGCAGATCCGCCAGCATCAGGACCGTCAGAGGGTAATAGATCATCGGCTTGTCATAGAGCGGCAGCAACTGCTTCGACACGCCCATGGTGATCGGCCAGAGCCGCGACCCGGTGCCCCCGGCCAGGATGATGCCCTTGCGCTGTGTCATGGGGTGCCTTTCAGTTCGGTTATCGTCTCGCGCAGCCCGGCGCGCCAGTCCGGCTGCGCCAGTCCCAGCGCGCGCAACCCGCTGCAATCCAGCCGCGAATTCTGGGGGCGCCGCGCCTCGGTGGGGTAATCGGCGGTGGCAATGTCCTCGATCCGGCACGGCAGCCCGGCCTGCGCCATGATCGCACGCGCGAATTCGGCCCAACTGATCTCGGGCGCGCCGCAGAAATGATAGGTGCCGGTTTTCGCCGGATCGGCCTGCAACTGCGCGATGGTGTGCAGGCAGGCCGCCGCAAGCGCGCGCGCGGGCGTGGGGCCACCGACCTGATCGGCGACCACGCGCAGGCGCTCACGCTCGGCGCCCAGCCGCAGCATGGTGCGCACGAAATTCGTGCCATGGGCGGAAAAAACCCAGGCCGTGCGCAGGATCGCATGCACGCCCCCGGCGGCGCGCACGCCCGCCTCGCCCGCCAGCTTGCTGCGGCCATAGGCGTTCAGCGGCGCGGGCGGATGATCCGGCGCAAAGGGCACGCTGCCGCGCCCGTCAAAGACGTAATCGGTGGAGAGATGCACCAGCGGGATTCCAAGCGCCGCGCAGGCCCGCGCCATGGCCGCCGGGGCATCGGCGTTGATCACGCGCGCCTGCGCCTCCTCGGCCTCGGCCCGGTCCACGGCGGTCCATCCGGCGGCGTTGATGACGGCGGTCGGGGCATGGCTGCGAATCGCCGCGGCGCAGGTATCCGGCGCCGACAGATCGGCGGTCGCGCGGCTCAGGCACAGCGCGCCGGGGTCCAGCCGCGCCAGTTCCCGCGCCACCTGCCCGGTTCTGCCGAACACCAGGATCATCGCCCGACCCCCAGCCGCTGCCCCACCCCGTGGCGGGCCAGCAGCGGGCGCCACCAGTCCTCGCGGCTCAGATACCAGTCCACGGTGCGCTCCAGCCCTTCGTCCAGCGTGACCGAGGGCCGCCAGCCCAGCTCGGAGCGGATACGCGCCGGATCGATCGCATAGCGCGCGTCATGGCCCGGACGGTCGGGGACAAAGGTGATCTGGTCCGCATGACTTCCCTGCGGCTTCGGGCGCTTGCGGTCGAGGATGGCGCAGAGCGCGCGCACCAGCTCCAGATTGCTGCGCTCGTTCTCGCCGCCGATATTGTAGCTGCGCCCCACTGTCCCCTTCTCCAGCACCATCAGCAGCGCCTCGGCGTGATCCTCGACATAGAGCCAGTCGCGCACGTTGGACCCGTCGCCATAGATCGGCAGCGGTTTGCCTGCGAGCGCGTTCAGGATGATGACCGGGATCAGCTTTTCGGGGAAATGGTAGGGGCCGTAGTTGTTCGAGCAGTTCGACAGCACCACCGGCAGCCCGTAGGTGTGATGCCAGGCCCGCACCAGATGGTCGCTCGCCGCCTTGGACGCCGCATAGGGCGAGCGCGGGTCATAGGGCGTGGTTTCGGTGAAGGCGCCGGTGGGGCCAAGGCTGCCGAACACCTCGTCGGTGCTGATGTGATGGAAGCGGAAGCGCTCCGGGCGCCCGCATCCTTGCCAGTAGTCGCGCGCGGCCTCGAGCAGGTCATATGTGCCGGTCACGTTGGTCGAGATGAAATCCCCCGGCCCGTCGATGGAGCGGTCGACATGGCTTTCGGCGGCCAGATGCATCACCGCATCGGGCGCATGATCCGCAAAGATCCGGTCCAGCGCCGCGCGGTCGCGGATATCGGCGTGCTCGAAGGCATAGCCCGGGTTGCCCGCCACCCCGGCCAGACTGTCCAGACAGGCCGCATAGGTCAGCGCATCGACATTCACCACCTGGTGCCCACGCGCCACCGCCAGCCGCACCACCGCCGATCCGATGAACCCCGCGCCGCCCGTGACCAGCAGTTTCATGGCGTCACTCCGCAAGCCGGAAAGGGCTGTCGAACGCCGCGAGCGGCGGCGCCCCGGCATCCTTTTCCGACAGCACCGGCACCGCGCCGGGCGGCAGGCCCCAGTCGACACCGGCCGAATCCCAGCGCACGGCGCCGTCGCATTCGGGGGCGTAGCGGTCGCTGCATTTGTACTGCACCTCGCAATCCTCGGTCAGGGTCAGGAACCCGTGCAGGAACCCCACTGGCACGAACAGTTGCGCGCCGTTCCCGGCCGAGAGTTCAACCGCAACACTCTGGCCGAATTGCGGCGAGTCGCGGCGCACATCCACGGCGACATCCAGAATCGCCCCGCGCGAGCAGCGCACCAGTTTGGCCTGCGCGTGGGGCGGGCGCTGGTAGTGCAGGCCGCGCAGGGTATGGCGCGCGCCCGAGAAGCTGTGATTGTCCTGCACGAACTCGGGCAGATGCAGCCCGGCGGCCTCGAGCGTGTGGCGGTTCCAGGTCTCGCTGAACCAGCCGCGCGAATCGCCGAACCGGCGCGGGGTCAACAGCAGCACCCCGGGCAGGGCGGTCCGGGTGATCTTCATGGATGCGGGCTCCTGTGCGGGTGGGGACGGGGCGAGTCTAGCGCGCGTATCGCGGGGGCACAAACCCGCCGCGAAACGCGCCAGGCCGCGAAAGGGCCGGGCCTTGGGGGCGCAGATTCGCCCGCCGTGCCGGTGATTGGCCCCGGCGGGGCGCAAGAAGCGCGGCGCGCTCCGGCAGGCGGCGCAGGCGCGATGTCACGGACCGGGCACTCTCGCAACATCGCGCCCCCAGATCGCCAGTATCCGCAAGCTTGTTTCACGAAGTGGCGCCTTCGCGCAAGGATATGCGCCCGTCGGACGCCGCGCGATTTTCTGCCCCTAACCGGGCATTTCTCTCTTGCGGTGATTGTTTTGATTGCCTAGATAGCGCTTCACCGGCGGC
>JAFIEE010000107.1 GCA_020832705.1 Paracoccaceae bacterium
GCGAAGCGCAGCTTTTCTTCCATGGCGATGGGGGCGATCAGTTCGACGTTGAACTTCAGGTTGTCGCCCGGCATCACCATCTCGGTGCCCTCGGGCAGCTGGACGGTGCCGGTGACATCCGTGGTCCGGAAGTAGAACTGCGGCCGGTAGTTGGCGAAGAACGGGGTGTGGCGACCGCCCTCTTCCTTGGTCAGGATATAGGCTTCGGCCTCGAACTTGGTGTGCGGCTGCACCGACTTGGGCTTGCACAGCACCTGCCCGCGCTCCACGTCGTCGCGTCCGATCCCGCGCAGCAGCGCGCCGATGTTGTCGCCCGCCTCGCCGCGGTCCAGCAGCTTGCGGAACATCTCGACGCCCGTGCAGGTGGTGGTCTTGGTGTCGCGGATGCCAACGATTTCAATGCTGTCACCAACATTGATCACGCCACGCTCCACGCGCCCGGTCACCACCGTGCCGCGCCCCGAGATCGAGAACACGTCCTCGATCGGCATCAGGAACGGCTGGTCGATGGGCCGGTCGGGGGTGGGGATGTAGTCGTCCACCGCCGCCATCAGCGCGCGGATCGCGTTCTCGCCGATCTCGGGGTCGCGGCCTTCCATCGCGGCCAGCGCCGAGCCCTTGACGATCGGGATGTCGTCGCCGGGGAAGTCGTAGGAGGACAACAGCTCGCGCACCTCCATCTCCACCAGTTCCAGCAGTTCCTCGTCATCGACCTGGTCGACCTTGTTCATGAACACCACCAGCGCCGGAACGCCGACCTGGCGCGCCAGCAGGATGTGCTCGCGGGTCTGCGGCATCGGGCCGTCGGCGGCGTTCACAACCAGGATCGCGCCGTCCATCTGCGCCGCGCCGGTGATCATGTTCTTGACGTAGTCGGCATGGCCGGGGCAGTCGACATGCGCATAGTGCCGCGCGTCGGTCTCGTACTCCACATGCGCCGTCGAGATCGTGATCCCGCGCGCCTTCTCCTCGGGCGCCGCGTCGATCTGGTCATAGGCCTTGAAGTCACCGAAATACTTGGTGATCGCCGCCGTCAGCGTCGTCTTGCCATGGTCCACGTGGCCGATGGTACCAACGTTCACGTGCGGTTTATTGCGCTCAAACTTCTGCTTTGCCATGCCTTCGGCACCCCGTTGCTGAAGGGTCGAACACCGACCCCGAACCTGATATCGCGCGCCGTCTACTCACTGGGGGCGGAAAAATCAAGCGGCTGTTGCGCGAAACCGTGAAACGGGCCGCGCGCGGGGGCGGCGCGCCTCAGCCCCCGATCAGTCCGGCGATCCGGCGCTCCAGGTCCGCTGCGTGTGACTCGCTGGCGCGGGCGGCATCGGTCGCCTCGGTGATGCGGGCGTCCAGCGCATCGACCCGGGCGCGGCGGTCGCGGCTGGCGGCGGTGTCATCGTCCAGCGCGACGATCAGATCGACCAGCCGCGCCTGTTCGGCGATCAGCGCCTCGGTCTCGGTGCGCAGGCGCCGGGCCTCGCGCTGCGCCTCGGCCAGATTTCGGCGGAGCGCGGTCAGATCGGCCAGCAGGGCGCGGGTCTCGGCGTCCGGTGCATCGCGCATCCACAGCGCAAGCTGAGCGCTGTCCACGCGGGCGAGCGCCACCTCGCGCCGCCGCGGCTGACGCTCGGTCACCTCGAAGGTCACGGTTTCGCCCGCCGGCACGTCGATCATGAAGCGGGTGGTGTCCAGCAGGTCGTCGCCGCCGGGGGTGGTGATGGTCCAGGTGCCCCGGCGCGGGTGCTCCAGCGTCAGGCGCCTGTCGCCGTCGGCCGCGCCCTCGATCCGGTAGGTGGTGCGCCGGACGCGGTCCTCGGTCAGCCGCGCCATCCCGTCGGCAATGCGCAACTCGGTCAGGGTCTCGGTCTGGGCCACATCCTCGCGCAGGCTGATGCCCGTGTCGCGGGCGAAGTCCAGCACCGCGCGCGCGCCGGGCGCCAGTTCCGGCACCTGCGCGTCGCCCGCATGACCGCGCGCGCCATCATAGAAGGTCAGCACCCCGGCAGGCAGGCGCAGGGGCAGCGGGTTTTCCAGATCGAGCGCGATCATCGGATGCCGCGCCCCGCTGCCGCCGCGAAAGACAAGGCGCCGTGCATCGCCCAGGGTCTCGCGCAGGAAAGGCAGGCTGATGACCTCGCCTGCCGCCAGCGTCACCGGCTCGGTCAGGGTGAAGCGGCTGAAGCTCTCGCCATCATCGACCACGGTTTCGGCCACCGCCGCCTCGGCGGCCTCGGGGGCCATGCGCGCGGCCGGGGACGGCGCGGATTGCAGGATGCCGACGCGGTCGAACTGGTCAAACGCGGGCGCGTCACGGCGGTCATAGAGGTCTGCACGCAGGGTCTGCACCGCGCCGGTGGCCAGCGTCAGTTGCACCGCGTCCCAGTCCTGCCCGGTCGTGTTCTCGATCACGGCCCAGCCGGTCAGCGCCAGCCCGCCCCCGGTGTCCACCGCCCGCCAGGCGGTTTTCCAGACCGGCGCGGACTGCAGCCATTGCAGGGAAACCTCGCGCCCTTCCGGATCGTCGCTGTGGAACGTGGCCGTCAGTGCCTGCGGATCGCGGCCCAGCCGCAGCGCCGCCAGGGCGCTGTCGATGATCGCGGCATCGGCCGTATCATCGAACCGCAGGCTGAGCGAATCGTCCAGATCAAAGGCCCGCAGCGCGCCCGCGTCGTCGCGCAGGGTCAGCACCGGGCAGGGGCCGTGTTCGCAGGGCCGGTTGCTCACGCCCATCACCACGCCCTGCGTTTCCACGCCGCGCCGGTCCACCGTTACCGAAGCCCCGGCCATGGCGTCCAGCAGCGTCGCCATGCCGCGCAGGTCTTCGGGCGCCAGCGGCAGCGCGGCAAAGGCATCGTCGAAGGCCGCGGGGCCGGGCAGGCGCAGGTGGATCACACTGCCCGCCGGGTCGCCCACCACCACCGATTTCAGGAACGCGTCGATGTCCGCGCGGCGCAGGTCCAGCGCGGCGCGGCCCTGTTCCAGCGGCAGCGCGGCCTCGATCAGCGCGGTGCCAGCGGTTGACAGGGTGACGGCCTCCACCCGCGGTTCGGCCGCGAGCGGCAGCGCCAGCAGGGGCAGCAGGACGCAGGGCAGGGCGGCGCGGTGAAGGGTCAGGGGGACGGGCATGGCTGGCTCCGGCATGAGGGTTTCGGCAGCGTAGCGCCTGCGGCGCGGGGGCGTCCAGCGCGCCGGTGCGCGGTCGCGCAGTTGTGCGCGCGATCGTGCCGAAGGCTGCGCGCTCTGGACGGGTGCCCCGGGCGCGGCTATCACAAGCGCCATGTCCAGCGATGATGACCTTCCCCCGCCGCCCGCGGCTGCACCGGACCCAGCCGCAGCGCCGATGTCCGAACCCCTGCGCCGGGCGCTGGGCGAGCGCTATCTGCAATACGCGCTGTCCACCATCATGCACCGCGCGCTGCCCGATGCCCGCGACGGGCTGAAACCCGTGCACCGGCGCATCCTGTTTGCCATGCGCGAGTTGCGCCTGTCTCCGACCGGGGGCTTTCGCAAATCCGCCAAGATCACCGGCGATGTGATGGGCAACTACCACCCCCATGGCGATGCCGCGATCTATGATGCCATGGTGCGCATGGCGCAGGATTTCGCCATGCGCTACCCGCTGGTGGACGGGCAGGGCAATTTCGGCAACATCGACGGCGACAACCCCGCCGCCGCCCGCTACACCGAAGCGCGCATGGCCGCCGGGGCCGAGCGCCTGCTGGAAGGGCTGGCCGAGAATGCGGTGGACTACCGCCCCAATTACGACGGCACGCTTGAAGAGCCCGAGGTGCTGCCCGCGGCCTTTCCCAACCTGCTGGCCAATGGCGCCAGCGGGATCGCCGTGGGGATGGCGACGAACGTGCCGCCGCACAACCTGGATGAGTTGATCGAGGGCGCCTGCGCGCTGGTGGCCGATCCGGCGCTTTCGGACGATGCGCTGGCCCGCCTGATCCCCGGCCCGGATTTCCCCACTGGCGGCGTGATCGTGGAGCCGCGCGAGGCGCTGATCGAGGCCTATCGCACGGGGCGCGGGTCCATCCGCCTGCGCGCGCGCTGGGAGGTGGAGCAGCTTGCGCGCGGCACCTGGCAGGTTGTGGTCACCGAAATCCCCTACCAGGTGCCCAAGTCCCGGCTGATCGAAAAGCTGGCCGAGGTGATCCAGACCCGCAAGGTGCCGCTGCTGGCCGATGTGCGCGACGAAAGCGCCGACGATGTGCGCATCGTGCTGGAGCCGCGCGCGCGCACCGTGGACCCGGAGCTGATGATGGGGATGCTGTTCAAGCATTCCGACCTGGAAATCCGCTTCGGGCTGAACATGAACGTGCTGATCGACGGGCGCACGCCGAAAGTATGCTCCCTGCGCGAGGTGCTGCAGGCGTTCCTGGACCACCGGCGCGAGGTGCTGCGGCGCCGCAGCGAACACCGGCTGGGCAAGATCGACCACCGGCTGGAGGTGCTCGAAGGCTTCATCATCGCCTTCCTGAACCTGGACCGGGTGATCGATATCATCCGCTATGATGATGCCCCGCGCGATGCGCTGATGCGCGAGCACTGGGGCCGCAGCTTCACCCGCGCCACCTCCGAGGCCGATTACGTGCCGCCCGCGCCGGGCGAGGGCGAGTTGTCCGAGGTGCAAGCCGAGGCGATCCTGAACATGCGCCTGCGCTCGTTGCGGCGGCTGGAGGAACTGGAACTGAAGCGCGAGCGCGACGCGCTCCTGAAGGAACGCGCCGGGATCGAGGACCTGCTTGCCTCGGAGCGGCTGCAATGGCAGCGGATCGTCAGGGAATTGCGCGCGGTGCAGGCCGAATTCGGCAAGGGCACCGCCGCGGGCGCCCGCCGCACCGGCTTCGCCGAGGCAGGCGCGGTCGAGGATGTGCCGCTGGAAGCGATGATCGAACGCGAACCGGTGACCGTGGTCTGTTCGAAAATGGGCTGGATCCGCGCCATGAAGGGTCATGTGGCGCTCGATACCGCGTTCAAGTTCAAGGACGGGGACGAAGGCCGCTTCGTGCTGCACGCGGAAACCACCGACAAGCTGCTGTTGCTGGGCTCCACGGGGCGGTTCTACACGCTGCCGGTGGCCAACCTGCCCGGCGGGCGCGGCATGGGCGAGCCGGTGCGGCTGATGGTGGACCTGCCCAACGAGGCCGGGATCGTCGATCTGTTCGTCCATCGCCCCGGTGCGCGGCTGCTGGTGGCATCCAGCGCCGGCGACGGTTTCGTGGTCCCGGCGGACGAGGTGCTGGCCCAGACCCGCACCGGCAAGCAGGTGCTCAACGTGCGCGCGCCGGTCGAGGCACGCTGCTGTCACGCGCTGCGCGGTGACCATGTGGCGGTGGTGGGCGAAAACCGCAAGCTGCTGGTCTTCCCCGCCAGCGACCTGCCCGAGATGACGCGCGGCAAGGGCGTGCGGCTGCAGAAATACAAGGACGGCGGGCTGTCGGATGTGACCAGCTTCGACCTTGCGGCCGGGTTGAGCTGGAAGGACCCCGCCGGGCGCACGCGGACCGAACCGGACCTGAGCGAATGGCTGGGCAAGCGTGCGGGCGCAGGCCGCATGGCCCCGCGCGGCTTCCCGCGCAACAATCGCTTCACCTGACGGCGCCGCAGACCGACGCTGCCATCTTTTCCCGCCCGGCGCTCTGGCGCCGGGGAGCGCCCGCGAAGCGCCATGGGTGGGTTGGGTGGGGCGCTGAGCGGGCGCTTCCTGCCCCGCCAGAGCGACGGCGGGGGGGCAGGAATGCGCGCCCCGGTGGCCTCGTGATTGTCTGCCCCCCCGTCATCCGCTATGTCTGGACCCAGTGCCGAACCTGCCCCACTGCTGGAGTGATCGTGACAATGGCTTCCTTTTCCCTCTCCCGTCGCGCCGCGCTGCTGGGTGCCGTGCTGTTCCTCGCCGCCTGTGGCGGGGGTGGTGAGCTGGGCGCGCAGCGTGGCGAACTGGGTGATTTCCGGCTGGGTCACACCATCGTCGTGGCCGACGAGGCCACGCGCGGCCCTGCCTCGCGCCCCGCGGAACCCGAGGAATGGGAAGCCGCGCTCAAGGCCGAGATCGAACGCCGCTTCGGGCGCTATGACGGCGACAGCTTCTATCATATCGCGGTGGCGGTGCAGGGCTATGTGCTGGCGATCCCGGGCATCCCGCTGGTCGCCGCGCCGCGGTCCTTCCTGATCATCGGGGTGACGGTCTGGGACGACGCCGGCGGCGGCCGGATCAACGACACGTCGCACCGGATCGTGGTGTTCGAAAGCCTCTCGGGCGAGACGATGCTCGGCTCGGGCCTGACCCAGTCGGCGGAACAGCAGATGGCGAATCTGTCGCGCAATGCGGCGTCGATGATCGAACGCTGGATGGCCAGCAACCCCGACTGGTTCCGCCCGCGCCCCGAGGCGGTGCAGACCACGGCGCAGGCTGCCGGGGAAGACGCCGGCGGAAGCTGAGCCAGCACGATGTAAAAATGCTGTTCATTCAGGCAACTGCCCTTTCCCGAATGCGGCGGTTTGCCTATTCTTGAACAATGGACATCGCCGCTTTCACCGCCTTTGCGGCCGCGCTATTCGTGATCATCGGACTGGCCGAGCCGCTGGCGGCGCGGCTGCGCCTGCCGTTCACGGTGATTCTGGCGGGGATCGGGACGCTGATCGGCGCGCTCGCGGGCTATGTCATTGTCTCGCCGCTGACCGGAACACTGGACACGGTGGCAAGCCTCATCGGCAACCTGCCGATCCGGGCGGATGTCTTCCTCTATGTCTTTCTGCCGACGCTGCTGTTTCAGGTGGCGCTGGGGCTGAACCTGCGGCGGATGGCGGACGACTGGGTGCCGATACTGGTGCTGGCCGTGGTGGCGGTGGTGATCGCCACCTTTGCGGTGGGCTACGCGCTCTATGCGGTGGCGGGGCTGTCGCTGGTCGCCTGCCTGCTGATCGGGGCGATCGTCTCCACCACGGATCCGTCGGCGGTGGTGACGATCTTTCGCAACATCGCCGCGCCGCGCCGCCTGACCCGGATCGTCGAGGGCGAGAGCCTGCTCAACGATGCCGCCGCGATTGCGCTGTTTGCGCTGTTTCTCAACATCATCCTGCCCGCCCGTCCCTCGCCCCGGCTGGCCGAGGCGCTGCTGCAACTGCCGCTGCTGTTTGTGGGCGGGGCGCTGGTGGGCTGGGTGCTGGCGCGGCTGTTCATCCGGCTGATGACCATGGTGCCGAACCACCCGCTGGCGCAGGTGTCGCTGTCGGTGGCGCTGCCCTATGTCGCCTATCTGTCGGCGGAGCGGCTGGTCGGGGCGTCGGGTGTGATCGCCGTGGTTGCGGCGGGGATGGTGCTGAACCTGCTGGGCCCGTCGCGGATCCTGCCCACCGCCTGGGCCTATCTGCGCGAGGTCTGGGACCTGCTGGCGCATTGGGCGGGCGCGCTCATCTTCGTGCTGGCAGCGTTGCTGATCCCGCAGCTTCTGGCAGGGGTGCGTCCGGGGGACTTCGTGCTGCTGGCGGTGCTGATCGCGGCGGCGACGGCGGCGCGGGTGGTGGTGCTGTTCGGGGTGCTGCCGGTGCTGTGCTTCCTGCGGCTGTCGCCCAATGTGGAGCGCCCCTACCGCGTGGCGATCCTGTGGGGCGGGCTGCGCGGGGCGGTGACGCTCGCGCTGGCGCTGGCGGTGACCGAGAACCCCGCCGTGCCCACCGAGATCAAGCGGCTGGTCGGCACCCTGGCCACCGGTTTCGTGCTGTTCACGCTGATCGTGCAGGGGCTGAGCCTGCGCCCGATGATCCGCTGGCTGGGGCTGGACCGGCTGTCGCCGCTCAACGCCGCGCTGTCGGATCAGGTGATCGCCGTGGCGCTGCAGAACGTGCGCGAGGAGGTCGCGGACATCACCCGGCGCAACGAGTTGCCGCGCGAGGTCGTGCGCTCGGAGGCGAAGCGCTTCGCCGCGCGGGTGGACGCGGCGGTCGACAAGGCCGAAGAAGGCGCCGAGATCCAGGACCGCGACCGGATCACGCTGGGGCTGGTGGCGCTGGCCGGGCGTGAACGCGACCTGATCCTGGAACATTTCCGCCAGCAGCTGATCTCGATCCGGCTGGCGGACCGGATGATCTCGGACGTGGACCGGCTGATCGAACGGACCCGGCAGGGCGGGCGGACCGAATACAGGCGCGCCGGACGCGCGGCGCTGGGCGAGGATCGCGGCTACCGTTTCGCGGTCTGGCTGCACAACCGCCTGCACCTGTCCGGACCCTTGGCACGGCGCACCGCCGAGCGCTTCGATATCCTGCTCAACCAGTCGCTGGTGCTGCGCGACCTGCACGGCTACATCGACGCCAAGATCCGGCGCATCCACGGCCGCCGGGTGGCGGAACTGCTGCACGAACTGCTGGACCGGCGCATGGTGGATACCGAGAACGCGCTGGAGGGGCTGCGGCTGCAATACCCCGGTTATGCCGAGGAACTGGAGCGCCGTTTCATCCGCCGCACCTCGCTGCGACTGGAAGAGCGCGAATACGACCAGTTGCGCGAGGACGGGCTGATCGGGCCGGAGCTGCATGTCACACTGCGCGAGCGGCTGGAGCGGATGCGCGTGGCCCTCGACACCCGCCCGCAACTGGATCTCGCGGTGCAGAAGACCGAGCTTGTGGGGCGGTTCGAGCTGTTCGCAGGCCTGAGCGAGCGGCAACGGCGGCGGCTGGCGCGCGCGCTCAAGGCAATCTATGTGGCGCCCGGCGATGTGCTGATCCGGCGCGGCGAACCGGCGCGCAGCATCTTCTTCATCGCCTCGGGGGCGGTGGAAATGGATATCGCGGGCCAGAAGACCCGGCTGGGCCGGGGCGAGATGTTCGGCCAGCTTGCGGTGTTGGCGCGCCATCGTCGGCGCGCGCAGGTCACGGCGCTGGCGCATTCCACGATCCTGGTGCTGGACGAGCAGCGGTTCAAGCGGTTGCTGGCCGCAAGCCGGAGCATCCGCGACGCGGTGCGCCGCTCGGCGGCCGCGCGCGGGATCGACCTGCCGGACGATGCCTTGCAGTCCGATTGACGCGGGGCCGGTGCCAAGTGGATGCGCCCCGCCGGCCGACGCAGGACCCGCGCGCCGGACGCGCCCGCCACCCCCACCACGTGCCCACACCTTATGCGGCATGCAGGCGCTGCCGGTGCTGGCGGCGCGCTGCGATGTTGCGAACCGCGAAAGCGCCCTCGGGCCGTGCCCCACCCACCGCCCGTGCACGCCCCGAGGGCGCCGCCCCCCCCCCCCCGCGCCCCCCCCCGGGGGGCCCCGCCCCTGCTGGCGCAGGGGCGGGGAAAGCCGTCTGGCCAGCGGCAGCGATCCGCCGGATAGGGAATGACCGGTGCGCTGACGTTCGTGAGCGGCCCGGCCTAGGCCGGGTTCGCGCCAGCGCCGCCGACCGGGGGGGCGGGAACCGTGGCCATGCCCTGCCGCGGGGTGTGCCCGATGCGCCCCGCTGCACGCGTGGGGCGCAGGCGGGCTTAAAGATGCGTCGGATCGGATCGAAAGCCGCCCCGCCGCGCGCCTGGGAGACAGGCACCACCGGCCCGCGGTCGAGCGGGCCGCGATCCCTCCGGCGATCCGTGCGGGCACGTATCGCGCCACATGCACAGGCGGGCCGTCCGGCAGGCGCGCCGACGGTCATGGGATGTCGCCGACGGGTGGCCGCCACGGCATGGCGCCGTGTCGCCCTCTCCCCGCCGCCGCGCTATGACGGGGCGCGCGTCAGGCGGGGCGCTGATACTCCAGCATCACCCCGGAAATGTCGTCGGCGAAATCGTCGCTGCCGCTGCGCCGCACCAGCTCCCACAGCAGCGCGTCCAGCATGGCGTTGCCGCGCAGCCCCTGCAGCCGCCCCACGAGCTGTTCCAGCCCGTCGGTGCCAAGTTCCTGCCCGTTCGGGCCGAGGCTTTCGCTGATCCCGTCGGAATAGGCCAGCAGGCGGTCGCCCGGGGTGAGCGTGACCGTCACCGTGTCATAGCCCGCCCCATCGATCAGCCCCACCGGCAGCCCGCCGCTCCCGGTAAATTCGATGCGCCCGTCGGCGCGCTGCACCAGGGGGTGCGGGTGGCCGGCCTGCACCATCTTCACCCGCCCCGCGCGCAGATCGGCGTCAGCGTAGCACAGGGTGCAATAATGTTCGGTCTCGAATTCGCTCAGCAGCAAGCGGTTCATGCGCGCGGCGACCTCGGCGGGGTCGACCGCGGTGCCCGCCTCGGCCCCGGCCAGCGCGATGTTCTGCCCGTCGCTGCCGCCTGCGAAGAGCCCCGCGAGCCGCGCGCACATCAGCGCCGAGGTGACGCCGTGCCCCGCGACATCGATCGCATAGAACCCGACACGGGTCGGATTGATCGGGAACCAGCCCACCATGTCGCCGCCCACATGCCCCGAGGGCCGCAGCAGGAGCGAAAGCTGCGCGCCGTCAAACACGACCCGCCGCTCCCGCACCAGCGATTGCTGCAGTTGGCGTGCCTGCTTCAGATCGCGGTCGAGTGCCGAATAGAGCCCGCGCAATTCCTCCAGCGTGGCGGTCAGCTTGCGGTTCTGGTCGCGCAGGCGCCGCTGCATGTCCAGCAGCCGCGCCCCGGCCGAGATGCGCGCGCGCAGTTCCTCGGACGCGACCGGCTTTGACAGGAAATCATCAGCGCCGACATCCAGCCCCTCGGCCACCGCCTGCGTATCGGAGCGCGATGTCAGGAGGATGAAGTAGCTGTAGCCGTCCCCGGCCTGCGCCCGGAGCGCGCGGCAGAAGGCGGCGCCATCCATGCCGGGCATGATCCAGTCCGACAGCACCAGATCGAAATGCCCCCGCGCGCACAGCTCCAGCGCGTCCGCACCCGATCCGCATTCGGTCACGTCATAACCCCAGGCACGCAGCATCTTGCCCAGCAGCACCCGTTGGGCGCGGCTGTCATCGACGACAAGAACGCTGCGAATCGCGGGTCTGGCGGCGGACGTGGCGTTACGAAGCGATACAGGAGGCATCAATCACGGACCCGATGGGCGAAACATATTGGAACCATGCGCCACTTCTGCGGGCAGAACCTTAATTTCGGATGAAGGCAGGTTCATGCGGCGCCTGCTAACCCCCCGTTAAACCATCGCTGCCATTGTCCGGTGCCAGTGTCCCGGCCATGCGGATGAACCCGGCCATGCAGATGATCGACTGGAACCGGCTGAATGCCCTCAACCATGATTTCGGCGCCGATGCGCTGGGCGATGTCGTGGCCCTGTTCATCGAGGAGATGGACGAAGCAGTGCTGCAACTGCCCGCGATCGACGGTGTCAGCGCGCGCGCCGATGCGTTGCACATGCTCAAGGGGACCGCCGCGAACCTGGGACTTGTCGCGCTGGCAGAACTCTGCGCGCTGGGCGAGGACGGGTTGCGCGGCAATGCAGATGCGCCCGATTTCCCGGCCCTTGCAGGCCGTGTCCGGACCACCTATGCGGCCAGCCGCTCCGAACTGCTGCGCCAGACGCCGGACCGTCTGGGCGTCCAGCTCCATCCCTCGGTCGCAAACTCAGGCTGAGGCGTGCGTGCCGTTGCCATCGTCGGCGGGTTTCCTGCGCCCTGCGACCGCTGCACTGCGCGAGGGGCGTGCCGGGCGCGTCGTGTCGCAGGCAGTTGGCGCACACGGGTCCGGGGGCGATTGCGCGCGCGGCAACGCGGGGGGGCCTTGAAGAAGTGCCCGCGCGCCAGCGAGAGCGTCCGGGGAAGAAGCGCGGGGGACATTCAGGGGCGGGGAGTCGCGGCGCCGGGCGCACGAGCAACCAGATCCGCGATGCCACCCGAAGCCCGATTGATCGGGTGCATCGCGCGCGCGACCGTATCGTGCGCGCGACCGTATCGTGCGCGCGACCGTATCGTGCGCGCGACCGTATCGTGCGC